>CACWIN010000020.1 GCA_902760965.1 uncultured Bacteroidales bacterium | reverse complement strand
TTTTCGGGCCAAAGGGGACGGTTCCGTTTGGCACTACCACTGAGAATCCTAATTGAACGAAGAGTATTAGTAGTAATTAGGAGCCTTATCTAAATGCCAAACGGAACCGTCCCCTTTGGCCCGAAAAAAACCGTCCCCTTTGTGCCCTTTTTTTTGTACCTTTGCAGAAAATTTTGGTAGAATGGCAAAGATTAAGAGTATAGGTATATTGACGTCGGGTGGTGATTCTCCCGGTATGAACGCAGCCATACGTGCGGTAACCCGCGCGGCGATATTTGAAGGTTGGAAAGTTTTTGGAATTTACCGTGGATACGAAGGCCTGATTGACGGCGTAGTAAAGGAGTTTACCACCGAGAGCGTATCGGGCATTATCTTTGAGGGCGGAACCATTCTCAGAACTGCCCGCAGCAAGAGATTCATGACCCCCGAGGGTCGTGCCAAGGCAAATCAGACAATAAAGAAATACAATATTGACGCCCTTGTGGTGATAGGCGGCAACGGATCCCTGTCCGGCGCGCAGGAGTTGTCGGCCGAATACGACATTCCCGTAATAGGGTTGCCGGGCACCATTGACAATGACCTTTACGGCACCGATAACACAATAGGTTACGATACCGCACTTAACACGATAGTGGAGTGCGTGGACAAGATTCACGATACCGCAAACTCACACAACCGCATATTCTTTATAGAGGTAATGGGGCGCGATGCCGGTTTCCTGGCCATGAACAGCGCAATAGCAGCCGGAGCCGAAGCTGCCATCATTCCTGAGAGCAGTACCGATATAGACCAGCTGGCTGCCTACATAGAGCGTGGCATACGTAAATCCAAGCGCAGCTCTATAGTAATTGTATCGGAAGCCGATGGAGGCGCAATGCACTACGCCGAGCGTATGCACAACGAGTATCCTGAATTTGATGTTCGTGTTTCAATACTGGGCTATGTACAGCGCGGCGGCCGTCCCAGCGCAGTTGACCGTATTCTGGCCAGCCGTATGGGCGTAGCTGCAATTGAAGCGTTGAAAGAGGGACAGCGCAACGTTATGATAGGCGTAATCAATGACAAGATGGTCAATATCCCGTTTGCACAGGCTGTAAAGAAAGACAAGCCTATTGATGATGAACTATATAATGTTCTGGCAATACTTTCAACATAAAATAAAAAGAGCTGTCTTTTCAGCATTGACGCTGTTGTCAGTTACGGGAGTTGTGGCCCAGGACTGGAGCAGTCCTGAGATAGAGTCCATGCTCCGCACATACATCAAGCAATCATTCCAGGTTACTGGTAAGGTGTATGGCGTGGACTATTTTGAGCCCGAGCCATATCCGCTTCAGAGTGCCAACATAAAGGTTACATGCATGGGCGACACCACTGAATTTGACGGTATGGCGGCCGATAAGGACGGCAGCTTTTGGGTATACATGTCCCGTCGTGACCGGCTTAAGGATACACGTCTGCGCGTCACGATATCGTATCTTGGAATGCAGACCCTTGATACAATCTTTGACCCCGTCATGAAAAAGGAAAGTGGGGTAAACTCTTATTATGTTGAACTGGATTCCGTTGTCCTTAGGAGCAATCCTGTTACGACCGAGGAGGTTGAGATTGTAGCTGAACTGCAGCGTATGTACCAGCGCGGAGATACAATAATATTCAATGCCGATGCATACGAGATGCCAACCGGAAGCGTGTTGCTGGACCTGGTGCGCCGCCTTCCCGGCCTTAAGTACTCCGATGGAAAGATGACATATCTGGGTCGCGACATAAATGAAATTCGTCTTAACGGAGACTCTTTCTTTAAGCGCGACATGAGCATTGCGCTCAACAATATGCCAACCGACAAACTAAAGAGCCTTAAAATATACGAGGTACCCGATGATACCCTTAAGGTAAACAGTGACAACCACCTTGTTATGGACATGCAGACCAAGGAACCTATGGACCGTACTGTTTTTGGAAGCGTGGAATTGGGAACCACCGAGAACTTTGACAAATACAACATATCCGTTGACGGTTCAATGTGGAAAGAGGGCGGCTCAGAGTTATACGGCTCATTTTCAAGAAACTCCATCCCGAATGAATACTCTCATGAACTAAAATCGGAGAATACCAACGGCAATCTCTATTACAGCAAGGAGTTCAAGAAAGTATCGGTCGATGCATCGTTGGGCTACGGAAGCAATTATAACGAGAATAAGACATCCGATTTCAGCAAGATGTTCATGCCGGAGTTCACACAGAACTCTGTAAGCGAGAATACCACATCCAACAGCGGTCATAACTGGAACGGAAGGGCTGGAGTGAACGGAAGGGTTAACGAGAGTATGTGGTATGGAGTCAACATGGATATGAGCAAGAGTTGGAACACTGACACCAACAATACTACCGATTCCATATCCAACCAGGGGGAGGGACTGATAAGCGCTACCACCCAGTCAAATACGAGCGACAATGTCACAAAGTCATATAATGTAAGCGGTACCTTTTCGTGGAACTTTGGCGAGGACCAAAAGTATAACTTTTATGTGAACATGGGCATGGGTCGTTCCGATGCCGACGGTACCAGCATTAACAGGACCCAAAGCCACTTTGCACAGTTGGGAAACGGTGACAGCATCCGCAAGGTGGATCATAGGATATACACTCCCAATCAGACAAACAACTACCGCTTTAGCGCCAATCTGAATCGTAGAATAGGTTCAATAGGTTACCTGGGCTTGGGTTACTCGTTCACATACAACGACGGCAAGAGTATCCAGCAATATGAGGATATGGGCGATAATGGAGTATTGACCCAAGTGGATTCCCTATACTATGACAGGCGCAACAGCGATCTGAACAATTCATTGGACTTGGATTATTTTTATTCGGATTCAGTATTCAGGGTAAACCTGTCGGTTAACGGTGCGCCGGTCGTTATGACCATTGACAATATGAACAGGATGCCCGGTAAGGATGATGAACATATCCGGTATTCAGGAATCCGTTATTCGGCCAATGCCGATTTCCGTGTCAAGATTTTCCGTAAAAGTCAGATTGGATTCGGCTACAGCGGTTCAAACGGACTTCCGGGAGTGGAACAGCTCTCCATGGTTACGGACTACAGCGATCCTATGAATATCCATGAGGGTAACAGCTCACTCAAAAACTCCTTTACACACAATGTGAATCTGGAATTCCAGCTCAAATCATGGATGCGAACCCGCGTAACTTATGGTACAACCATTGACCAGATAACTACATTGACCAGGCTGGACCGTAAAACAGGCGCCCGTATAACATCGCCCGATAACATAAACGGCAGCTGGAATATGAGCGAATACCTGTTTTTGACTTATCCGTTCCAGGACCTTTCGGTCAACCTTACAGCCAATCACTCATTTAACCACAATGTGGCATATGTCCAGTCATTTTCCGATGCCCAGGCAAAAAAGAGCGCAACTGATTATCACAGGGTGACTGTTGGACTTGAGGGCGCATACTCCGATCAGTTTTGGATGATAAGCGGCAATGTGGGTTACACTATGGACCACAGTAAGAGTGATTATTTGGATAATGCCAGCGGAGGAAAGAGATTGACAGCCAGTGCCGAAATATCATACCAGTCATCAATTGGCCTGGGGGCATCCACCCGCTGCAATTACTCACATCCCTTTGGGTATGAGATGGAATCGGCCAACCGTCCGGAATGCCTGTGGAACATATCGGCCGAGTGGAGTTTCCTTAAGAGCCGTCAGGCTACGTTAAGCGTTACATGGCGTGACATACTCAAGTCATATAACGGATTCTCGGCAACGGTATCGGGTACAAGCTGGCATGAGACACGTACGTTCAGCGATACCTCAATGTTCGTGATATCGTTCAGCTACCGCTTTAACAATTTCAGATAGTTCCCTGATGGGGATTCATATTGCGCAGATTGTTGGGGCTTACTCCGGCGTTTTTCTTTATGAATTTGCTGAACGATGCCTGATCGGGAAAATTCAGTTCATCGGCTATCTCCTGCAGGCTCATCTGGGATGACAGTATCATTGCGCGGGCGGTAGAGAACAGCAGGTCCGAAATAATGGTGCTGAGTGTCTTGCCGAATACGCTGGTTGTTATCTGATTCAGATACTGTGGCGTAAGGCACATCTGTTCCGAATAAAAGTTGACCTGATGTTCTTCACGATAATGGTTTACAATAAGATTGTATAGTTGACGGGCTAGAGTCTGCCTGCGGGTTAACGGCTTGTTGTTGTCGCTTGTCTCATTCTGGCGTTTTTGCAATATGTTGTCAAGTTCCACATGATGCCATGTGGTGGCAAGCCTTATCAACGCAACGTGATTAGGACAATCCTTACGGTTTATCTGTTCAATTATCCGGTCTGTACAGCTCTTCATTATTTGAGCTTCATCATTGTTGAGTCTCAAAATGGGGTTGAAATATGTCTGGATCCATCTTTCAGATTTGACAAGATAATTCATATGTACTGACATGTTGTAACCGTTACTGTCAAACAGCAGGCACCGTAACCTGTAATTCTGTCCGCACTCTATTATACGGCAGGTGTGTGTGGGCGCCAACATAAACAGGTCACCGGGTTCCTGGCGGTACACTACATTGTTGAATTCATATACGGCGTAACCGTGTGTGGCATATCCTATGGCAAATGCATCTATGCCAAAAAGCCCTCCAGACGTTGCTCGGTCAGCAAATCGGGCGTCAAAAACAGCTATCTGGTCTTTGTAACTGGCCGATCCCCATTCATTGGGAGCATTTGCTATTTCTTTAATACTGTATCTTCGCATGAATCAAGTTGTCTGTTATGATTTTTACATTCATCCGGTTTCATTTTGGACAACTAAGATAGAGAATAAATCTGACCATTGTTTCAAATTTGACAAATTTATTTGTTTTCTGGCTAATTCCATTCGGAATGCTATGCCGATATTTGCAGTGCAATCCTGGGCTGTCGAGACGACATTCCGGACTGTAAAAAGGCAATGTTGGAATGAAAAGGTGTCCGTTAAATGTGTTCACAGTTTGTTTCCTTTTCTAAACTGTAATGCATGGACCCCGGATAAATGGCAGTCTTGTAAGGTTGGCTGCCATTTATTTTTTTGCTAATTTTGAGAGATGACTCATTTAATTTTACCACAAGGAGCGCAGACAAACTTCCGCAGGCTGGTATTCTGGCTGGCGTTGGAGGAGTGGGCGGTGGAGAATGCGCCCGGCTCTTTCTTTCTGTGGAACGTACAGCCAACGGTAATATTCGGACGGAACCAGGATATGGAGGCTGAAGTTAATGTGCCATACTGCCTTGAACACGGAATCAGCATGTATCGGCGCAAAAGCGGTGGCGGCTGCGTGTATGCCGATCCCGGCAACCTGATGATATCTTATATAACCGACTGTCCCGATGTGAACACCGCATTTGACAATTATCTGTCAAATTTGGCAAATGCCCTGCGTGAAATGGGACTTGATGCGGTACGTACCGAGCATAACGATGTGCTTGTGGGCGGGCGCAAGGTATCGGGCAATGCCTGCTATGCCACAAAGACCGGTTGCATAGTGCACGGAACACTGCTCTATGACACTGATTTTACCGAAATGGAGCGAGCCATAACCCCTTCAAAGGAGAAACTTGACAGCAAGGGAATAAAGTCGGTAAGGCAGCGTGTGGAGAATCTTAAAAATTGTGGATTACTTTTTGGCTTTGAAGTTTTGCAGTCAAAACTGATTGATTATTTTTGTAAGGATATGCAGGTTTTAAGCAGTTCTGAACTGAATAAGGTTCTTGAAATTGAAAAAACCTATCTTGACGAAAACTTTATCAGATATGGCCGAAGAAATTAAAAAGACCTGTCTTTACGACAATCATGTGGCTTTAGGCGCTCAAATGAGTCCGTTTGCCGGATTTGACATGCCCATTCAGTATGTGGGTATTACCCAGGAACATTTGGCTGTCCGTAATAACGTAGGTGTGTTTGACGTGTCCCACATGGGTGAGATATTTATAAGCGGACCCGATTCCGAAGCTTTTATAAACCATATCTTTACAAATAACATAAGCGGTTACAACCCCGGCAAGATACTGTACGGAATGATGCTTTATCCCGATGGCGGCTGTGTGGACGACCTGCTGGTTTACCGCGAGTTTGAACCCGACAGTTTCCTGCTGGTAGTGAACGCCTCCAACATAGACAAGGACTACGCCTGGATGCTGGCCCAGCAAAAGGGTTACAACGTAAAGATAGACAACCAGTCCGATATCTGGGGCCAGATAGCAATACAGGGACCGGAGTCCGAAAAGATTGTTCTGGAGGTGCTGGGACTTGATTGCGCCAAATCATTGAACTTTTATGAATACTGCAATGCGGAGTATAACCATAACCGTCTGATAGTAAGCCGTTCAGGCTACACCGGTGAGGACGGTTTTGAACTGTACGCCACCCTGCAGGATACAGTAGATATCTGGGACCGTCTGATCAAAGCCGGAGTCCAGCCCTGCGGTCTTGGTTGCCGAGACACCCTGCGCTTTGAAGCAGGCCTGCCCCTGTACGGCGATGAACTGAGCGCCGACATAAGTCCCATCCAGGCCGGCCTGGGCATATTCTGCAAACTGGACAAAGCCGAATTCATAGGCCGCGAAGCCCTGGTAACCCAAAAAGAGCTGGGAGTAGACAAAAAACTGGTAGGCATAGAAATCTTTGACCGAGCCATCCCCCGCCACGGCTACCCAGTAGAGCTATCCGACGGCACCGTCATAGGTGAAGTAACCACCGGCTACCACAGCATCACCCTGGACCGCAGCATCTGCTTTGCCCTTGTGAAGTCTGAGTACGCCGCTCTGGATACCGAATTATTCATCCGAATAAGAAAGAAAGTATTCCCCGGCAAAGTAATCAAGAAACGTTTTTATCAGACAAATTATAAGAAATAAGTAATATGAGCAAGATTATTGAAGGCTTAAAGTACAGTGACACCCACGAGTGGGTAAAGACAGAAGGTGACATCGCAGTCATTGGAGTAACGGACTTTGCCCAAAAGGAGATGGGCGAGATAACCTACGTAGACTGCCCCGATGTAGACGATGAAGTAGAGAAAGGCACCGAATTCGGAGCCCTGGAGAGCGTAAAAGCCGCCAGCGACCTGTTCAGCCCCGTAAGCGGAACAGTAGTAGAGGTAAACGACGCAGTAGTCGACGACCCCAAACTGGTCAACGATGATGCCTTTGAGAACTGGATCATCAAGGTCCAGATGAGTGATGCATCGGAACTTGACGACCTGATGGACGCATCGGCCTACAAAGCATTCATTAAGGAGTAATGGCCGGTTTCCACTATTTTCCGCATACGGACAGCGACATTCGCGCCATGCTTGACCGCATAGGAGTGAAGAGTCTGGACGATCTGTATGCCGATGTCCCGCAGGACTGTCTTTACAAAGGCGAGTACGACCTGCCCGATGCAATGACCGAGCAGCAGGTCCGTGACTTTTTTGAGGGACTGGCTGCAAAGAACCCCAAGCTCAAGGTCTTTGCCGGAGCCGGAGCCTATGACCACTATACTCCCGCGGTGATACCCTACATCACCCAGCGCAGCGAGTTCATAACCGCCTACACCCCGTACCAGTGCGAGATATCGCAAGGCACGCTAAGGTACATATTTGAGTACCAGAGCATGATCTGCACCCTGACAGGAATGGACGTGAGCAATGCCTCCATGTATGACGGCCCCACAGCCGCCGCCGAGTCCATGCGCATGATGGTGGCCCAGGCCAAGAAACGCAACACAGTACTGGTTTCAAACACCCTCCTGCCGCAGGTCAGGGGAGTGATTGCAACATACGCCAAATATGCTGGTATAACCATAAAGGAGATAGCCCAGGAAAACGGTCAGACAAGTAAATCATCACTTGAGCAACTTATAGCCCAGGGTGATGTGGCCGGTGCAATTGTACCTTCAGTAAACCGCTTTGGAATAATAGAGAATCTTGAAGGCATGGCCGATGCCCTGCACGCCGACAAGGCACTGCTTACAGTATACTGTGACCCGTCAGCTCTGGCAGTAGTAAAGACACCCGCAGAGTGGGGAGCCGATGTTGCCGTAGGTGACGGTCAGCCATTGGGAATTCCGTTGTGTTACGGAGGTCCGTACGTAGGCTTTATGGCCTGCAAGCAGGATTACATGCGCAAGCTGCCCGGCCGTATTGTTGGTCAGACAACCGATAAGGAGGGCCGCCGCTCATTCGTACTCACACTGCAGGCCCGCGAGCAGCACATCCGCCGCGAGAAAGCCACCAGCAACATCTGCTCAAACGAGAGCCTGATGGCACTCTGGGTAACGGTTTATCTGTCACTGATGGGTCCTGAGGGCCTTAAACAGGTAAATGACCTGTGCTATCAGCGCGCTCATTACCTGTATGACAAGCTCCTTGCAACCAGACAGTTTGAACCCGTATTCAAGGATGCCGTATTCCTGAAAGAGTTCGTGCTCAAGTCAAAGGTTCCCGTCGCTCAGGTCCAGAAAAAACTGGCCGATGCCGGTTTCTTTGGCGCCCTTGAGACCGAGGATGGTTACGTGAGTTTCTGCGTCACCGAAAAACGCAGTTATGCCGATATTGATTTATTGGTTGAACTATTGGCTATTAGCTATTAGCTATTGGCTACCGAAGGCTAACAGCCAACAGCCAACGTAGGGACGAAGTCCCGTAACAGTAAAAACATGAATTACTACGATAAACTGATATTCGAGTTAAGCAAGCAGGGCCGCACAGGTTATTCATTACCCCAGACCTGCAGCAAGTGCAAGGGCACGGAGGCAATCCCAGCCGGACTGTTGAGAACCAAGGCACCGGAACTGCCCCAGGTAAGCGAGGTGGATGTGGTACGTCACTACACCAACCTGAGTCAGATGAACTTTGGCGTTGACACCGGTTTTTATCCGCTGGGCAGCTGCACAATGAAATACAACCCCAAGATAAACGAGGAGATTGCAGCAATGCCCGCATTTGGCGGCATTCATCCGTTGCAGAAGGATGTTCCCGGTATAGATGCAGTTTATGAGGGTCTGGACCATGCGCTGGCTGCCATTACAGGCATGAAGCACTTTACATTCAAGCCCTGCGCAGGAGCTCACGGTGAACTTACCGGACTTATGATAATACGCGAATACCATATGTCACGAGGTGACTGTAAGCGTACCCGCATCATTGTCCCTGACAGTGCCCACGGAACCAATCCCGCCAGCGCGGCAGTATGCGGTCTGGATGTGGTAGTGGTAAAGTCAAACGCCAACGGTCTGGTCGATGTTGAGGATCTTAAGCCTCTGCTGGACGATACCATTGCCGGCATAATGATGACCAATCCCAATACTTTGGGACTCTTTGAGAAAGACATAAAGGAGATAGCTCAGTTGGTTCATGCCGCAGGCGGTCTGCTCTACTATGACGGTGCCAATATGAATCCGCTCATAGGTACGGTACGTCCGGGCGATATGGGATTTGACGTGATGCACCTTAACCTGCACAAGTCTTTCTCAACGCCTCACGGAGGCGGCGGTCCCGGCAGCGGTCCCGTGGGCGTTTGTGACAAACTGGTGCCGTTCCTGGGTGTGAACGTATCAGGGTTCAACGGCAACTTTGGCGTGATGCTGCGTGCATACGCATATATCCTTATGCTGGGCCGAGAGAACGTAAAGCTGTGCGGCAAGCTGGCCACTCTGGGGGCCAACTACATAAAGGAGTCGCTTAAGGATTGCTACAAACTGCCCATACCTACCGTATGCAAGCATGAGTTTGTATTTGACGGACTCATAAACGACGGCGCATGTGAGGGTAAGGAGGGTGCAGCAACACTTGATGTTGCCAAGCGCCTGCTTGACTTCGGGTTCCATGCACCTACTATTTATTTCCCGTTGCTGTTCCATCAGGCCATAATGATTGAGCCAACCGAGACTGAGTCAAAGGAAACGCTGGATGAGTTTATTGAGGTAATGCGCAAGATTGCAGCCGAGGCTGCACAGGATCCCGATATCCTGCACAATGCACCGCACAACACGCCCATATCCCGTCCTGACGAGACATCGGCAGCCCGTAATCCTATCCTTAAATACTGGGACGCATGCGACTGCTGATAATAGGTGCAGGCCCCGGCGGTTATGAGACTGCTGTTGAGGCCGCAAAACTGGGACTGGAAGTAACCCTTATCACTGAAGGGCCGCTTGGCGGCACCTGCCTTAACGAGGGCTGCATACCTACCAAGACATTCTGCCACTATGCTGAACTGATTGAGCAGAACAACAAAGCCGGCCTGGACTGCAAACCGTCATTTGCGGCAACAGCCCAGCGTAAGCAGGCTGTCATTGAACAGTTGCGCGGTGGTATTGACATGCTGCTCAAGAATGTTCAGGTGGTGCATGGCAAGGCGCAGTTCAAGGATTCCAAAACCGTTGTATGCGACGGTCAGGAGTATACTGCCGATAAGATCATCATCGCAACCGGTTCGGTATCGGCCTCATTGCCCATACCCGGTGCAGACAGTTGTCTTACATCAAAGGAAATTCTGGATTTTACAGAGGTTCCCGAGAGTCTCTGCGTGATAGGCGGCGGTGTGATAGGTCTGGAGTTCGCGTCAATATTCCGCAGTTTCGGCAGTGAGGTAACGGTGCTGGAGTATTGTCCCAATATCCTGCCGCGCTTTGATGTGGATCTGGCCAAACGCCTTAAGCAGTCGCTCTCAAAACGCGGCATTGGCATTGAGGTGCAGGCGCAGGTAACACGCATTGACGGTAATACTGTCACTTATCTTAAAAAGGACAAGGAATTTACGGTCCAGGCCCATAAGGTTCTGATGGCTGTGGGCCGACGTCCCAACACAGAAGGTCTGAACCTTGAGGCTGCAGGCATTGACTACACCCGAAAGGGCATTACGGTCAACGACCGTTTTGAGACATCGGTACCGGGCATATACGCCGTAGGTGATGTGACAGGCGGAATAATGCTGGCTCATGCCGCAACCTATCAGGGACTGCATGCTCTCAACGTGATCTGCGGTCAGCAGGACAGCATCCGCTTTGACCTTATCCCCGCAGCCGTATTCACAATGCCTGAGGTGGCTACAGTGGGACTTACCGAGGAGCAGTGCAAGGAGCAGGAGCTTCAGGTGCGCTGTCTCAAGTCATTCTATCGCGCCAATGGCAAGGCCGTCTCAATGGACGAGACCGACGGTTACTGCAAACTGATTGTTTCAGAAAGCGGTGCAATTCTCGGAGCGCACCTTATGGGCGCTCACGCCTCGGATCTTATCCACGAAATAGCAGCGGTAATGAATCTGAACGGCACTCTCGAGCAGTTGCAGAGCGTAATCCACGCCCATCCAACCCTAAGTGAAGTGCTGCAATCAGCCCTTCATAATTAAAAAAAGGCGACTTGAAAAAGTCGCCTTTTTTATTCTTATCGGACTCTTAGAAGCCGCCGAAACCGCCTCCAAATCCGCCGCCGAAGCCGCCGCCACCGAAGCCGCCGCCAAAGTCACCGCCCATCATCATGAAGTCGCCTCCACCGAAGCCACCCATGTTCATCTCGCTGACCTTGCAGCCCTTGGGAAGTACAAAGAATGAGGGATCGACATCCTCGGCAATGAAGTTCTGTGCAGTCTGGCTTGTGGTTGCCCAGTCGCTCTCAGTTACGGTTGACAATGGAATTCCCTCGTATATGCATACTGTAATGTTCTGGGTGAATCCCATCTGGTTGCTGGGGCTCATTGAGTACTTTTTGCAAGTTACGCCTGCAACCTGCTCTTCGCCAAGCTCCTTGATCTTGTTACGGCGAATGGTCTTCTTGTCCAGGTTCATCCAGTCAATCTCACCGAGCTGACCAATCTGGGCACCGCCCATGCTGAAACCTCCAAAACCACCGCTACGGCCGCTACGTCCGCCACCGAATATAGGCATTGCGGTTGCAGTGTTCTCTTTCTCGTTGATGGTGTAAGTTGTGTCACCTACAGATATTGTGCGTGTAATGTTCTCTCCGTAAACGGTTATTCTGGCAGTTTTCTTTCCGTAATCGTCAAAATAGATCTGCTCTCTCATGTCGCTTGAGTTAAAGCTGTTCATTCTTGCCAGGAAGGCACTGTCATTGAAAGCAGCAACACCGCCGCCGCCCATAGCAGCCATCTGTGAGAAATCAGGCATGTCACCCATATCGGATGTAACTGTGATAACTCCTGACTTAATGCCAAAAAGAACCTCTTTTACCTCTTTTTTCTTTGCGCTTGCTGAAACGCCTACTGCCAGAATCAAGGCAGCCATCAAAAACTTTTTCATTGTCCTAATTATTATGATTTGTTTGTTTTCTCTCTTGTGACGTATGTCGTAAACAATATAGTCCGTCTGGCGAAAAGTTAAGACAATTAGTATTTATTAAGGTTGTTCTTTTTTTGCGCAACTGTTAATTATTATTATAAAAATAGGTTGCATGTTTATGGTAAAAAAGGTATTTTTGTCAGAATTTTGGATGAAAAGTCCATGCCAATTAATGATTTTCAATAGTTTACTCGGAAAATTAGTTATTAACATATTTACAATTAATCAATGAAAAGAATCCTTTTTCTGTGTTCAATGCTTGTTGCAGCGTCCTTGTCAGGCGGTTTGTTGCAGGCTCAAAGTGTTGAGGAACTTAAAGCGGCTGCCATGTTGTATGATATGGACAGTTGTACCTTCTCATCAAGTATCGTTACGGTTGACGGCTTTCGTTACAAGTTGGATGCAACCAAGCATCTTGCCCGGTTCGTGTACTTTAACAAGACCGATGTGGCTCCTGAAACTCTGGTTATTCCTGAAACCATAACATATAACGATGCCGTTTATGTTGTTGTGGCAACAGAGGGATACTATTCTTATAGTCAGAACAACACAAAGAAGGTAGTCCTGCCTTCGACCATTCGCTGGATTGGTGATTATACATTTTATCCTTTCAAAAGCATGACCCAGTTTGTGATTCCTGAGAATGTGGAATACATAAAAGGTGCAATCATTGACAGGGACAACGTGTCATTCATATTTAAAGGCACTGTTCCGCCACAGGTTTCAGGTCGTCTCTCCTCTGCGAACAACAAAATCAAGTTGTATGTGCCTGGTGAGTCACTAAAGGATTATGTGATTACTGATTATATTGAAGACTGCTGCGTGATTGCCGATGATATTTCATACGGTACGGTTGTGATAGATTCAGTTGACAACGGTGAATTAGGCTATATTGTCGTGGCCGATGCACTCCCCAAAGTCCGTGTATATGCCGAGGTCAACAAACTGATTGTAAAGACAGGTAATATTGATGAGACAGACTGGTATCAGTTAAGGCAGATGCACAATCTGGTTTATCTGGATTTGAGCGGCCTTTCAGTTTCTGATATTCCTTCTCAGGCGCTTTATGATTGCTGGCAGATTGAAACAGTTATTCTGCCCGATACGCTTAAGGCAATCAGAGGATCTGCTTTTGCTTATACGGGTATCAACAATATTATTATACCGCCAAGCGTAAGAAATATTACCGGAGATAATGTCTTTTATAATTGTGACTCACTTCAGAGCATTGCTATTCCAGAGGGCGTAACGTCGCTTCCGTATCAGTGCTTCTGCAGTTGTGACCGTCTGGAATCAGTGTCACTGCCTTCAACTCTTTCATCAATAGGTTCTGATTGTTTTGAATATTGTGACCTTAAGTCCTTGCATCTGCCCGGTGCGTTGAGTTATATCTCATCATATTGTTTCAGAGGCAACAAGAATCTGGCAGTTGTTGAGTTTGAGGAAGGATTGAGAACTGTCGGTTATTATTCTTTCTCAGGTTGTGCCATTGATACCCTGATATTCCCTTCAACCTTAAAAACTATTGACAGTTACGCTTTTAGCGGCAACACCGCTCTCAAAGGCGTTTCATTCAATGAAGGACTTGAGGAGATAGACAATTACGCGTTCAATAATTGCAGCAGAATGAAAGCGATTACCTTGCCCAGTTCTTTGCAATACTGCCTTGGACGTCCTTTCTCAGGTTGCTCAAGTCTTAAGAAAATTGAAAGCCGTGCACTGATTCCGCCTACAGTACGTGCAGATATACCTACTAATAGTGCAGGTAACATTGAACTCTATGTGCCGTTGTGGAGTTTCCAGGAGTATATGACTACTCCGGGATGGCTTGAGTATCAGAACCATACCAATATTATTCGTGACAATCTACCCGCCAACATAGTAATCAACAAGGAGTTTGAATTTGTTCTTGGTGCCGATGACAATGTTGAGGGTTATACTCCCAATGTACGTCTGCTCTATAATACGGAGCGTATTGATGACGGTTTCGGTCATCAGAAATACGAGCGCGGCAACCTGACGGTAAGCAGCCGCAGCAAGTTGGCTCTGAATGATTTCTCAATGTATGTATCGCCGTATGCCAAGTATTATGCTGATTATAGCAGGTTCTACTATAACAATAAATATACCTATGACTACAACAGTACAAAATACAATCCCAATTCACTGATTGTCCGCGGTGAGATGCGTGCAGAGAACCAGACTCTTAACATGATGCTTTACAATGACCTGTGGCAGTTTGTAAGTTTCCCGTTTGATGTCAAGGTATCTGACATAGTTCCTGTTGATTCCAAGACTCAGTGGGTTATCCGCAAGTATTCAGGCTATGAGCGTGCTCAAAAGAACTTTGACAAGACATGGGTGAACCTGACTGCTGACAGCATTCTCCAGGCCGGCCGTGGTTATATCATGAAGTGCTATAACAATACTGCAAGCAACAATGATTATGTGATTGAGTTCACTGTTACTCCAGCAAGGACCGTGAGGTTGCACTTGAGGAGAATCTGAGCGAGTTTGAGCAGAACCGTTCATGGAACCTGATAGGTAATCCTTATCCGTGCTATTTTGACACACGTTTCATGGATACCGAATCACCGTTCATGGTATGGGATTCATATAACAGGACATACGTGGCATTCAGCCCCGTTGATGATGATTATATCCTGAATCCGGGTGAGGCATTCTTTATTCAGCGTCCTGTTGATACAGAGAACCTGCTGTTCCTGCATGACGGCCGTCAGACATACCGTAACCCCAACAATCTTACAGTTGAGCATTCATCGGTACGTGGCGGTTCAGAGAGAAAGGTTATGAATCTGAGCTTGTCATTTGATACCCTGTCAGACCGCACAAGAGTGGTATTCAACAATAAGGCGTCAATGGATTATGAGGTTGGACGTGATGTGGCCAAGTTTATATCAACAGAACCCGGTGTGCCTCAGATCTGGACAGTCTGCAACGGTGTGCAGTATTCTATCAACGAGCGTCCCGAGGCCGACGGCATGGTTGCAGTTGATTTGCATTGCGGTGCCAGCGGTACATACACGATAGGTGTGGCCGATGAGCAGAGTGAAGGCTTAAAACTTGAGGATCGTCTGTACGGTACAACAACTGTTCTCACTTTAACCTCAGGTTATACATTCAGTGTATCAGAGGGTGATGTGACAGGACGTTTCTTTATTTCAAACGCCGAAACCACCGATGTTGACGCCAAGACCGCTCCGGTTCAGGATAAGGTATATTATCAATCTGTTGGGATTGCTGTTCCCGTTTGTGGCCATTGCACAGACTGACGGCTATGATCCCGTTAACCCGCCCAACCCGGCATGGCCGGTAGCCGATACGACCACCTATTACAAGGTGAATTGCGTATCCATACCTGATGGTGCCGGATCTTTCTCTGGTTATGGCGACAGGTTCAAGGGTGGACAGTCAGTCACTGTAAGCGCTTCAACACATAATGAGTGTTACTTTATATGTTGGAAGGATGCCAATGGCAATGTCCTTACAGAGAACAAGTCATACAGATTTACCATGCCATATGCAAATGTTACTCTGTATGCTGTATATGAATACAATCCTTCAAGTCCGGGCAATCCGGTCTTTAGCCGTGATTATCCTCTGACTGTAGAATGTGAACCGCAGGTGGCCGGTTCGTTCAACATCAAATCGGGCATAATGGTTAAGGAGGGGACCACACAGAGCCTTAACGCATACTGCAACAACGGATTCCGTTTTCTGCGTTGGGAGACAGAGGATGGTGACGTGCTCGGAACTGAGACACGCCTGAGCCTGCTCATGCCTTCACATGCCTATAAGATAAAAGGTATATATGAGTATGCCCCGGAGGTCCCGGTCAATCCCGGAACCAACTCATGGGACAGGATATCCGGACAGGCTATCATTGATTTCTTTAATCCCGGATATCTTACATCGGCAATAAGGTCAATGGTAAGTTCAACTACTCAATTGACCCATCTTGTTGTTGACGGTCAGATAACCAGTAATGACTTTTCATTCACAAATACGTTCACATCACTCACCTCTATTGATTTGAGCCGTGTGGCCGGTGTCAGTGCCGTACCCAGTTACTGGTTGGACGGAAATACCAATGTCAAGGAGATTGACGTGCCTTCATGCGTATCATATCTGGGCAACTATTCATTCAGGAACTGTGCTGTTTTGAAGTCATTCAACTGTTACGCTACCGTACCGCCTTCACTTGGAACAAACGTGTTTACAGGTGTACCTGATGACATGACAGTCTATGTGCCGGAGACATCGGTTGAACTGTATCAGGCTACAGAGGGATGGAATTCATACAACATTGCTCCTTTGCGCAGCAAGTTGTGTGCTCTTGAGATCAACCTGCCGGCAGAATGCAGCGACGGCCGTTACAAGAATATGTCATTGGAACTGGTCAATGTCAAGAGCGGACAGAAATACAGATATGTCATTACTGACCGTCTGAACTATACGTTCGGTACCCTGGTCAAGAATACGGTATATAATGCCTATCTCAAGAACCTGTCCGGTCAGATTATCGGCGAAAAAGACCTGATAACCGTTGATGACAGGAACGTGAGTGTCACCATGAGCGACCTTAAACTGCCGCGCACTCTTTCTCTAAAGGTAATTGATGCCGATGACAATGACGTGACCTCACAGGCCTCAATAGTATGGAGTGATGAGGCCGGAACCTATCTGCAGCAAGGTCCTGTCCTGGCTTCACAGATAGGTGGTTACAAGGTCAGTTATGATATTACGCTGCCCAAGGTGCTGGCTATGAAATATATCCAGCCGACAGAGACTGAATATACTGTCAAGGAGGGAACCAATGACATTGTGGTCAAACTGGAGTCAATCCCTCAGTATAAACTGACGGGTAAGGTTGTCAATAATATGACCGGACTGGGTATTGCAGGAGCCAATGTCGCTATCTCACAGACCATAGCCGGCAAATATTCTGATGCCCTTAATGTCAAGACCCTGTCAGACGGCAGTTATGAGGTCGTTATATTCAGTGCCCCGTCAGAGGTTACAATATCGGCCAATGACTGCGTGAACGGTACGGTGTCGGTGGGTGATGATATTTTCGCTGCCAATGCCGGGACACGCACCATTGACCTGGGTACAATGTCACTCAAGCCAATTTCAGGCGTTGTGATGAACCTGAGTTTCAGCTATACAGAGAGCGTTGCTCAAGGTGAGGTTGCAGAGACTCTGCCTTACTATTCAGATATGGGCAATGTCTCATACAGTCTGTATAACAAGACTCTCGGCAAGGAGATTACGTCAATGAGTGTCCAGTACCCGAATATCGTGGTGCTTGAGGATGTACATGCCGGCGATGAACTTGAACTTACATGCCGCAGCAAGTCTGCCATGTTCAAGGATGTAAAGGTGAGCGGTGTGGTAGATTCAGACAACCATCTGTCAGTAAAGATACCCATTGTTGAACTTGGAGCAATCAAGGCCAGATTCCTGATTACAGACAATACTGCTGTTGAAGGTATCCTTTATGACAGCAAGGGCGTGTTGGTATCACATGATACATACAAGGGCAATGATTTGACATTCAGTGACCTTGCAGACGGTACATACACTCTTGTGACAATGGGCCAGAGCCCGTTCTTCAACTCCATATTCTCTCTTGACAACCTGGCCGATGCCGGTATGACCGAGGGTGTGGATTACCTTAAGAACGTGGTTAACGTAAAGAGTGGAGAGATTACTGCTTTAAGGAATGTAGTGGTGCCCCTGTTCAATGAGTCCAAGTACTATTACACCGGCAAGAATACATCATTCTCAGTGAACAAGGCAAATGTGATAGCAGGTAACTATCTTACACTCAGTGGCAAGATTGATTTTCTGGATGCATACAAGCAGAATGTTTCTGATATAGAGATGGTGATAAAACTCCCTGAGAGTTGCGGCATGGTTGAGAAATCAGTCATTGTTGGCAACAATCTCTCATCATACGAATATCGTGACAACACCGTGACTATTCCTATGGGTGAGAACTACACAGACAGGGTAAAGTTCTGCATAGTACCTTCTGAACGCGGAAACTATACGCCTAATGCTTTTGTACGCTTTAATCTTGACGGCAAGACCATACTTCAGCCAATAGGCAGTGCGGCTTATACGGTTACAGACATAACCATCTGGAGCGCACCGCTCATATCGTTGCCTACAATCAGCATTGACGGAAATGCCCCAGGACAGTCACAGGTGGTGGTATATGACGGTCAGACTGTAATAGGAACCACAAAGGCTCTGGCTGATGGTTACTGGTCATTGCAGACCGAACTCAAGAACTGCATGAACCTGTCAATTCATGAGATTTGGGCCGAGGTGACCGCTCCGTCAGGTTTCAAGGATCAGACAGAGACGCGTTTTGTGGAGTACAACGAGCGCAGTATCCAGGCCAAGACGGTAGAGATGTCATTCTACAACGGTCTGCCCGGAGTGAACCGTACTATATGGGTAGGCTTTGACCTGGAGCACATCAAGGCCAGTTCACCAAGTTATATGTTTGCCAGCGGTACAGACTTTGTCTTTACGGCAGACCTGACAAACAATGACCCTGAGGTCGTGAACAGTTGCATAATCCGCGTGTTCACCAACAATCACGAGTGGATTGAACTCCCGGCACGTTTCATTCCGAACATGGAGCGCTGGGTTGCAGTCGGCAAGTTTGATACGCGTACCATGCCTATAGGTGTGCGTGTGGTGGTCGATGCCGATATCTCAACAGAGATTGACTACAGTGAATTCGTTCAGATAAACACCGTTCCTGATGCTGTTGAACAGACTGAGGGTTATGTCACTTATGTTGACAATATGCCTAATGAGGACAACGGGTTTATTCCTGAAGTGATACCTGATTTGGATGAGACATTCATTTATGACAATACCACACAGATTGTTGAGGAGATCCAGCAGACCGCTCAGCAGGAACCTGTGGTTATGGTAGATGAGGTCGTAGCGATAGATAATGATAACATTTCAGGTTTCAACGGC
This sequence comes from uncultured Bacteroidales bacterium, assembly GCA_902760965.1. Taxonomy (GTDB): domain Bacteria; phylum Bacteroidota; class Bacteroidia; order Bacteroidales; family Bacteroidaceae; genus Colenecus. Next base: position 26,086 of record CACWIN010000020.1, on the reverse strand, counting down.
TGGAACAATAACGGCCAATATGCATATTATGAGGATGATACATACTCTGTTGTCATTAATGAGGATCAGATTGAGGATGTGATAGAACTCCCGGCTACTCAGGAGGATACCGAGGATGTTAAGGTCACTGTAATGCGTGACGGTACTTTCATTATAAATGATCCCAACACCAATATGGTATGGGGCGTTGACCTTGTTCAAGAACCTAGCGAGTATTATGATGAGGATGAGTATTATGATGAGAATCTTGACAATAATTATCCCACTCACCCGGATCGTTCATCTATGCGTGCAGCACCCGGTCATACGGGCCGTATTGCCGAGACTCTTGTAGATACCCTCAAGAATGAGATCATGATGCTTGAAAAGGCTGCCCATTATGTGAACAGTTACATCAAGTCAACAGGTGATCCCATCAGGACTCAACTGGGTTCCATTGACCTTTCACTGAAAGATGCCGAGGAGCTGTCTGCAAATCTGGTGGCATACAAGGCTGTTCATCCAGAGGAGAGCTCATCAGTTGATGTTCAGTTGGCTACATTGGCTGTCAATGTGGCTCAATTGAAAAAGACCCGCTATGAACTTAACACGGCCCTTGCCGAGGTAAACAGTTATATAAGTATTGTACGTGACCTGAACAGACTCATATCATACGGTCATTATGCTATTACCGATGTCAATGACTGGCAGGTATTCATTGACCGCATACTCCCGTGCAACGGACTGGATGATCCTCAGGCCCGTGCCCTGTATTGGATATCTGACAGCCTTAAGTTCAAATACGGACACCGTTACATAACCGTATGCCAGATTGCTTCAATGGCTGCATCGGTTGTGACAAGCGTGGCTCATACACCTCAGGGCGTACCTATGCTGAATATGGTCAAGGGAGCGGTTGCCCAATATCTCTCAAAGACTGCAGATCTGGTATATCGTGAGACCAAGGCTACATCACGCAACCGTATCCGCAAGGCAAAACGTGACAAGAACCGTTACATAAACTGCAACTATGCTGAGTTGGAGGAGATTGAGGACAAGTGGGATTTCTCACTGCCTTATCCGGTTGTAGAGCCTATCATTGACCCGTCTGGATTTGTATATGAAGGCGTATCCAGCAACCGTCTTGAGGGCGTGACTGCAACGGCATACTACAAACATACCTATGAGGATATGTATGGTGACATGCAGCAGGAGATAGTTCTTTGGGATGCTGCCATGTACGGTCAGGAGAATCCTCTCTATACCGATGAGCAGGGTATGTACCAGTGGGATGTTCCGCAGGGCGAGTGGCAGGTCAAGTTTGAGAAAGAGGGTTATCAGACCGCTTATTCAGAGTGGCTGCCTGTTCCTCCGCCTCAAATGGATGTCAATATAGGTCTTGTACAGAATGTGCAGCCTGAGGTTGTCAGTGCCCGTGCGTTTGAGGTTGACCGCAACGGCAACAGCAGCATTGAGGTGACATTCTCCAAGTATATGAACCCGGAGAGTCTCAATGCAGGCAACATATTCGTAAAGGGTATAAAGAACGGAACCCAGACATTGCTGACCAATCTCAGTTTCTCATATCCTGATCTTGAGAATGTGATTGAGGGTAATGAACAGAGTTATGCCAGAACGGTATCTGTTGATGCCGGTAACGTGTCAGGATATGATGAGATGCTCCTTATAGTCAATACTGATGTGGAGAGTTACGCCGGCATCAAGATGACTGAGACCTATGAGCAGAAACTGGATATAGAGAAGAAACTTGTATCCATAGCCGCAGACTCAATTATATATGTGGGTTACGGTGAAAAGACCGTTGTCCTGGTTGGCGCTCTGCCTATAGAGGCTGCCGCAGGCAAGAAGATTACCGTAAGGAGCGAGTCTTCGATGATTGCCGCTCTGAACGGTACATCGCAGTCACTGGAACTTACGCTTGATGCTTACGGACAGGCTCAGTTTGAACTGAACGGTTCCCTGTTCGGTTCTACAGCCGTCAAGTATCAGGTTCAAGGTGAAGATCTTGCTGCCACCACTCTGGTCAGTGTGGTTGACGCATCTCTGCTTGAGGAGGTCAAGGCACCTGTAGCATCGCGCATAAGCGGAACATCGGTATTTACCGGTCAGACAGTGTCACTTTCATGTGAGACCGGCAGCGCGGTTATCTACTACACTCTTGACGGTTCATGCCCATGTGAATCAGACAAGCGCATTCTCTACTCAGGTCCTATAACCATCACTGACAGTACCACTATCAAGGCTATGGCAATAGGTATCAGCGGTTCGGAGAGTACAATTAGCGAGTTCCGTTATTCTGTCCGCACTTCATCGGTTGCAATGGAACTTGAGGAGGGGTGGAACTGGGCCTCACATGACCTTTCAGCTCCTCTTACGGTTGCAGAACTCCAGAGCGCCTCTACCGCACTCCGCACCAAGGACGGTGAGACTGTTAAGGTTCAGGATAGCGATGAATGGAACGGTTCCGTACCTGATGTCCAGGCTGTGAACATGATCAAGGTTAAGGCCGATGCATCGGCACGCGTGACATTCCAGGGTGATCAGTTCAACGCACAGGGAGTTACCGTAACGCTCAAACGCGGATGGAACTGGTTGGGTTATCCTCTGGATCAGGCTATGCTTATTGATGACGCCTTGTCCTATCTGAACGTTGATGAGGGTGATGTTATTACCGGCCTTGAAGAGGGCTTTGCCGAGTATTCAAACGGCAGGTGGACCGGTAACCTTAAAGTCTTTACTCCCGGACACGGCTATATGTACAAGTCAATGTCAGAAAAGAGTTTCATCTATGGAACTGTCGTTACGGTTAGTCCTGCTACAGTCAGCAACAGCCATTTGCGGTTAAGGAACAGTCCGTGGAGTGTAAACCCACATGCTTATCCTGATATGATGGCAGTTACCGCAACAGTCATGGATGGTGACAGTGAGGCTCCTGACAGTATATTCCAGATAGGTGTGTTCTGCGGAAACGAGTGCCGCGGCTTAGGCAGTTACATTGATGGAACATTCAAGTTCTCAGTTTACGGTGAGAATGCCGAAAACCTGGTATTCAAGGCCATTAACGTGGATACCAATGAGGAATATTCCATTACGGAGAGCGTTGTTTTCACTCCCGATGTACTCGGTTCCCAGGCTGCTCCTTACGTACTGAACTTTGAGACACCCTCAGGTGTTCAGATAATCAGTCCTGCAGATAATGCTGAATTCCCGATGTTCAATATAAAGGGACAGATGGTTCAGGATGAACAGGCCGAAAGCGGAATCTATATTATTGACGGAACAAAGATTCTTAAGTAATGTATAAGTTCTGAAAAGTTGACGGGCCCCGGGAGTGATTCCGGGGCCTGTTGTTTACTTGAACAGAACCGGTATAAGGTCAGGACGGCCTATGCGTTTGAGTTCGGCAATGAGACGGTGGCGCTGAGTCTGGTCATACCAGAAAAAGAACTGTCGCTGCGCCTGTTTTTCGCGGTCGGTTCGGGCCGTAAATACAGGTTTCATGGTGTACGGGTTAATGCCGGTATAGAATATTTCGGTACTCAATGTCATAGGGGTGGGCGTAAAGTCCTGGATCTGTTCCAACTTGAAGTTGAGCCGTTTGGTTATGACCGCAAGTTCGGCCATATCCTGCTCGGTGCACCCTGGGTGACTGCTTATAAAGTAGGGAATGATCTGTTCCTTGAGTCCGCATTCGCGGTTTATGCGGTCAAAACTTTTCTTGAACTCCTCAAACTGGCTGAAAGGAGGTTTGCGCATAAGTGCAAGAACACTTGATGAGGTGTGTTCAGGGGCAACTTTCAGTCGGCCGCTCACATGTTTCTCAATAAGCTCCTTGGCATATGCCGCATGTGACTTCCCGGCCTTGGGGTCAGGGTCATTGTATTGCAGTATGTCATAGCGTATGCCGCTGCCTATACAGGTTTTCTTTATGCCGGGTACCTTGTCAGCAGCACGGTAAAGGTCAATCAGGGCCGTGAGGTCAGTGTGCAGATTGGGGCATACCTTTGGGGTAAGGCAGGTAGGGCGTTTGCACTTGGCGCAGATGGACTTGTCATGGCCGCCGGTACCGTACATGTTGGCCGAAGGGCCTCCCAAGTCTGATATGTAACCTTTGAAATCATCCATCTGGGTTATCTGTCGCAACTCACGCAGGATGCTCTCCTTGCTGCGGCTCACAATCTGCTTGCCCTGATGAGCCGATATGGTACAGAATGAACAGCCGCCGTAACAACCGCGGTGGATGGTAACCGAATGGCGTATCATCTCGTAGGCAGGGATGCGCTTGCCATTGTACCTGGGGTGTGGCAAGCGGGTGTAGGGCAGGTCATATATGGCATCCAGTTCAGGAGTGGTCAGAGGCGGGTAGGGCGGATTGACAACCACATAACGTTTGCCTGTGGGCTGTATGATGCGGTGTGCCAGGATCATGTTTGATTCCTCCTCGATGATGCGGAAATTGGCCGCCTGACTGCGTTTGTCGGCCAGGCACTGCTCATGCGATGCCAGCACTTTGTCCTGATCGGTTATGCCGCTCGGAACGGTATCGGCCAGGAATGCTACCTGAGGTATTGACCTGATGTCATCGGCACGGCCCTCGTTGAGTGCGTCGGCCAATGCAATGGTAACTTTTTCGCCCATACCGTAGGTCAGGTAATCGGCCCCGCTCAGTTCAAGGATATTGGGCAACAGCTTGTCCTGCCAGTAGTCATAATGGGTAAACCGGCGCAGTGATGCCTCTATTCCTCCCAATACCACCGGAACGTCAGGGAAGAGCCTTTTTAGTGCCTTGGTGTAGACTATGGATGGGTATTCGGGACGCCCGGTATGACGGCCGTCGGGGGTGTAGGCGTCCTCGGACCTGAGGCGCTTGCCGGCGGTGTACCGGTTTACCATGGAGTCCATGGCACCTGCCGATACTCCAAAGAAAAGGCGCGGCGCTCCCAGTTTCTTAAAGTCGCGCAGGTCATCTTGCCAGTTGGGCTGAGGTACAATGGCAACCTTATAACCGTGAGACTCAAGGACACGTCCAATCACGGCTGTGCCGAACGACGGATGGTCCACATATGCGTCACCGGTAAACAGAATTACGTCCAGCTGGTCCCAGCCCAGCCGTTCGCACTCCTTTTTTGTTGTAGGCAGCCACTGAGCCATTGCGTATTACTCGGCAGGTGCCTGTTCGGGATTGGCAGCGTTCCACTGGTTGTAAAGGGCAATCAGGTTCTTAAGACCAAAAGCCTTCATGTCACGGTGGTAAATAACGTCTATGCAAAGGTCAAGCAGCTTTTTGTCGGATCCCTGCGGGGTGGTGAGCAGTGAACGTATGGTCAGCTTGAGTTTGTCAAGTGACTGCTCGGTTATTATGCCGTTGCTGTCAACCAGGAACTGGAGGAGTGAAAAACTGCGGAGAGTTTCCAGATTCTCATCGGACACATTGATGCTGCGTGTTCCGGATTCATTAGCCTGAATGTTATACATAGCTCTATATTGTTTATTTGTCGGTCAAAAATCGGAGTGCTGATTTTATTATGCGGTCACGTTCCTTTTCCTGTTCAACACTTTCCAGGGGGAATCCAAGGGTTAGTGTGGCGCATGTGCGGTCCTTGTAACCCACACCGGCCGAGAGATTGCTTTCGGGGTAGGTAAACAGGGTCGATGCAATGCCGACCGGACTTATTACATCGGGTTTGGTCAGACCGTAACCGTATTTGTCGGCAGTACGTTTAATGGTGGCCTTGCTGCGCATTCCCTTAATCTGGTTGTGGGTTGCTGAAGGCAAGGGACCTTCCCACCGGTAATGCAGTACCTCCGATGCAAACGATTCATCCTTAAGGTCCGATATCATATCTGCACCAACGTATGAACCGCTGCACATAAGGTTGCCTCCACGGTTCAGGTAGTCCCTTATCTGGCGCTGAAGCACCGCCGGAAATGTGGAATAATCCTTGTTGCAGATGGTGTCCTGGGCGGAACGCTTCTGCAATCCAAGAATAAGGTCTACCACCTTGTAGTCGGTAAGGATTGTTGTGCCGTCCTGGACCGATTCACGGCTGCATGACACGAATGACCATCCTGCCCGGGCAATGGATTGTCCGTGAATCTGGGGGTAATCAAAGGTGTTGCCTGCCAACAGGGTTCCGCTCAGTGTGTCATTTCCAATGCCCAGCGAAATCTCCTCCGGCGCATTTATGGCATCAAGTGAGAATATCTGCTGCTCACCGGTCAGGATGGGAGAACGCATATACTGTACTCCGGGGTCGGACAGCAGGTCAAATCCGCGTGTGCTGTCTGTCAGGACCGTTTCGGGACCGCTAAGACGCTGGAAACCGTTAACGACCAGTACCGTACCCTTGCTGTCCGATGCCAGATATGCCGCAAGTGTTTCGGAGGGCATGCTCTGGCCACCCTGGTTTACTGCGGTTACCTTGAAACGGTACATATGGTCATGTTCAGGAGTAAATCGGTAAGAGTTTATCTGTGTGAATGTACCGTTGTCAAAACCGTTGTCATCAACTGCCATATATACAATGTATCCGCCCGGAACGGCTGTGGGCTCAAGTGTATCGGCCACGGCCTGCCATGAGAGCGTAAGTGTGTTGCTGCCCGTCTGGTTTATACTGAAATGATCAACCGGCAGCGGCTGGACCACATATTTGCGGTCATGCATAAAACTTACGTACTTTAGTATTGACTTGTAAATGGAACGCGATGCTGCAAAGCGGAAATTGGGGTTGAGAGCCAAGCTTACATCGCGGAAATTCTGGTGTGACAGCAGTTCCAGCAACATGGACAGCATTTGCGGCTCACGGCTTTCGCAGTAGTTCTTGTCCCATATGCCACGGTGAATCCATTCCCTTCCAATGACCGGCGGCAAATCCCGTTGCAGTCCCGAGAGTACCATATCGGTCAAGTCACGGCTTATGTCACGTGTATGTCCCTCGCCAAGAAGGCCTTTTGCAAAATCAGTGGTACATATGCCAAGTGAGCCGTAAATGGTGTCACCGTATGTATAGCCGGCATCGGTATGAAGCGCAAAATAGAGCTCCAGCGGTACGCCCAAGCCGGGATTTGCCCGGTTGAATATGGAACCTCCCGACAGCCAGTTTGCCATATAAGGCCTGGTCCAGATGTCCTCGCGGTATTCGTCCTTACCGTCATATTTGTTGTAAACGCTGTCCGGGGCTCCGGCAAAACGGGTGTAATAACGGGCTCCCATATTATAACGCGGGGCCGAAAACTGCACTCCGTTACGCTGCTCTACGGCCATACCGCCGCCAAACCGTACTGCATCGGCATTGACGGTGCCGTGCATATTGCTGCTGTTGTCAAGACTTACCATTCCATGAGGGCTTTGGCCTGCCTTGAAATGGAACGTGCCCAGATATACCCAGGTGCCGCCACCCATCTGCTGGTTTACGCGGAAGGTGGTTGAGCCTCCGGTGTGGAATACTATATAGCGGGCGTCATCAATGCTTGTGGAATCGGTCTGATAGGTTACGTACACCCCGTAATCACCGTCCTCGGGGATATCAGGAATCCAGAATGCGGTCGACATGGGGATGCCGGGACCGTTGCCTGCCTGTGCCTTGCGGGTGTTTACAAGGAGAGTATCGGGCAATATGCGGAGTGAATCGGCCGAATAGCCTCCGGCTGTATTGCCGGACCAGACTCCGTCTTCACGATAACCGTCGCTGCCGCTCTTTACCGTAACGCCGTTGGTATGCCAGTCACGTTCACGGGCTGTATATACCACAGCGCCGGCGTTCTCAAGCATTGGAATAAGGTAGGGGTAAGCAAAAGACTGTGTGAGCAGGTCCTCGCGCGTACAGTATAAGGACGGACGCTGCCATTCCCAAAGGGTGTCGTTTATGTCGTAATAGAGGCCGTGGCTGGGGGTTACGGCCATGTGAATGTTGGCCAGTCCCTTTTGGGGTGTATATATAAGGCTTTCGTTGTTTACCCACGGATTGCCGTCGTACCAGGTCTCATTCCACAGGTTGTCCTGGTTAATGGTTTTTCGGGCCCAGTTGGGAATGAGTCGTTCTATGGTTTTGCCTCCGGTATGGATTTCAAGGCTGTATCGGCGGATATCCTGAGGCAGTGACCTGCGCAGTCCCGCATAAACGGAGTCAACTAACTCCTGGCGGAACAGCTGATAACTAAAGTTCTGGTTAAGGTATATGTCAAGGCGCCGTCCGTTGCGGTTAATGTCGGTACGCTCAACCTTTATGGTCTTAAGGTCAAAATCACCTTGATACTGTTCAAAATGATTCCTTACGCGGGCGCGAATGGTGGCATTGTCCGTCTGCGCCATGAGGTTTTGTACGGACAATAGGACGGCAAGCGCCGCCATAATAGCATAAGCGCGCCGGGACATGTCAGAATAGGAATCCGGTCCTTACTTTTTTAGCTTGACAAGCCTGTCAATGACATCCCCCATGTTGGTCTGGAAGTCCTTGATGAGTGCACGGTAATACTGCTTTGCGTTACCGGGCTCGGTATGGCTGATGCGGGTTATGAATTCGTTGTCAATCCTGAGAAGGTCAACGATTATCTTTTCGGCGGCATCCTTATCGGTGCCGGGAACCAGCTCCTTATATACAAGGCACTCGGTGAATACGTCACCTATTACGTAACTGATATCTCTCTTTAAGTGTCTGCGACTTGCCATAGTGGTGCGTTTTAATGTTATAAAGCAAAGATAGGGTGTTGTGGGGGGATTAGCAAATGGCGGAGGGATTTTTTTACGTTGGCTTTGGCTTTGGCTATTAGCTGTTGGCTATTAGCTGTTGGCTATTAGCTGTTGGCTATTAGCTGTTGGCTATTAGCTATTGGCTATTGGCTATTAGCTGTTGGCTATTAGCTATTGGCTCAATACTATTAGAGCGGGCCTTAGGCCCGAAAGCCAATAGCTAACAGCTAAAGTAGGAGCTTCAGCTCCGCTAATCAGGAATGATAAAGCTGATGGCGGAGGGCAGGATCTCAATATGGAAATCATTGCCAGCCAGCATCTCGCCGTCCAGACAAAGCTCAATCTGCTTGTCGGAGTGTACATCGACAGTCTTGGACTGACGGTAAATGAAATGCTTGCTAATCTTTGGGTCGTCCAGATGATTGCCCAATGTGTAAACCTTGAGCATACCCAGGAATCCTATCAGTGTGGTGGTCTTGCTGTAGCATACCTCAATCAGACCGTCGTCATTCTTGGCGCGGGGTGAGCAGAAGAACTCGCCGCCCACATGATTGTTGTTGCCCAAAGTGCACAGCAGCATACGTTTGCCGGGATTGAGTTCTTCGCCATCGGCCTTTACCTGTATGCTGTTAAATCGGCCGCAGAAAATGGCTTTGACAATACCCCAACGGTAGGGATTCTTGTTGCCCTTGCGGCTCAGCTTGTTGGCGGTCGATGCCACCACCGAGTCAAAACCAAAGTTGCAGACGTTGATGGAGTAGTTGTCACTGCCAACCTTCATTATGTCTATCTTGTGGGGAGTACCTTTTACCAGACTCTCCACGCTAAGGAAATCCTTGCCGGGATAGTATTTGATAAAGTCATTGCCGCTGCCGTATGCAAGTACTGCAAGATGCTTGTTCTGTGCTCCAACCATGCCCGATGAAACCTCGTTTATGGTGCCGTCACCTCCGCAAGCCACAAAGCATGTCTCCTTGTCCGGATTCTGGGCGCAATACTCCTTTACAAATTGCGTAGCAGTCTTTTGGGCTGTGGTCTTGTAGATTTCAAAATCAATCTTGGTGTTTAAATTCTCTATCTGAGCCTGTATCTTGTCGGCATTCCCTGCCTTGCTTGGCTCGTTGTTAATGATGAAACAATAATGCATATAGTCCTGAAGAGCTATGTTTTAGAATTTTTACAAAGGTAACATATTTTTGTGATAACTCTTTAAATAAATAAGGTTACGTTTGTTGGGTTGCGCTTTTTTGACGAAATTTGCAAAACCTGAAAAAAGAGAGAGATTACAGTTAGTTTATCAAACCATTCAAATAACATGAGTACAAAAAGCGCATTACAGATTGCACGCGCCGCTTATCAGCCCAAACTTCCTAAGGCTTTGCGCGGTGCACTGAAAATTGTAGAAGGTGAACCCACACAATCAGTTGCCGATCAGGAAGAGGTAAAGAAACTCTTCCCCAACACATATGGCATGCCTTATCTTAAGTTTGAACCTACCGATGGTGCCGCTGCCAAGAAATCAATCAACGCAGGCGTTATCCTGTCAGGCGGTCAGGCCCCTGGCGGTCACAACGTGATTGCAGGTCTGTTTGACGGACTCAAGAAACTCAACCCCGCCAACAAGCTTTACGGCTTTATCCTGGGCCCCGGCGGTCTGGTTGACCACAACTATATGGAGCTTACAGCCGATATCATTGACGAGTACCGTAACACCGGCGGTTTTGATATCATTGGTTCAGGCCGTACCAAGCTGGAAAAGAAGGACCAGTTCGACAAGGGTCTGGAGATCCTTAAGGCTCTTGATATCAAGGCTCTGGTTATCATAGGCGGTGATGATTCAAATACAAATGCTTGCGTTCTGGCAGAGTACTACAAGGCTATCGGCGCAGGTGTACAGGTTATCGGTTGCCCCAAGACCATTGACGGTGACCTTAAGAACTCCGAGATTGAGACCTCATTCGGTTTTGATACCGCTACCAAGGTTTACTCGGAGATCATTGGTAACATTGAGCGTGACTGCAACTCAGCCCGCAAGTACTGGCACTTTATCAAGCTGATGGGCCGTTCCGCCAGCCACGTAACTCTGGAGTGCGCTCTGCAGACACAGCCTAACGTAACCCTGATAGGTGAGGAGGTTGAGGCCAAGAACCAGACTCTTGATGATATTGTAACTTATATTGCTCAGGTTGTTGCTGACCGCGCCGCACGTGGTTTCAACTTTGGTACCGTTCTGGTTCCCGAGGGTCTGATTGAGTTCATCCCCGCCATCAAGAAGCTTATCGCTGAATTGAATGACGTTCTTGCTGCAAATCAGGCTGAGTTTGACCTGATCAAGATGAGCCGCAAGATTGAATATATTGTAAGCAAGCTTTCAAAGGAGAATGCAGCTATTTTCCAGAGCCTGCCCGAGAGCGTAAGCCGTCAATTGGCCCTGGAGCGTGACCCGCACGGAAACGTTCAGGTTTCTCTGATTGAGACCGAGCAGCTGCTGGCCGATATGGTTGGCGTTAAGCTGGCTGAGTGGAAAAAGGAGGGCAAGTATCTTGGCAAGTATGCAACCCAGCATCATTTCTGCGGTTACGAAGGCCGTTGCGCAGCTCCCTCAAACTTTGACGCTGACTACTGCTACAGCCTTGGTTACAACGCATCAATGCTGATCGCTGCCGGCAAGACCGGTTACATGTCATCAATCAAGAACACCGTTGCTCCTGCTGACCAGTGGATTGCCGGTGGTATTCCTATCACCATGATGATGAACATGGAAAAGCGTAACGGCCAGATGAAGCCCGTTATCCGCAAGGCTCTGGTTGAACTTGACGGTGCTCCCTTTAAGGAGTTCGTAAAGCATCGTGCCGAGTGGGCCCGTGATACCTGCTTTGTATATCCCGGTCCTATCCAGTACTTTGGTCCCACCGAGGTATGCGACCAGCCTACCAAGACTCTGAAGCTGGAGCACAAGTAATCAGTGCATTATGGCCTCCAGAAAAGGCACAAAAAAGAACAAAAGGGTTTCCGTTCCTAAAAAGAAAGGACGGAAGCCCTTTTATATTATGCCTGACTGGATGCATTGGGCTGTTACTGTATTACTGATAGCCTTTGTCTCGTTTGGTGCATATTTTATTTTTCTGCGTCCGTATCTGTACCGCCTGCGTCCATGCCGCGGGACCAGGGAGTATGGGGTATGTCTGCCGTCGGGATTCCTTTGTTACGGAATAGACATATCGCATCATCAGGGAAAGATTGACTGGAACAGGGTGGCTACGGCATCGGCCGGGAGTGAAAGTCCCGTAAGGTTCGTAATAATGAAGGCCACCGAGGGCGGCAGTTTTACCGATTCAAGTTATGCCCAGAACATTCTTGAGGCCCGAAAGGCCGGATTTGTTTGCGGCGTATATCATTTCTTTGATCCGGGGACATCGCCCGGAAAACAGGCTCAGCATTATATCAACACCGTTCACCTTGAGAAAGGTGATTTTGTGCCGGTGGTCGATGTGGAACGCACCGGACGTTCAACGGAGGACCTGCAGCGTGAGTTGCTTGAACTCCTGGGATTGCTGGAATCCCATTATGGCGTAAAGCCTATCATTTATTCTTCGGCCAAATTCCGAAAGCGTCATCTCAATACGCCGGCCTTTGACAACTATCCGTTCTGGGTAGCTCATTATTATGTGGTACGTCCCGAGACTGCCAAACAGTGGTATTTGTGGCAGTTTACTGATCATGCAAGCGTTCCGGGGATTTCGGAGTATACGGACTTTAATGTGTTTAGGGGGACCGAGGTGGAGTTTAACTCGCTTCGCCTGAAATAACTTTGGCGTTGGCTTTGGCTGTTAGACTTTGGCTATTAGCTGTTGGCTATTGGCTCAATAGTATTAGAGCGGGCCTTTGGCCCGAAAGCCAATAGCCAACAGCCAACGTAGGAGCTTTAGCTCCGTAACAGCCAAAGTAAAAATAGGGTTTTTCCCCTGAACAAGTAGGGAATATCCGCGTTCCGGGTACTATTACCGTATTATTTTTGCATCAGAAAGAAACCATTAAAGCATACGGTTATGAAAAAGTCAGTATTGATAATGGCATTGATGGCAGTCACAATGACAGCCGGTGCGCAGCGAAATGACCTGTACTCAACCGGAAAGAACAACAGTAAGAACTCCGGTTCCACTACAAAAAGTGCAGTTGTTACCCGTACACCTTCGCAGACTGTACAGACTCAGACTGTTCAGGCTCAGACAGTACCTGTTCAGACTGTAGCTCCCGTTGTAACGACTACACCCCAGATCATAGTGGACCGTGATCCCGATGAGTATAACCGCCGATATACTTACGGTACAAGTCAGATCCAGTATGAGGACGGTTCCGTATTGGACGACGTTCCTACCGTATATATCCATGATACAATATATGTAAAGGAGGTGGAATCACAAAAGAGTGTAGGCTCATATGCCGAGGGCTACAACGATGCGGTCGAGGATTATTACCTTACCCGTCGTCTGTACCGTTTCCGTCACAACGGCCGTCCTTACTTTACACTGATTGACGACATCCTGTTTGATATAGTATATTGGGACCGTTTCTTTGATGACCGTTACTGGGTGTATTCACACACCTATTATTACGATCCCTGGTTCTATGATCCCTGGTATTACGATCCCTGGTATTATGATTCATGGCACTACAGCTCATGGTATTATGATCCATTCTATTACGGACCTTCGTATCATTACGGACCTGTCTATCATACCGGACCCGTTCGCGTAGTAGAGAGCAGAGCTGACCGTTTTGTACCTAACCGTCAGATTAACGGAGGCGGATGGGACCGTAACCTTAGCCGTTCAACTGAACGTCCTGCATCGGGTGGCTCAAGCCCCAGCAGAATGGCAAACCGTCCGCAGGATAAACCGGCCGCTTCATCGGCAAGCTCAAGGCCGACCAACAGGTCAACGGGCTCGTCAGGTTCGTCAAGTGCACCGTCCCGTATGGCTTCAAGAACATCCGATAACCAGGCTGTAAGGAGTGTTGAACCCGAGACAAGCCGTTCAAGCACATCACGTTCGGCAAGCAACAGCGCCTCCAGGTCAACGCAGTCAGGTACTACCTATGACCGTCCCAGCAGCACCAGTGCTCCCAGCAGAATGGCTCAGAGCAACAACAATAGTAATAGTAATAGTATTAGAAACAATAATAGCAGCAGTGCTCCCAGCAGAATGAGTCAGAGTAGCAGCGCTACACGTAGTGTAAGCAGCAGCAATCAAAGCTCCTCTAACAACAGCTCTACAAGGAGCGTGACACGCAGTTCAAGCAGCAACAGCAACAGCAGCTCGGCTCCCAGCCGCATGAGCAACTCAAGCAGTAGCAGCAACAACAGCAGTGCCAACAGGAGCGCTACACGTAGCTCAAGCAGCAGTAGCAGCAGTAGCAGTAGCTCGGCTCCCAGCCGTATGAGCAACTCAAGTTCAAGCCCCAGCCGTAGCATAAGCAGTGGAGGTGGCGGCTTTAGTTCAGCTCCCAGCCGCAGCTCCGGCAGTTCAGGCGGATCAAGTCCTTCAAGAGGAGGTTCAAGTCCTTCAAGAAGATAAGTGTGACAGATGCTATGTATGTGCATAGATTAGAGATTGTTATATCAAAATTTGAACCCTGATAATATATAAGCATATGAAAACCAATAAGTTAATAATGAGCATTGCAGCTTTTGCGGCATGTGTGTCAGTAAGCGCACAGACCTCATTCGATGCTGCCAAACTATATGATGAGGAGTTGAACGGAACAGCCCGTTACGTTGGAATGGGCGGTGCTATGAGTGCCCTTGGCAGTGACCCGTCGGTCATAAGCCACAACCCGGCCGGAATAGGTACATACCACAACAGCGATATAAACCTTTCAATGTCGTTCTTTGGAACATCGGTCGCAACAGATCCGTTGTATACCGCATACAATCAAGGTTCGGCAAAGGGGATATACTTTTATTCAAACAACCGTAAGTCTGACCTTATGGCGGCAGTTGATAACGTTTCGGTCATATTCTCAGGTTATGACGGCAGCGACTGCTATATGAACTTTGGTTTCTCATACCGCAAGCTGCAGAATGTGGACCGCAATCTGGATTATCTGGACAAGTTCTTTGAGGACTCACAGGACCATACCAAGGAATATGTTGTGTACCGCGAGTATGTTGACCGTCAGCGCAACAAGGTGAATTCTTATGATTTTAACCTGTCCTGCAACCTGTCCGATATGCTCTATCTGGGTTGGACACTGGGAATCCTTTCAACCGATACATGGTCCGAGGGTTATTACTATGACTTTTATCCGTCAAGCTACGAGGCCGCAAAAGAGGACCAGGATTTTATTTACTATGATGAAAAGATGGACTATACATCGGTCGATAAGATGAACTCCGCAAAAGGCACAGGCTGGAACATGGCGTTTGGTTTGATTGTCCGTCCGGTAAGTCCGTTGCGCTTAGGTTTGAGCGTAAAGACTCCTACTGCATTCAAGCAAAGGCTGGAGTATGCCGATTACGCATATGCAATACAGGGAGAACAGCAAGATGGCAATAAATATACAAACAGCATTGACTACAAGTTCTCTTCACCCTGGTCAATCAACCTGAGCGGTGGTCTTACAATAGGACATACTGCAATAGGAGTCGAGTATGAGAAACACTTTACCGACCGTTCGTCGCTGTCAATTGACAACACCCAGATGAACAAGCAGGGCGCGCTGCATTACCAGGACTATTCAACATTCAAGATTGGAATAGAGCAGAACATAAGCAATCTGTCACTGCGTGCCGGCTATAATTCCGTTGGCTCAATGTTCAAGGAAGACTCGTTTGTTTATTTGTCTGACTCCGATTTCAATAACAGCCGAATGGACTGGCAGAATGACCGTCCCGGCAAGAGCAAATACTGCACTTTAGGTTTGGGCTATTGCTCCGAGCCTGACAGGGACGGAACTCAGTTCTACTTTGACCTGGCTTATGTACATGGAGTAAAGAACAGCGTCCTGAACACAAACGAGGATCCTGATAATATGACAAATGTTGATGTAAACTATAAATACAAGACCGATAAGGTTATGTTTACAGTGGGGTGGAATTTTTGATTCTTTTTTTGAAGCATGAGATAAATTTGGTTGGGTTCCGGCGGGTCTTGGTGACCTGCCGGAATTTTTTGTGCAAACCGCTCAGAACTTGTTAAGTATGCGGTCCATGACCCAGTTGGTGGGGGTGGCGCTTATGCCGTCGCAAGTGCATACCCCCTTGCCGTTAAGGTGATCAACCACAGCCTGTACCAGCGGGAACTGTACATGCTCGGGATTGGGTATGTCAAATTCATGGCGTCCGGTGCTGTCATGAAGCGCTATGGGCTGGAAGGTAAAGATTGAGAAACATATCATACCCTTGTCGCCAATAAGTTCAATGCGATCCTCCTTGGCCGATTCATCGGCTACAAAACACCATGAGCCGGAACCAACCAGACCGGTCTCAAACTTAAAGCAGGCGCTTACAGTATCTTCGGCCTGATACAGGCCG
Organism: uncultured Bacteroidales bacterium; assembly: GCA_902760965.1. GTDB lineage: Bacteria > Bacteroidota > Bacteroidia > Bacteroidales > Bacteroidaceae > Colenecus. The sequence goes on along the minus strand of CACWIN010000020.1, from coordinate 9,863 downwards.
GCGCGGTTGCTGCATAGTCCGTAAGCATCTATAATGCAGCCGCAAAGTTCCTGGACCATGTCAATCTGATGCGGAGCAAGGTCATAAAAGTATCCGCCTCCGGATATGTCCGGTATGACGCGCCAGGGCAGATTGGTGCTGTTGTAGTCAAGTTCCTTGGGGGGCTGGGCAAAACGTATCTGCACGTTGATAAGTTTGCCAATCTGGGGCAGTAATTCCTTTACCTTAAGGAAATAGGGCAGATAGCGGCGGTAGTACGCAACAAAACAGGGAACTCCGGTCTCACGCGAAACGTGGTTTATGCGCATGCACTCCTCATAGCTCTGGGCCATAGGCTTTTCAATATAGACAGGCTTGCCTGCTTTCATGGCCATAATGGCATATGTGGCATGCGACGAGGGGGGAGTTGCTATATATACGGCATCAACATTGGGATCGTTTATCAGGTCCATGGCATCGGTATACCATTTGCCTATGTTGTGCCTTTGGGCGTATGAACTGGCTTTGGCCTTATCACGGCTCATTACCGCCTCAATGGCTGAGCCTTCGGCCTTGGCAAATGCTGGACCGCTTTTCTTTTCGGTTACCTGCCCGCATCCTATAAAACCCCATCTTATCATTATTTATCGGGAAAAGAACTTGTTTGTCAATCATACAGTCTCCAACTGAGTCCAAACTTGAACATGCTTGGATTAGCCGGATAACCGGGAACAATAAAGAAGTCGTTGTTTCCCATCATTCCGTAGTTGGCATGGTAGTAAAGCACATAGAAACGCACGCCGCGAAGCTGGCAGTTTATATAGCCGGTCAAAAGGGGATAACCTCCAACCTGTTGAATGAATCCCTGGTTCTGAAGGTGGTACATTCCTGCTGCCGGGCTATAACCTGGTGCGTTGTATCTGGTAAAGAACAGGGCGTTGGCACCGGCTTCGATATGCAGACGCTTGAAATATGCAAACTTGAAATACAAATCCGTAAATATGTTCAGGTCCGGCAACGGTATTACGGTCTTGTTGCCCGAAAGCTGGTATGTAATGTTGTTGTCCCAATGTAACGGGCCCAACTTGAAATTCTGGGTAAGCGATGCACTCAGAACCTGGATTGCCCCGTTGTCCTGATGGGCCGATATTGAGTACATGGGCTGTGACACGCCGTCATCGTTTATGTATCCGCCTGCATCGTTCCTAAGATATACGTATCCCACAACGTTCTCCACGTCAAGCTGCAGCTTGGTCCTGGTCTTTTCAAATTCTATATAACCGCCAATACGAGTCTTGAACTCCTTGTTAAAGTCATTGTCCCACCAGGCAAAAGTGGAGTGCATGCTCTGCATAAAGAAAGCGGGATTCAGGGCCGACATGGTTGCGTTTGCCCCTATCTTTGCCTCCTTGCCCAGAACAGGATACTTGAGCTCCATATCGCCATTAAGCGTAAAGTCACCTATGTCGGCACCCAGCAATACGGTCTGGGCGTTCAGCTTGAAAGTCAGATTGTCGCCCGATGCCTTTTCCATCTGGGCTCCTATTGAAAAGTTGCCCTCCTTGTATTTTCTCTGATACTCGGTTGCCCTGCCTGTGGACAGGGTGTCGGGCATATAGTACTGGCGGTATTCGTATCGGGCGTATGCCGACAGACTGGCAAGAGCCCACTTGTTAAAGCCCTCCAACAGTGAGAACGATACGGTGTTGGTTACATAAAAGTTCCTTAACAGGTCTATTGAATCGTTGTTCAGGTATGTTGTGGGATAGAACCCGGGAGTAGTCTTATAATAAATGTAGCGTCTTTTAAGGTCGCCTATCTCAAACGTATGAGCAACTTTGGCGTACTCAATCTCATCAACAAACGTCAGTACTGTATCGCCAATGCTGTCAGTGTGTGATGAATATGTTTTTAGTGACAGGCTCTGGTTTACAATGGCCTGAAGCCTTTGAATGTTGTTCCAGTTGCTGTACAGACGGAACGGAATGTCTTCGGCCTCGTACTGCTTGCGGCCCTCGGCCATAGCCTCAGGATTGAGTATGTAGCGCATATCCTGGATACCTCCGTTTTCGGCAACCTTTATCTGATCCCTGTTTACGCTTCCGTAAATTGAGTATGATTCTCCCCTGTAATACGAGTATACCCTGGCATCGAACATTGAGGTGGCCTGGTTGGTATAGCGTCCGCGGCCTAGCAGATAATCCAAATCAAAACCAAGTCCGGTCTGTTTGTTGAAATTGGCGGCAAAATAGCCTTTAATGTGCTCCTCGCCGGTCCGTTTGTTACCGCCCTTGTAATAATCAATGGTTGTATGCGGACTCTTGGTATCGGTAAACCTGAAATCGGCCGCATCCTTTATCCATGAATCGTATGGAGCGTCAAACATAAAGGTAGGTATCTCCTTGCGTTCAAAATAGAGCCTGGACAATCTGGGAGAACCCATATTGCCAAGGTGGCTGTATGTACCGTATATGCCTTCGGTTAGATGCACGTTCTGGAATGAACGCTGTACGGTATCGGGCTGGATAATTACAGGCAGTCCGGTGTTACAGTCTATGATCCACTGATAATAGTCCTTTGAAACGGTACGCTCCACAACGGTCGAGTCCTTGCCGGGCTCAATATTCATGTAGCCGTCCATGGTTTGGCCGTCAAATCCGTCCTGATTCTGCGACAGTGTGGACTGGGCGTGGATATGGGGCGCAAAGAGAGCAAAGGCAGCCAGCGCAAAGAATCTTGTTATGTTCTTGGACGATAATAACATATCAGGGTAAAAGTCTGATTAAATACTCTGACAGCTTTATCAGGATTGATATTACGCATGCACAGTAGAATGGGGTGGTGCTCATGCCGCTCCATTGCAGGATAAACAGAATTGTGGTTACTGCGGCTCCGGCCAGAAACAGTGTGTTAAGGGTATAACGGACCTTTTCCTTTTTTTCTTTGTTGAGCGGATTTGAGCGGGTATGCCTGTTACGGACCTTTCCGGTAACATCATACATGGCTCGGGTCTCCATATTGGAGAGTACCGTGTAAGCCTGAACCAACCTGTCATACTCGGGGTCAGACTGATTGTATTTGGCTATTAGGTGCTGATATGCGGACTCAATCTCCTGCTGTGATGCAGATGGGTCAATTCCTAATGTTTGATACAGCTTTTTATTGTCGGCCATAGGTTACTTGTTGTTGAGAATATCGTTGGCTTTCTCAAAAAGTGCGTCCTTAAGGTCTATGGTCTTGATTCTGAACTTTCCGGTGCTTTTAAGGAACTTGGTCTTTTTACGGTTGAACGCCTCGTCATCGGTAATCCATTCCTCGGCCGAGAAAGCCTTGCCGCCTCCTTCACGTCCCTCCTCGTAGCGGTATTTTATGTCGGTCATCTTAAGGGTGATGCCCTCATTGTTTACCACTACTGAGAAATTGTATGTAATTCTGGATTCATCGGCCACAACGGCGTTCCTTTTGAATACAATGAGTTCCTCAACGTGGAATATGAACCTGTGTGCCTGGGCATCCTCATTCAATATGCGGCCAACGTACGAGTAGGGCTTGGCAAACCTTCCCTTTGCCCAGTTGAGCAAAAGATCGTAGCATTCATCCTGACTCAGACCCTGGGGGAGGGCGTAGGACTGTGTAAATACTACAGTTCCGTTATTGTCAACAGGGACGGCACCAATTCCGTATTTGGGAGAGATTCCGTTCTGCGCAGCGACAGCAATTGCCATGACTGCGAATAATATTGTTATAAGTTGCTTTTTCATATCACACCTCTTTTAATATATCACCACAAAATTAGTGTTTTTAGGTACTTGTAGGCCTAAAATTAAACTTTTTGACACTTTTTATAAAAAAAGTTGATTGAATCTTTGCAACTAATGGAATTAGTATTATTTTTGCGTCAGTATGAGTTTTAACCTAATTATAATCATTTCAATAACAAACAACTATGGAGAAAATTCTGAAAGAGGCTGCTGAGCTTTACGCAGCATTTGCAAAGGATGCTAACGCACAGGTAGAAAAAGGTAACAAGGCTGCCGGCACACGTGCTCGCAAGGCTTCATTGGAGCTTGAGAAACTGATGAAGGAGTTCCGCAAGGCTTCACTCGCAGCTGCAAAGTAAATTTCTAAAACAGTTACAAAAAAGGGACGCAATTAATTGCGTCCCTTTTTGTTTATCGGCCAATAGCTAACAGCCAACGGCCAAAGTTGCAATGTCTGGAGCTTTACTCCAGATATTGCATTATCCTGCCGCTGATCTGAAGCAGTGAAATCTCGCAGACCTTGGTGTCGTACTGAGCCTGGAGCAGGCTCTCCTCGGCATCGAGCAGGGACTTTTGCGCCTCACGCATTTCAAGACCTGACAGGTTGCCAAGCAGGTAACGTTCCTGTGCAATGTCCATAGTCTCCTGTGCGGCCTTAAGGTTCTGCTCCTGGAGTTCCAGCAGCATCAGGTTGTTCTGATATGCCTGCCAAAAGTCATCCAGGTTGGCTCGGAGCTGCAGTTCAAGCTGCTCAATGGTGATATCGGCATTCATCTCGTCCAGAAGGGCGTTGCGCTCCTGGGTGCGCTGTTTGCCGTTAATGAGTGTCATACCAACGGTGGCGCCAAAACCGGGACCCCAGTTGGTACGCTCCGTATAGGTGTTGTTGCCGTAAATGTTATGAGTCAGTCCGTATGATGCGTTAAGACGCAGGTAAGGATAGTTGCGTGACTGAACTGACCTGCGGTCCATGCGGGCTATTGAGCGGTTGCTCTCGGCCTTGAGCAGGGATGCATTGGTTTTCATCATATCGTCATAGAGCGACTGGTAATCAAGACCGGTGAGCAGGGTAATGGCGGTATCGGCTGCAACATGCGTGGCGCGCAGGTCCTGGTTGGACATAAGGCGGTTAATGCGGATGTTGGCCGATGCCAATGACTCGTGCTGCTTAAGGCTCTTGGCGCTGTCGGCGTTAAAGTAAACCTGAGCCTGCTGGTAGTCAAGACGGGAGTTTCCACCCATATCGTAACGCTCGCTGGTAATGCGCAGGCGTTCGCGTGACAGGGCGGTAGCGTAATCCAGATTCTTAAGGTGAAGGGTCTGCTTAACCAGATTGTAATACTCGGTGGTAAGGCTTGCAATGTAATCCTCAATCGTGATGCGGGTCTGGATGGTGCTTTGGTTGTGCAACTCCTCCAGGCGGTCACGTGTTGCCTGAATGCTGAATCCCTCGAATAGAGTCCAGTCGGCGCGTACCTGAGCGCTGAGCGTGTGGTCAAGCACGTTGCGGTTTGATGCAACCGAGCCATCGGACCGCAAAGTGGCGTCATTGCTTGACATGGATCCCGAATAACTGCCCGATACGGCAACAGTGGGCAGTCCGCCCGCATTGCCCCAGGTGTCGTTGTTTGAGGCCTTCTCCTCCGAGATATTTACAAGCTTTATCTGATAGCTCTCCTTTATGCCCTCCTCAAGGCACTCCTTGAGTGACATTATCTGGGCCGATGAACCCAGACAAAGGGTCATGGCTGCAATAGCCAGTGTTATTCTATGTGGTTTCATTCCTTTTTCTTGCGGGTTTTACGGTCAGTTGAAATGTAGCTGTATATTGCAGGTACAATGTACATGGTAAAGAATGTGGAGATGAGCATACCGCCTACAACGGCTGTACCCATAGCCACACGTCCGGCGCTGCCTTCACCGTGGGCGAACATAAGCGGCAGCAGACCCAGCATTGTTGATGTACTGGTCATAAGGATAGGTCTTAAGCGCTGTATTGATGCGTCACGGATAGCCAGGAACTTGTCAATTCCGGCCTCCTGTTTCTGGTTGGCAAACTCCACAATCAGGATACCGTTCTTGGCCACAAGTCCAATCAGCATGATGATACCAATCTCACTGAATATGTTCATGGTCTGTCCGCCGGCGCGCAGGAATACAAGTGCTCCGAACACGGCCAGAGGCACGGTAATCATAACGATAAGCGGATCCTTAAAGCTCTCAAACTGGGCAGCCAGGATCAGGTAGATAAGCAACAGTGCCAGGCCAAAGGCGAACAGCAGGCTGTTGGAACTTTCGCGGAAATCCTTGGACTCACCGGTAAGTGCGGTGCGGAATGTGTCATCAAGAGTCTCCTTGGCAATTTTGTCCATCTCGTCCAGTGCCTGTCCCAGAGTATAGCCTTTACCCAGTCCGGCCGATACGGTGGCCGATACAAATCGGTTGTAACGGTACAGGCGGGGTGGGGCGATATCCTCCTTAAGGTCCACAAGGTTCTCCATCTGAATCATGCTGCCGCTTCCGCTACGCATGTAGATGGACTTGAGGGCCTGGGTGGTGTTACGCTGCTGACGGTTAATCTCGCCAATTATATCGTATTGCTTTCCGTTCATATAGAGATAACCCATACGCTGTCCGCTCAGTCCCCACTGCAGGGTCTGGGCAATGTCGCGGGTACTTACGCCCAGCAGGTTGGCCTTTTCACGGTTTATTGATATGCGGACCTCAGGCTTGGAGAACTTAAGGTCTGCATCGGCCATCTGGAAGGCGGGGTTCTCATTTACCTTGGCCAGGAATGTGGGCAGCACATCCTGTAGTTTCTCGATGTTGGTGGCCTGCAGAACGTAGCGTACCGGCATGCCGCCACGGCCGCCTGCAAATGACGACTGCTGCTGCACGAATGAGCGGGCATCGTTCTCACGACGTACGGCGGCGCTCAGTTTCTCAAACACCTCCATCTGCGAGTAGCTGCGCTCATTTATGTCCTTAAGGGTAATCTGAATATTACCGCCGCCCGATGATACTCGTGCGGTCACGAACTTGGCATCGGGCATGATTGAATCCACCACATCGTTTATTCGCTCGGTGTAGTCACGCATGTACTCGTAGGTTACACCCTCGGGGCCCTGGGTGCGGACTGTTACCTGTGAACGGTCCTCCATAGGAGCCATCTCGGACGGGGTCTTGGTCCACATCCAGACTGCAAATCCAAGTGCCAGAACCATGGTGGCAATGGTTATCCATCGGTTCTTTAGGATGAACTCCAGACTTTTGCTGTAGTAGCGGTTCAGACCGTCAAAGAAGGGCTCGGACCATGCGTAGAACGCGTTTTTCTTTTCACGCTTTACCAGGATCTTGGTGGAGAGCATGGGGGTGAATGTAAGAGCGGCGAATGTGGAAATCACCACGGCGCCTGCAATCACGAACGCGAACTCACGGAACAACCTACCTGTCTGGCCCTGCATGAATACTATAGGTACGAACACGCAGAGCAGAGTAATTGAGGTCGATATGATGGCAAACAGGATCTCACGCGAGCCGTCAATACCGGCCTGCAGCGGAGTCATGCCTTTCTCAATTCGGTTGTAGATGTTTTCGGTCATAACGATGGCGTCATCGACCACAAGTCCAACCGACAGCACCACCGCAAGCATGGAGAGCACGTTGATACTGAATCCCAGCATGTACATCACAAAGAATGAGCCTACAATTGAGACCGGGATTACAAGGCATGGAATAAGGGTTACACGCCAGTCGCGCAGGAACAGGAATATTATGAAGATAACCAGTATGAATGCTTCGTACAAGGTTGTCTTAACCTCATTGATTGATGCGCGGATAAAGCGGGTGTTGTCAAATCCGTACTCGTAACCAACGTCCTCAGGCAGGTCCTTCTCCATCAGTTTCATGCGGTCATAAACGGCGTTGGCTATATTGATGTGGTTGGCACCCGGCTGCGGGGTAACTGCCACACCCACCATGGGAATGCCGTTCATCTTCATGTAACTCTTTATGTCGCGCGGGCTGAGCTCGGCCTGGCCTACGTCACTGAATCGGATTACCTTGGTGCCGTCATGCTTTATTACCAGGTTGTTGAACTCCTCGGTGGTGTGCATCTGACCCAGGGTGCGGATTTCAAGCTCGGTGGTGTTACCCTCAATGGTACCTGACGGCAGCTCCACGTTCTCCTTGTCAAGGGCGTTCTTTACGTCCATGGGGGTGATGCCGTAACCGGACATCTTGACGGGATCCAGCCACAGGCGCATGCAGTAACGCTTTTCACCCCAGATCATTACGGAGCTTACGTCCTGGATGGTCTGGAGCTGCTCCTTAACCACAAGATCGGCCAGCTCACTTAGTTCCAGCAGGGAGCGCTTGTCGCTATGCAGGGCCACCATAAGGATTGGCATGGCGTCGGCATCGGCCTTGGAAACTGTGGGGGGATCGCAGTCACGGGGCAGCATTCGCTGTGCGCGCGATACCTTGTCACGCACGTCGTTGGCGGCGGTCTCAAGGTCGACAGAGAGCTCAAACTCTACGGTGATGCGGCTGCTTCCGTACTGGCTGACCGATGAGAGCGAGCGGATGCCGGGGATACCGTTAATCTGCTGCTCCAGCGGCTCTGTGATCTGGTTCTCTATGACCTCGGCGTTGGCTCCGGGGTAGGAGGCTGATACCGATATGATGGGGTTATCTACCGATGGGTACTCGCGGACACCAAGGCTGGTGTAACCAACGATACCGAACAGTATTATTATGAGCACCAGTACTGTTGCAAGTACCGGGCGCCTGATACTAAGTTCAGAGATGTTCATCTTGCGGCGGGATTATTTTTTCAGTTCAACCCTCATTCCGGTACGCAGCTGCATGGTGCCGCTGGTGATTACGGTATCGCCTACGTTCAGGCCGCTCAGCACCTGTACCATGGCATCGGTACGCAGACCCTTGGTGATCTCCTGCGGGATGGCCTTGCCGGCCTTGTACAGGAACACCTTGTCAATGCCCATCTCGGATATGATTGCCTCACTGGGAACAGCCAGGGCGTTATCGAATGTGCGGGTGTTCAGGGTTACGCTTACGTATCGGCCGGGAACCAGCTTGCCGCCGGCGTTGTTGTAAATGGCGCGGACCAGATAGGTGCGGGTGCCCTGATCTACCTTTGAGTTGGTGGCGTAGACCTGAGCTGGGAATACCTCGTCAATGCCCTCGACGGTGAATGTCAGCTTGGCGCCGTTCTGGAGCACGCCGGCGTAACGCTCGGGGATTGCGAACTCAACTTTCAGTTTTTCTGTGTTGGTAAGTGTGGCCACGTTTATGCTGGGTGATGCATATGCACCTACGCTCACCTGACGCAGACCAATTATTCCGTCAAACGGTGCCTTGAGCTCGGTCTGGTCCAGCTTGGCTTTACACTCTTCTATATCGGCCTGCAACTTGTTGAAGTTTGCCTCGGCCTCCTGGTATGCCTCCTTACTTACGGCCTCCTTCTCGTAGAGGGCTTTCTGGCGGGCCAGACGGTCCTCGGTTGACTGGTACTGGGCCTCCAGTTTCTTGAGCTGGGCCTGAAGGGGGGCGTCGTTGATTTTGGCCAGCACCTGACCTTTCTTTACTTTGCTGCCCTCTTCAAAGAAAATATCGGTAATCTTGCCCGATGTCTCAAAAGAGAGGTTTACCTCCTCATTAGGGATAAGGCTGCCGCTAATGTTGATTCCATCTACAAGTTCTGTGGGCTGCATAATTGCATAGCGGACCAGTAAGGTTTGGCCGCCGCGACCCAGTGCCGCAGCCGGGCCTCCCATTGCTACGGGCATGGGTCCTGCAGGAATTTCACTGTTTTTCTTAGGTTTGAAACTGATAACGCCCCATACAGCAAGGCCTATCACGATAACGGCAATAAGCACACGTTTGGTTGTCTTATTCATGTTGAATTGAAATAGTATTTCTGTTAAACACGCAAATTTACAGAAATGACACCTTTTTATTCCGCGCGCCCGTACTCGTTAACGTTTTTTAAGTGGTAGAGTGGAGGGGCACAAAGGGGACTCTAAGTTTGCGCTAGAATAAAACTATGTGAAGAATTTGCTAAACTACGGTCGTTTCCCAACCTTTGTTGTAAAAAGGAGG
>CACWIN010000019.1 GCA_902760965.1 uncultured Bacteroidales bacterium | reverse complement strand
GGTTGTATTGCAGTTTCATCCACTAAAGTGGGGGTACCGCCATTGCTTTTATTTATTACACTCATTAAGTCTGGCTCCGATGACGCAAACAATCCGGTTTCATATAATTTGTTGGCGCATTCCAATGTGTTCATCTTACATTTGGGGGTAATGGACAGAATATAGTATAATGGCATCAAAGGCTCATTTCTTACTATCTTAAACCCATATTGTTCCGAATATGATTCCAGTATGCTTGAGTCTTGTTCTTTCTTTAGACCCAAAATGATGTATGGACTGGAATATACTTCGGTCCCTTTTTCGGTAAAATAACATTGAGTTGTAATTACAGATCTTGAATCGTCATCCCAAGGATCCGTTATGGACAATTCCTGATAATCTTCGTCATTAATAACATAAATGACATATTCATCGTCATTTATCACGTCCAACGGTTCAAGAGTTGCTAAGACTCTTTGGCTAATTCCAACACTATCTTTTGGAACAAACAAACAGGTCTTGTTCTCATTAAGAGTCAGGTTTATTTTTTCACCTTGGTAATAATAATATGCCGTTTGGGAATTAGTTTTTCTGATGTACGTACAAAGATCTGGCTCCGATGACGCAAACTGTCCGGTTTCATATAATTTGTTGGCGCATTCCAATGTGTTCATCTTACATTCCGGGGTGATAGCCAGAATATAATATAATGGCATTTGTGGTCCATTACCTATAATCTTAAATCCATACTGTTCTGAATAAGATTCCAGTATACTCCGATCTTCTTCTTTCTTTAGCCCAACAATAATATATGGATCGGTAAAGACTTCGATTCCCCTATCAAAAAAATAACATTGAGTTGTTATTATAGATTTTGAATCCTTTTCCCAGAAATCCATTGAGGTCAGTTTCTGATAATCTGAGACATGAACAATGTAAAGGAAAAAAGCATTGTCATTTATAATGTCAAGAATGCTTATGTTTGCAAGAATCCTGTCTTTAATGCCTACGCTATCTTTAGGGATGCAGATGCAGTTTTTGTATTCTTCTTTCCTTGATAATAATAACCTGTCTGCTCATTCATATTTTCCGGTTCATCCAAAGAAAAACCGAAAACTGTCAATGGCATTAATGCCAAAGCTAATAGAACTAGTAATACACGTTTATTCATTTTATTCTGTTTAATTATTTGACATCCTATGATTTACATGTATAATCAGTTTTCCACCTTAAGAGTAGTGCCTAAAGGTACTGTGGTAGAATTCTTTATCTCTATATAATCAGCTTTCAATGTAATATTACCAGGGCCAAGTATCACATCTCCTTGTCCAATTAAATTAGTAACATCTTTTCCAACATAAATACTATCTGCTGTAATATTCCTTGTTCCATTTATAGTTTCGTTTTGAATATAGACAGTTCTCGGAGTGTTCATCACAGAACTATACGCATCAACCAGACCATATCCATATTCATTATTCCACAATCCATCTGGTTTAGTAATATTAAAATTAACCCCAGATAACTTTTTGGCATTACTGTTTATGATACTATTCACTTGATTAACTGTCAACCCAGGATTTAGTTCCAGTATCAATGCAGCTACACCTGCAACATGAGGACAAGCCATAGATGTACCGGTATTATAGCCCGTTGTATTATTAGGAATAGTAGAAATAATGTTAACTCCAGGTGCAACTACATCAAGTTTATTGCCATAATTTGAATCAGCCCATCTTGTTCCGTTCTTTTTAATGGCACCTACAACAAGAATAGAATCATTACAATTAGCGGGATATGGAATATTATAATCTGTATCATTCCCTGACGAAAAAACAACAACACATCCTTTCCCCTGGCGACCATATATTAGGGCATCTCGTATAGCATTGGTTAGAACGCTATATGGTGTATAAATAATCCATGAATTTGAAATGATATCAACTCCATTCTGATAGGCCCAAATAAAACCGTTGGCTAATTTACATGGATTCAAAGATTGGAAAGTCATACTGTTACTTATCGGAACAATAGTAGCTTCGGGGGCAACTCCCGCTATATGGAGGTTATTATCTTTTATGGCGGCCGCTATTCCAGCACAATGAGTACCATGGTCTCCATATAGTCCACTAGGTGAATAATTTGTTTCAGTATCAAAACTCAAACTACCGACATTTGATGCTAAATCTACATGATTCACATCTATCCCATCATCAAATATGGCAATTTTTATATCTTTTCCAGTGGAAATACTCCATGCAGAATCTACAGATATGTCAATTCCGGTATAATTACTATTATACAACCCCCATTGCTGACTAAACAAAGGATCATTTGAACATAAAGATATTTTTGAACACAAATCTGGTTCTGAGGATGCGAACTTTCCACTTTCCCATAACTTATTTGCACATTCCAACGTATTAAATTCAGATTCTGGTGTAATAGACAGAACATACCAAAGCGGCATTATTGAATCATTCCCAATTATTTCAAACCCATATCGTTTAGAGTATTTATTTAGTATGTCTAAATCTTCTCCCTTAAAAAGTTGTAGCATAATATATGGACTGGAAAAAACTTCCATTCCGTTAGAGATATAATAACCAGGTGTAATTATTACAGACTTAGATGCATTACCCCAAAAATCCTTAGATTCTAAAATATCCAGATCAGATTTGGGTATAACAAATATGTCAAATTTGTCATCCTTTATCTTATCCAGAACACTTATGTTTTCAAGAATCCTCGTACTTATATTAACGCTATCTTTGGGGATACAAATAGAGATTTTATTCTCATTAAGAGCCAAAGGAATTTTTTCATCCTGATAATAATAGTAGTCTGTTGGAACGAACGATCCTTCCGGTATTTCTTGCGAATAACCGAAAAACGGCAATGACATTACCGCCAATGCCACAATAATAATCAATACACGTCTTTTCATACTCATTTTGTAAGTATCAAACGTTTGGTATCCACAACCTCTCCATCGGTTATGAGAGAATACATATATATTCCTGCATCAAGACTGCTTCCTTCTACTGTAAGAGACACATCACCACGTTCAGCAATTGACATACTGTCTATCTGGCGACCGTTCATATCATAGATATACAGTACAGCTTTTGATATACTTCTTGGAATAATACACCTTATGGTCGTATTCTCAGTGAAAGGATTGGGGCTGTTCTGGTAGAGTGCAGCCTGAATAGCCGATTGGCTGGTAACTTGAGTAGTGCCGCCTGTTCTTACAGGAGAATTGTTGGGTTTTCCTTCCAGCGCATCCACTTTGGCTTTCAACTCCTGTACGGATTTGATAAGAATAGGTATCAGTTCAATGTAATTGACCGACAAAAAGCCGTCTTCGCCTTCATAAACTAAATCAGGATAAACCCCTTGTAGTTCTTGAGCTAACAAACCGTAGTGAGTCCTTTCAAGTAACTTTGATTCATTTGTATAATACCTTTTCCCAATAGTAGAGGTATCACCAGTATCGGCATAACGGGGTTTAAGATTATATTTTACTACATTCAGTTTCAATAAATCATTCAGGCCTTCGGAACCGATTGATACGATATTTTCCTTTAATCTGTAATCAGACAGAACATTGTATGTCGAAGCATACATTGCATCGGTGGATTTGACATCACCATGAAAAAAACCTGCAAATTTTCCCTGTGTATTCATTCCATCATCAAAATCTAGGGATGAGCCAAATACACCTGCACCGTTGTTATTACCATAGAGCGTCCCAAATACACCATAATTCCATCCTGGGGTTGCATGGCCCGCATAAGAATATACTCCATATGATCTACCTGAATTGGTGTCTGTATTATTAGTTTTTAATGCTCTGCTGTAAACACCATAAGCCAATCTGGATGAATTGTTGTTTTGTCTTGTATAAGACGAAAAACCTATTATGTAATTATGATCTGTTGTGACAGCATCTGTCTTGATTACCTTTAACACAGCATCATGCGTCTCCTCTTGTGAAGAAATAGTGGCACAAGTTTCTGTGTCACCGGCACTGTTGACAGTAAAATAGCCATTAACAGATGGAGTTCCGGCATATTTTACGCCAACATTACCATTGTTTTCAACACGTAATTGACAATATGCCGCACTAAAAAAGCTACAGCATATAAGCGATAAAACAAAAGACCTCTTCATAAATATCATTATTAGTTAATCAGTAATTATAGTATATCTTGCCATTCTGTATATAAGAACCTTTTTCCGGAACAGATATAAGTATATGACCATTAAGATCGTAAATCAATCCGTCATCATTTTTTATTAAGATATTGTCCGTTTGGGTAGTACCGCCAGTTGATGCGCCTCTTTTAATTGCGTAGTTTGCAAAACTCCTGCTGTTCTCAACAACTTGAGTGCTGTTGTTAAAATAAATGTTGTATGCAAGGGCGTTACAATCACTAATCTCAAGAGTAAATGGCTGGGGATAGAAATTCTTTGTAGAATCGGCGTAGTCTATATCAAACCACATAAAGACACATTGGTCTGTTACCAAGTAGTTTAGCTGATTACTTTTAGCGCCGCTACCATAAAATACACCTTGTGCAATAAAATTTCCGTTGTTTGTCAATGTAAATTTTACTTCCTCCCATTGGCACTCTTTTGTTGGTTCAAGCTGTTTGTTTCCTGTCTTAACCGATCCTTGATTAAGGACAGTAACCGGAGCCTGTTTACGGACATTTCCATCAACGGTTGATTCAACTGCCACATATGATTCTCCTGCTTTTAAAGCTGTAATCAAACCGTTCTGGTCAACAACTAAAACAGGATTGGCCGATAAATCCCATGCTCCTTGGACCCATCTAACATTGGCACTGGAGGGATTTACATGCAACTGTAGGCTTTCACCAACACTGAGCGTTATATTCTGCTCCTCAATAGTAAAATCCTCTACTTGTGTTGTGTCGGCCTTAGTGTCATCATTAATCCATAATTCATTATTATGCTCATTTGGAGTAATAATGTTAACATGAGTTGTATCCTCTTGCGCATTTGCAAAAATACATACACACATCATTGCGAGTGTGGAACCTGTTAATGTAATAGCCTTTTTCATAATCAAACAATTTTTTGGGTTATACAATTTGCTGCAAATATCATTGAGGTTTACAGGTCAAACCAAATTTTTTTTGGGACAATTTTGGGACATTTTTGGGACAAAATGTTCCAATTACCGCAAATTGACGTATTTATTCTATGCGAACCATACGTTTAGTATCAACAATCTCCCCGTCGGTAATTAATGAATACAGATATATTCCAGGTTCAAGACCATACCCGTCAACCGGAATCTCCACATTGTCTCTGTCATGTATTTCCAGGCATTCAATCTGACGGCCGCTATAATCGTAAAGACAGAATAACGCCTCTTTTACATTTTGGGGTATAATACACTTTACAATACAGTTGGTCTTAAAAGGATTGGGCGTATTTTGAAACAACACAGCCTGATCCGTCATTCTGATTGCAACTTTTGTGCCTGTTTTAAGCAACTCCAACTGGGCATTTGTATTATCCAGTTCGGTCTTGAGCTCCTTGATGGACTGAATTAACAACGGAACCATCTCTACGTAATTGACTGACAGATATCCATCCTGATTTTGGGTTACCAGATTTGGATATATCTGTTGTATCTCCTGCCCGGACAGACCGTAATGTTCCTTATCCAAAATGCCCGAATCATCATTGTAATAACCAAGTGATGTTGAATTGTCTCCATTGTCAACATCAAACTGCTTAAGACCGTATTTGAATACACTAACTTGCATAAGGTTATCCAGACTGCCATTTTCAAGCTGCTCCATATCCTTGTTCAGTCTGGAATCGGCCAGAGTATTATATGCCGATGCATATACCGCATCGGTAGTCTTAATGTCACCGTGAAACAACCCGGCAAAACGCCCGCCGGTGTTGAATCCCTCATCTTGCAGCGATGAACCGTATATTCCGGTACCGTAATTCTGACCAGATACTATTCCGCTTACTCCATAGTTCCAACCCGGCGAGGCATTGCCCGCAACAAAGTATAGTCCGTAATTACGCTCCTTGTCAGGATCATCAATTGTGCCGATAAAACCCTTTTGAATTGATTGCTCCGCCGAGGACACAACATAATCAAAATATCCTACCCACCATGTTCCGAATGCGTTGACCGATAAATTGTATGCATGATCTTGCTTTAGTGTAGCAACGCTCATACTTACATCGGTTGATTCAACCTGGAAAGTCTCACTAAGAATGGCAACATCGGTCGAATCATTGGTGATGACAACACTTGATACAGTGCTCACGGGAAACTGTATACAAAGTCTTTCATCTTCAATATAAGCCAATGGTGCATATACGCTTGTCCTTATTCCTGCCTTTGCACTGGAGGTATGACCACCCGATGTACTTTTTACCAGTCGGATGTATACTTTGGCATTCAATGCTAACGTAGCGAATAAAGCAATGAGCAATGTTAATGTAATACGTTTCATAACAATATTATTAGATGAACAATTCAATGAATTCTTTATCGGTCTTTTCAACAAGCCTTACCTTGCGTTTCCTGACTCCACTTTCCGAGATATTGATGAACGTGGATATAAACCTGATGTTAAAACCCATACTGGACAAAAGGCATATTATTATGTCCTCCCTGGCAAGGTTCTCTATCTCAATATTCATATCCAGGATTGTGTCTATGAATGATTCCGATATCTGGTCTATTATGGAATCCCTTTCCTCAACACTAAAAGAGTAATTATTATTAAAATGTTTTGATGACATATTGGAGTATGCCTGAGTGGCACAGAACTGCTCTTTACACTTTTCCAGTCTCTCCTTATACATTTTAATAATGGAATCTCTGGACAACTTTTTATTATTCAAAGGTGAATCCAGCATGTGGGCTTTCATGACCTCTATGCTGTTGCTGCGCTCCTCGTCACGACGTTTTATCTCTTTACGGGCAATACGGTTTTGCCTATCTGCCTTGAATAACAGATATGCCATTACAATAAGAACCAGAATTGACAAATTGATTATTATGAGTCGCTTGTTCCTGTAACGGGTTTGGGCGTCATTTAACATGATGACATGATTGCGTATCACATCCTCAATGGCAACATCCTTGCGCATTTCATATATAGAATCAATAAGGTCATCATGAATTTGCATGTACTCAAGAGCATCATCGGGATTGCCTTTAATCACAGACAGGACCGCAAGTTTGCCACTGTTGTCACAAAGGGTATATATTTCATACTGACAATCCAATGATTTGTTGTAATAAAGGTATGCCGAATCATATTCCTGGGTATCAAAATATATGTCAGCCTTTACGCTGTAACCCACACCCATCTCAAAAGAATCC
The DNA here is from genome assembly GCA_902760965.1 of uncultured Bacteroidales bacterium. Classification (GTDB taxonomy): domain Bacteria; phylum Bacteroidota; class Bacteroidia; order Bacteroidales; family Bacteroidaceae; genus Colenecus. The sequence continues at coordinate 27,204 of CACWIN010000019.1, read as the reverse complement.
TTTAACTCATACAGATAACGGTTAATGTAATACATTGCCATCTCATAGTCCTGATAGCCATTTAGATATATCTTGGCCAGGTTCATATAACATTGGCGACTCCTTAAACTTGAGGCTTGAGGGTCCTTAAGGATAACGGTAAATAGGGAATCGGCCGCATTATAATTGGCCTGATACAATGCATTCAGGGCAATAAGATACCTTACATTCGACGTAAGCACATTGTCATGAAGCCTGAAAGAGTTTTTTAGGGATCCATTAAGGTTGTTCAGTGACAGATCAAACATCATCTGGTTAAGATAATGTTCTCCAAGATTCTGTTCAGCAAGTGCGTAATAGCGTACCAGGGTATCCGGGAATAACGCTTTTGCCTTAAGGTAAGCGTTTATGGCCTGAACATCGTTTCCCATATCCGTATATACGCAACCAAGCGAATACCACGCCATTGCAGCATGATAGTCTTTCTTAACACCATAGCGGTTTGCATAATAGTTAACGGCAGTAAGAATAAGGCTGTCATCCTGTGCAACAATATTGCTTTTATAATCAACCTGTGTCTTTAAGATTGCATATAATGCCCTGTTCCGTTTATTGTCCGATAGTTGAATGGAACTGAGCATGGAATTGGCAGCAGGAACATCGGTTTCAATAACCTGTTCCACATTCTGTAAATAACGGTATGTGTCTCTATCCTTACACGATGCAAGGAGAGTCAATAAGGACAGAATGGATACTGCAATCTTTTTTGTCATTTACCTGAATAATAAATATGTTTTTCAAATATACCTATAAGACAATAAAGATACAAACAAAACCCATTGGACAAAAATGGGACAATTGTGGGACAAATTTGTCCCACAGCGATTAATTAACTGAAAACAAATGTTTTAACTCTTACCTAAATGTAAGCTCATTTTAGTGATCCGTAAGCCGGATAGCTGCTTGAAACAGGGATATTGAATAAAGCCTGACAGCGAAGATCCTGTGACGAGGCGGCAAAATGGGCCTTGTACTCTCCCTGAACTGTCTGCCAGGTTAGTGTTGAAAGGTCAAAACCGGCCAGTTCATAATTGGGAAGAGCAAACTCAAGAGTCTGGCTCTCGCCGGGTTGTAACAACGCGGTCTTGCCGTAGGTCTTAAGTTCTTTTGTCTGGTTGTTAATATTGCCTTGTGGAGCCTCAATATATACCTGCACAGCTTCCTTGCCGGCAACCAATCCGGTATTGGTTATCTTTACAGACAGACTGACTACACCGTCAACAACCTTTGCCTGGGGTTCACTATATGTAAATTTGGTATAGCTCAATCCAAACCCAAACGGATATGAAACCTGCTCCTTTTGACAATCATAATCTATAACGTAGGTATCCACCAGTTTGCCCGATGGATTAACTGCACCTTTAAGTATATCGGAAATGGCGTAACCTGCCTCCTGTCCTGGAATTCCGGCAAGTAAGATAGCATCGGGGTGCGATTTCCAACTGGCAGTTTCAATGGGTGCGCCTATATTCAAAACAACAATTACTTTCTTTCCTTTGAAGTGGAATGCATCACAAACATCACTGATAAGACCCTGCTCACTATCCGTAAGCATAAAATCATTCTCGTTTTCAAAACTGCGGCCAATGGTTATTATTGCTATATCGCTTGATATTGCATCGGCACGGTACTGGTAAGGCTTGCGTACAAGTGGCTGCGGAGAGTCAACATAACGGCTATATGCCGATAAAATGGAGGGTTCCAGTTTGTAACCGGCAGCCTTAAGACCCTCGTTAAGGCTTACGGCATGATTGTTGTTTATGCTGCCGTTAACCATCCCCGCCACATAGAGATTATATGAGCTGGTGCCGTAAAGAGCTATCATCTTGCAGTTCCTGGCCAACGGAAGAGCACCGTTGTTCTTAAGCAGGACCATACCCTCGGTTGCTATGGAGCGCGAAATCCTGGCATGAGCTTCCAGATCAGGGTCATTCTGTATCTCATAACCCTGCATTTTGGGTGAGCGTTCTATAAAAGCAAGGACATTCTGAACATTACGGTCTATTATCTTTTCATCAAGATTTCCGTTTTGGACTGACTCAATTATGGATTTAATATGATTTGCGTTGCCCGGCAAAATCAGATCATTGCCGGCCTGGATGGCAGCAACCGCATCAGAACTGTCACCCAGCTCTGTCATTACCATTCCCTCAAAGCCCCATTCGTTGCGTAATATACTGTCATTAAGCACACTGTTCCGTGTCATTACAGCCCAAGGTTGTGATTCACGGACGGCAATCTCAAAACCCTTTAGATATTGCCCGTGGGTTGTGTGATGACCGTTCAGAGCATTATGCTTTATGGTTGCGCCAACACCGTTGGACTGCACGCCACGTACCATTGCCGATGCTGTTTTACCTGATACTACCGGATTGCTGTGCAGGTCAAGTGCCGGAAGCAGCAGACAGTCGGCACCGTTACGCTTAACCTCATCGCCAATAGCCTCTCCCACCTCCTCAACAAGCTGCTGGTTCCAGCTTTGGGCCAGCATGGTTGATACAGGGAATGATGTACGATTGCCGGAGCCATCGGCCAGCACCACTGACGGAATACCCAAACGCGGTATGGAATATGTCTGTCCTGCATCTGCGCAAACCAAAAGGTTTACTTTTTCCTGAAGAGTCATGGCGGCAACAACTTTCCTTACGGGCGATTTGCCGAACTCAACCTTAAGATTACAGGACACTGCAAATAATGCAGCTACAGCAATACATACAACTGTAAGGGAAGACTTTTTCATAAGCATAATCAGGTTATTAATCCTTTACTGGCTTTAAGCCGCGTTTGTTGGCCTCCTGAACCAGAAAGTTGAATGCCGCATCATGTTCATTTGGAATAATTCCGTCCAGTATGGCATCCTTAATTGCAGCCTTAAGTTCACCTACAATTGCCGTAGGTTCAAGTCCGAACGTACGCATAATCTCCAGGCCATCAACCGGAGGCTGGAAATTGCGTATGCGGTCACGTTCCTCCAGGTCAATCATCTTGCGGCGTACCAGCTTGAAGTTTTCCAGATGACGCTGTTTTTTTTGCTCGTTCTTTGATGTGATATCGGCCTCACAGAGTGTCATAAGGTCATCAATATCGTTGCCGGCATCAAAGAGCAGACGGCGTACGGCAGAGTCAGTTACCTCATCATCGACAATGGCAATTGGACGCATGTGCAGTTCAACCATTTTCTGCACATATTTCATCTTTTCGTTCTTGGGCATTTTCATGCGCTCAAATATGGCGGGAATCATTTTCATGCCCACATAATTGTGATTGTAGAACGTCCAGCCATGGGCAGGCTCCCACTTTTTGGTACGTGGTTTACCTATATCATGGAGCAGCGCCGCCCAACGCAGCCACAAATCATTGCTGTTACGGGCCACATTATCAAGAACCTCAAGCGTGTGGTAAAACACATCCTTGTGTCCACGCCCGTTTACAGTCTCCACGCCCTGCAGGGCGGACAATTCGGGAAATATCAGTTCCAACAGGCCGCAACGGTCCAGGTCAATGAATCCTTTTGACGGGATTGGAGCAAGCAGTATCTTGTTCAGTTCCTCCGATATACGCTCCTTGGATATTATCTCTATACGCTCCCTGTTCTTTTGCAGTGATGCAAAGGTCTCATCCTGAATGTAAAAATTGAGTTGCGTGGCAAACCTTATGCAACGCATCATGCGCAACGGGTCATCGCTGAAAGTTATATCGGGATCAAGCGGAGTGCGGATAATGCGGTCCTGAAGGTCGTCAATACCGCCAAACGGATCAACAAGTTCACCAAAACGGTCACCGTTAAGACATATGGCCATTGCGTTTATGGTAAAGTCACGGCGGTTCTGGTCGTCCTCAAGGGTGCCGTCCTCAACAATGGGATTGCGTGACTCGCGATGGTATGACTCCTTGCGGGCTCCCACAAACTCAACCTCAAGATCACCTTTCTTGACCTGAGCCGTTCCAAAGTTCTTGAACAGGCTTACATGGGCACCCCTTCCGAGCGCCTTTCCATATGCCTTGGCCATATCCAGGCCACTGCCCACCACAACCACATCAATATCCTTGCTGGGACGTTCCAAAAACAGGTCCCTGACATATCCGCCCACCACGTAGCACTCCAGTCCCAGACTATCGGCAGTCTGAGAAAGCAGCCTGAATTCCTTACGGTCAAGCAGCCTGGCCAATTCCTCGTCGCTGTATAACTTCATATGATGCAAAAGTAACTAAATTCAAGCAAAAGGAGTACTTTTGCCGATGACATTAAACACCATGTTACAAGATATGAGAAAATCACTGATCCTATTGGTTGTAATGGCTTTTGCCATATCGTGCAAGGAGAGTATAGAACAGCAGGCCGGGCACCATCTGGATAACGCAAAGGAGGCGTTCAGCATAGGCAACTACAATCTTGCCAAGCAGGAAATTGACAGTATACGCATTCTATATCCTAAGGCATTTGAGACCCGTAAGCAGGGCATAAAACTTATGCAGAAGGTCGAGGAGGCCGAGCAGTTGCGTGCCATTGAGTATCAGGACAGCATGATTGCCGTAGCTCAGGCCGCATTTGAAAGGATAAAGGCTGACTATGCGTTTCAAAAGGACGAGCAATATCAGGATATAGGACTGTATACAATAAAGAGTCAGGCTCCCACCCGTAACACTGACCGCACCTACATACGCGCCCAGGTTGACGAGCTTGGCCGCATGACACTTATATCCTGTTATCGTGGCAGTTCATACATACATCATGACTGGCTCAAGCTGAGCGTTGGCGAGTTATATGTTGATACCCCCGAATCAAATGACCGTCATGAATTCAAGGACCTGGACGTTTGCTACGAGTGGCTGAGCTTTATTAACGGCAACGACGGCGGAGCATCGGCATTCATAAGCGCCAACAAGGATGAGAACATTACATACACCCTTTACCGCAAGACCGGCCCAGACAGCAGCCGCCCTGTATACCGCAACCTTAAGCTCAACAAGGATGACCGCTATGCCATAGCCAAGCTTTATGACCTGTCAATTGTACTCCAAACGCTCAATGAGCACAAGAACGCCCGCCAGGAGGCCCAACGCCACCTGGAGTTCATCCGTTCCAAGGTTAAGGAGGAATCAGCTCAGGATGCAGTTGATAAAGATGAGTAGTATTGCCAGCGGGGCAACAAACTTTACCAGATAATAGATTGTAAGGCAGAGCCAACGGGGAATATTGAGTTTACCGCCATTGGTAAGCTCGTCCAGATAGTTGGCACGCTTAAGCCTCCAACCTGCAAAGACAGCCAGCAGTAAACCGCCTACAGGCAGCATAATGTTGGAGGTTATGTAATCAAAAAAGTCAAACACACTCAGGCCGAACAGCTTAAAGCCGTCAAGCGGTCCGAATGACAGGGAACAGAATACTCCTACTCCACCGCATAACAGGAAACAAATAAGTACTGCATGCAGGCGTGAACGCTTTAGCTCCTCAATAACATATGCCACAACCACCTCCATAAGCGATATGGCCGATGTTATGGCAGCCAGCATCAATGCCAGGAAAAAGAGCAAGGCGGCCACACCGCCCAGTGGCATGGATTTGAAAACGCCCGGCAAGGTGATGAATACCAGTCCCGGACCCGCGCTGACATCGGGATCCACCCCGTTCATCTGAGCTATGGCATATACGGCAGGTATTATAGCCAAACCCGCAATAACGGCAAACGATGTGTCAAAAAAGGCTATCCAGCCCGATGAAGCGGCTATATTCTCATCCTTATGCACATAAGAGGCGTAAGTAAGTATGCAGCCGCAGCCAATGCTGAGCGAAAAGAACGCCTGCCCCATAGCAGCTACACATGTGTTGGCCGTAACCTTGCTGAAATCGGGCACAAACATGTAACGCACGCCCTGACCGGCACCTGGCAGCGAAAGTGACCGTATAACCACAAGCACAATGATTACAAACAGTAACGTAATCATTATCTTTGACATGCGCTCAATTCCCTTGCGTACCCCGAATGCAATTATCAGTCCGGTCAATCCAAGAAACAGCAGAGTATACAACAAAGGTTTCCAAGGGTTGCTTATGAACGCACCAAAAAAGTCAGCATAACTGCCCTGATATGACATAAGACCGCCTGTACAGGCCTCAAACAGGTATTTGAAAGACCAGCCGCCCACCACGCAGTAGAATGACAATATGCAGGCCGATGCCAGAACCGCCACAGAACCTATCCAGCGCCACTTGGAGCCGGGGGCAAGATTGTCAAACGTACGGAATGGGTTGGAAGCGCCGCGGCGCCCTAACAGGTACTCTGAAATCATGACCGGGAGACATATGATTACCAGCATTATTACGTATAACAGCAAAAATGCTGCACCACCGTTCTGGCCCAGGGTATACGGGAACCTCCATATATTACCCAGACCGATGGCCGAACCGGCCATGGCCAGAAGCATGCCTATACGGCTGCCGAATGTCTCACGCGGTTTATTCATGTCAGAACAGTCTGATCAGGTCATTAAGATTGGCAAATATGAGCAATCCGAACAGGATTATCATTCCTATGGTATTGGCAACCTCAAGAAACTTGTCACCAGGTTTCTTACCGGTTACAACCTCGACCAGAAGGAACAGAACGTAACCGCCGTCAAGTGCCGGAATAGGCAGGATGTTCATGAATGCCAGAATGATTGACAGGAACGCTGTCATAAGCCAGAATGCATGCCAGTTCCATTTGGACGGGAATATGCTGCCAATGGTACCGAATCCTCCCAGACTCTTGGCCCCCTCTTTTGTAAACACATAACGGAAATCACCCACATAACCCTTAAGGGTATTCCATCCGTACCGGATACCTGCAGGTATTGAACTAAAGAATCCGTATTCCAGTTCAACAGGTACGTATTCATCGGTCAAATGGACAATTCCTATGCGGAAATCGGCATCAGCAGTCACGGTCAGGGTGTCACGGCCTGCGCCCGGACGACCAATCACGATACTTAGGTTACGGTCCACATACGAATCCTGTGCACGGTTGCGCATATCGGCCAATACGGTCTGGAACGATGTCCATGTACTTGCCATCTGTCCGTTAACGGTAAGGATTGTATCGCCGGATATGATGCCGGCTAGAGCTGCACCCTTGCAGTCTCCGTCAGTTACTACGCTGTCAACTGTCATTGGGCTCAGTATGGACACAAAAGGAACAGCACGGCCAAAATCAAACAATGACAGGTCATCTGGCATGTCAATAGTAACCTGCCTGCCGTTACGTAAAACAGTGACCTGCTTTGCCTTGGCAATGGCACGGTACATGTCACCGTCAAAAGCAACGGTAGGAATGCCGTCAGTTGCGGTTATCACATCACCGTCACGGAAACCTATTGACTCGGCATGCTCATTGAATTCCATGCCATACTTAAGACCCTGGGCGGGAACATAGCTGTCACCCCATTTAAACAGGACCATAGAGTAGATAAAGAATGCCAGCAACAGGTTGAACAGCACGCCGCCAACCATAATGAGCAGGCGTTGCCATGACTTTTTGGTGCGGAACTCCCACTCCTTGGGTTCCTGCTGCATGGCTGCCAGGTCCATAGACTCATCAATCATACCGGCTATCTTGCAGTAGCCGCCAAAAGGTACCCAACCCACGCCGAACTCGGTATTCTCAGGCGAACGGCGCCAGTCACCCTCAGGGAGCGTATCCAGGTCAATGGGTTTGTATGTTATCTCCTCCTTTCCTTCAAAATTGTAGTGTTTTTCCTCCTCATAACTGTCCGGAACATTGCGGCTAAAGAACTTGACCCTTATCTTGCCGTCAACCCTCTTTATCCTGACAATTGAGAAACGGGGATTAAAGAACGCATAGAACTTATCAACCCTTACTCCAAACAGTCGGGAAAACAAAAAGTGTCCGAATTCATGGATTACTACAAGAATTGTAAGTGAAAGAACCAGTTGTAAAAAACGTATCCAAAAAGTTGACATATAGGTATTTGTTTCTAAATCATCTAATCAGCGAAGCCGCTACCCTGCGGGCCTCGGCATCGGTCTCAATATACTCGTTAAGCGTGGATTTGGAGCGGAACTCCACACGTTCCATTGTCTCAGCAATTACATCGCTCATTTCAAGGAATCCCATACGGTCATGCAGGAACGCAGCCACGCACACCTCGTTGGCGGCATTCAGTATGCACGGCATATTGCCGCCCCGCTCTATTGCCTTATAAGCCAATGCAAGATTGCGGAAACGCTTGGTATCGGGTTCCTCGAATGTAAGTGTACCCAATGTAGTAAAGTCCACCCTTGGGAAATCGGCATTCAACCTACGGGGATAAGAGAATGCATACTGTATGGGCAGGCGCATGTCAGGGGCTCCAAGCTGTGCCTTTACCGCACCGTCGGCAAACTGTACCATGGAATGTATAACCGACTGCGGGTGTACCACTACCTGTATCTTGCTGTACGGAACGCCAAACAGCCACTTGGCCTCAATTACCTCGAATCCCTTGTTCATCATTGATGCCGAATCAATTGTTATCTTGGCGCCCATATCCCAATTGGGATGCCTCAAGGCCTGCGCCTTGGTTACTGTCTTGAGCTGGTCCATTCCAAGTGTACGGAACGGTCCGCCCGAAGCGGTAAGAAGAATCTTTTCGACCGGGTTCATTGACTCGCCGCTAAGACACTGGAATATGGCCGAATGCTCCGAATCCACCGGTAAAATGGGAGTCTTGTATTCAAGAGCCAACGATGTTACCAGTTCGCCGGCCACCACCATGGTCTCCTTGTTGGCCAAAGCTATTATCTTTCCCGCCTTGATGGCCTCAATTGTAGGGCAGAGTCCTGCAAATCCTACCATCGATGCCAGGACTATATCAATAGGTTCGGCCTGAACCACCTGGCTGAGTGCATCGGCCCCGGCATAGACCTTTATCGGCAGACTTGACAATGCATCACGCAGTTTTGCATAATGCTGCTCATTGGCTATCACAACGGCCTCGGGCTTGAACCTTAGGGCCTGTTCAATAAGCAGGTCAACACTGTTGTTGGCAGTCAATGCATAGACCTGATACTCATTGGAATGCGAGGCAATTACATCAAGCGCCTGCCTTCCTATGGAACCCGTTGAACCTAAAATAGCTATCTGTTTCACTGGAACAAAATATATTTTTCGGGGTCAATGGGTTGACCCTGATACCATAACTCAAAATGCAGATGAGAGCCTTGCAGAAGGTTGTCCGTTCCACGTCCCACAAGTGCAACAACCTCGCCCTGTTTAACGCGTTCACCGGACTTTTTGAGCAGTGACTCACAATGCTTGTAAATTGATATAAGCTCTCCCGGATGGGCAATACATATGGTATAACCCATCTCGGAAGTATATGTTGACAAAAGAACGGTTCCGTCAAGCACTGCCACAACGCTTTGATTGGGGCTGGCGGCTATATCAACGCCCAGATGCTGCTCAAGGGCGTTATAGCTGCTTGATACCAAGCCTGCAGTTGGACGGAACATGCTTATGCCGCTAACCTCGTTTACAGTCTGGGACTGTGACGTTATGTTATAACGCTCGGTCTCCTCATATTGCTTTATAAAATTGTCTTCACGCTCGGTCCGTTCCATAAGGAACTCGCTGCGGACTTTTGTAAGTGAATCGACCGAATAAACGGTATCGAGCGATATTGTACCGGCTATTATGTCCTGAAGGTTGGTTATATAGCGGTTCTGCAACTCAAACACATGCTCAAGCGAGTCAATACGGAGTGCCTCGTTTACAATTGTCTGCCTTATAAGATAATCCTGACGTGTTGCTCCTACCTGCTTGGGCAGATGGCGGAAGACAGATATGCCACCCCATGCGCCCAATCCTGCAATCACCAAGACGGTCAGCGTTAGGATAAGATGCGATATCCTCATCATGAACACCCGGCGCTGCTCATCCTCGTTGACCACAGTGAGTCTGTACAGGAAAACAAACCTGCGCAACAGGCTCTTGCGGCCTACCTCTTTACGTTTTTTTCGGATGCTCTTCATATTGGATTACAGTTCAGCAAGCCCTTCGGGGAGGTTGTAATACAACGTTCTTTTTTTGCGGTCAACCTTGTCAATCCACTCCGCATTGGCAGGGATGATTCTTTCGCGTTCACCGTCACGTACCAGGAACAGTATGTTGGGTGTACTGTCATCGACAGCATGTACTAAGCCCAGAAGTCCTGCATTTGAATCTACCACTTTCCAGTCAAGAAACGTGCTCCAGGATGGAGTCTCATCGGAATCGTAGGCCACGTACTTTAGCGGCATATAGACAGTGACTCCCATAAAACGACTGGTGGATTCAACCGAGTCATAACCCTGAAACTTGACCAGGATGGATGTGCTGCTCTTTTCACGTACGGATTCAAGCCAGAACGGAACAAGAATGCCGTCAAGAGAACATACCAGGCAATCCAGGTCATCGGTCCAATTGAGCATGGCAGGTACACTCACAACCATCTCGCCACCCACTCCGTGAGGTTTGACGATTGTGCCTATTCTCTGTACCTGACTCTGTTCAATCATATCAATCTATTCTGGTAATCTTGGCTCCAAGCGCATTAAGGCGGCCGTCAATATTCTGATAACCACGGTCTATCTGACCAATGTTGTCTATGCGGCTGGTGCCGTTGGCGCTCATGGCCGCAATCAGCAATGCAATACCTGCACGGATATCGGGCGATGACATGCGGCGTGCCTGAAGTGCAAAGTTCCGGTCATGGCCTATCACAACCACACGGTGTGGGTCACACAGTATTACCTGAGCACCCATATCAATCAGATTGTCCACAAAGAACAGACGGCTCTCAAACATCTTTTGATGTATGAGTACGCTGCCCTTGGCCTGAGTTGCGGTAACCAGCAGTACGCTCAACAGGTCCGGAGTAAGTCCGGGCCAGGGGGCATCGGCCAGTGTCATAATGGAACCGTCAATGAATGATTCTATCTGATAGTGTTCCTGTGCGGGAATGAAAATATCGTCAAAACGCTGCTCCATCTTTATTCCAAGACGGGCAAAGCTTTCCGGTATGATACCCAGGTTCTGATAAGAGACATCCTTTATGGTTATCTCGCTTCCGGTCATGGCCGCCATGCCTATAAAACTGCCCACCTCGATCATATCGGGCAGGATCTTGTGGCTGGTTCCGTGCAACTCCTTTACTCCGTGAATGGTAAGGCGGTTGCTGCCTATTCCCTCAATGCGGGCTCCCATGCGTACCAGCATACGGCAAAGTTGCTGTACGTAAGGCTCGCATGCGGCATTGTAAATTACAGTATCACCCTGGGCAAGCACCGCAGCCATAATGATGTTTGCGGTACCTGTGACCGATGCCTCATCAAGCAGCATGTAATTGCCCCTAAGGCAGTCGGCCTTTAGTTCATAATAGCCGCGCGCCTCATTGAGAGAGAATTTTGCACCCAATGCCTGGAAGCCCTTGATATGTGTATCCACACGACGGCGGCCTATCTTGTCGCCTCCCGGTTTGCTCACGGTTGCATGACCAAGGCGTGCAAGCAGCGGACCCAACAGCATTACCGAACCCCTGAGGCCGGCACTGCGGGTTACAAAATCCATGCTCTCGGCATAGCTTCGGTCTATGTTGTCGGCCTTGAATGACCAACATCCGTTACCCTTGTCGGTCACCTTGACACCCAACTTTGAAAGCATGTCAATAAGGTTCCTTACGTCAAGGATCTCAGGGACGTTCTGTACCGTTATCTCATCGGGAGTGAGCAGTACGGCACAAAGTATCTGGAGCACCTCGTTCTTGGCGCCCTGCGGACAAATGGTCCCTTTAAGTCTGTGACCTCCCTCTATCAGAAATGACGGCATAGCGGCTTAATATCGGCGTTTGTTCTTTTTCTTTCCATGCTGCTGGCCGCGCTGCTGGGGCGGAGCCTGGGCAAACTGAACGTTCAGGTCACCCTCCTGCAGGCTTAACTTTCCGTGTGAAAAGTATGCCAGGTCTTCGGCAATGCGCTCGTCACTTACCATCTCCTTGTTCCAGGTCAAAAGGTCCTTTTTCATCTGGACGGCAAGCAGACGTACTAGCTGGCTGCGTTCGGGACCTTCGGGCATATCGACGGCAACCTTTACCAACGAAGGCAGTATGTGTCCATAATGACGGTAGCGTATATCACCGGCCGGATAGTCTATGTGCTCCGGCTTTTGCTGGGTCTTTTCCAGTCGGGTTATCTCAACCGGGTAGTCTATATCCAGTTTGTAGTCCGACATGAAAGCCAGATGATCCCACAGTTTGCCCTGAAAGTCAGGTACATCCCTGAGCGTGGGAAACATGCTTCCCATTATGTTGATGATTGTATTTGCACAATGCTGACGTTCGGCGCGGTCCGGGATGGTTACGGCATACTCCACCATCTCCTGAACGGCACGGCCGTACTCGGGCATAGGCATTTTTTCACGTTGTGTATTGTAGTTCATCAAACCAGTTTTTTAGGTTTAACAGCTATAAAATCCTTAAGATAATAGGGCTCAAAGTAGGCCACGTCACGGAACTCCTCCCTGTTGAACGACTGCTCTGCAAGCGGGAACATCCAACGGGCCTCTGGATTTATGTCCTCCAGGAAATGCGCGTTGGGATGGTTTATTGTCTCGCGGCACTTGGCGGCACCGTTGCCCATAAACCAGACCGGATGCTTTTCCAGATACTCCAGGTATGTATCGGGGGTTACAATATCGGCCTGAATCTTACGAACCTCGTTCAAGGCACGGTCATAAACAGCGCTGTAAACCTCCATACGGCGGGCGTCAATCATGGGGCAAAGCAGAGCGTCATCGGGCAGTTCCAGAGAGAGCAGCGGTTGCACGCACAGCAGTTTAAGGGTTGAGACCGATATAAGTTTGAGACCACGGCCGTAGCAAACGCCTTTGGCCATTGACACGCCTATACGCAGGCCGGTATATGATCCGGGACCTTCGCTCACCGACACGGCATCAAGTTTAAGACCGCGGCTGTCAACCAACGACAGGGCCTCATCAACCAGTACGCCCAGTGAGACTGCATTGTTATGACCCTCATGGTCAGCCTTGTCAAATACCAGCTGACCCTCATCACTTACCGCCACCGAACATCCATCGGTAGCTGACTCTATGTGCAATATTACGCTCATATCCTTATTAACTTGCAAAGATAAGGTATTTTTCCTAAAGGAAAAGGCCGTATCGGGGCCTAAATGTTGCCCTGATACGGCCTTTATTCCGTTTTAACTTAAACTTTAGCGCTTACTTGCCAAAATAGCGCTTGTAAAGGGCCTCGAATCCCTTGCCGTGACGTGCCTCGTCCTTGGCCATCTCATGAACCGTGTCATGGATTGCATCCCAATTCTGGGCCTTGGCGGTCTTGGCAATTGCCAGCTTACCCTCGCATGCTCCGTGCTCGGCTTTCATACGCTTCTCCAAGTTGGTCTTGGTGTCCCATACAACCTCGCCCAGCAACTCGGCAAACTTTGCGGCATGCTCGGCCTCCTCAAAGGCGTAGCGCTTGAAAGCCTCGGCCACCTCGGGGTACCCCTCGCGGTCAGCCTGGCGGCTCATGGCAAGATACATGCCCACCTCACTACATTCGCCGTTAAACTGCATACGCAGGTCATTCACCATCTCGGCCGATCCAACCTGACCGTCACCAAGAATATGCTCGCAGGCAAACTGCAGGGATTCACCGTTCTCTACAACCTCCTTGAATTTCTCTCTGGGTGCTTTACACTGTGGGCAGCGCTCGGGCGCCTCGTCTCCTTCATGTACGTATCCGCATACGGTGCAGATGAATTTCTTTTTCATAATCCTTCTTTATTAATTGGTTTGTTAATGGTCTGTCTGCAAATATAACTAATTTTGCAGAACAAAAAATTTTTCAGGCATGATTCAATCAATGACAGGTTACGGCAAGGCAACTGCCGAAACCGGAAACAGGAAGGTGATAGTTGAGATAAAATCCTTGAACAGCAAGGCAATGGACATCTCAACCAAGATTATCCCCGCATACAGGGACAAGGAACTTGATATCCGTTCACGCATAACCGCTGCTCTGGAACGCGGAAAGGTTGATTTTTCGCTTTACATTGACGCCGCCAATACATCGGGCGCACAGACAATCAACCAGGCCGTGTTCAACAGTTACCTGCAGCAGATTGAATCCATTGCTTCTTCAACAAGCTATAAGGTACCCGATGATATCATAACCGCCATCCTGCGAATGCCCGAGGTTGTAAGTTCAAACCAGCAGGAAGAGGCCACCGATGATGAGTGGCAGGCCGTATCGGTTGCAGTTGACAAGGCAATTGCCGCACTGGTTGAGTACCGCAAGGCCGAAGGGGTGCCTCTGGAAAAGAAATTCCGCGAAAAAATTTCCAACATATCGGCTCTGCTTAAGTCCGTGGAGCCATACGAGCAGGACCGCGTGGCCAAGATCAAGGAACGCATCCGCACCTCCATGCAGAATACCGTTGGCTCAAATTATGACGAGAACAGGTTTGAGCAGGAGATGATTTTCTACATTGAAAAGCTTGACATAAGCGAGGAGAAACAGCGTCTGAGCAACCACTTGGAGTACTTTATAAAGACTCTTGAGGAGGGTCACGGCCAGGGCAAGAAACTGGGTTTCATTGCTCAGGAAATGGGCCGCGAGATCAACACCCTGGGCAGCAAGAGCAACCAGGCCGAGATGCAGAACATTGTGGTCCGCATGAAAGACGAGCTGGAGCAGATTAAGGAACAGGTTCTTAACGTAATGTAGTCTTTGCGTATGCGCGGAAAATGTCTTATATTCTCAGCCCCGTCAGGTTCAGGCAAGTCAACCATAGTTAACTGGCTGCTCACCCACCCCGAGCTCAAGATGGTGTTCTCCATATCGGCCACCAGCCGTGCGCCACGTGGTACCGAGCAGAACGGTGTGGAGTATTTTTTCCTTACAACCGATGAGTTCCGCGCCCGCATTGCAAAAGGTGATTTCCTGGAATATGAGGAGGTCTATTCCGGCTGTTTTTACGGAACTCTTAAAGAGCAGGTTGAGAAACGTCTTGATGAGGGCATGAACGTGGTGTTTGATGTTGATGTGGCCGGTGGCTGCAACATAAAGGAATACTATGGAGAGCAGGCTCTGTCAATTTTCATTCAGCCGCCATCGGTCCAGGAGCTGGAGCGCCGTCTCAAGCTACGCGGCACCGACAGCCCTGAGATGATTGCCAAGCGTGTGGCCAAGGCCAGCTACGAACTAACCTTCAGCCCCCGTTTTGATGTCGTGATTGTGAACGACAACCTTGAGGAGGCACAGCAAAAAGCTTTATCTACAATCAAGTCATTCCTTAATGTCTGAGCGTATCAGGACAGCACTGTTTGGAGGTACTTTCAATCCTCTGCACAATGGTCATCTGGCTATTGTCAAAAGCGTGCTGGAACAAGGACTGGCCGATGAGGTTTGGATGCTCATAACCCCCTGCAATCCGTGGAAAAAGGATCAGGAACTGCCTGATGACCGTCTGCGCTACGATATGGTTGCTGCGGCAGTCAAAGATATGGAGCACGTGTTTGCATCGGACTATGAGTTCAGTCTGCCCAAGCCCTCTTACACAGCCAACACATTACGTCACATAAGTGCCGATTTCCCTGAACGTGAATTCATTCTTACCATCGGCGCCGACAATTGGGTCAAGTTCCACAACTGGCGTGAATCGGATTACATACTCGGAAATTACAGTATAATTGTCTATCCCCGCAAAGGATTTGAGATTGGTACTCTGCCAAATGGTGTGACTCTGCTTGACTGTCCCCTGATGGATATCTCATCCACCCAAATCCGCCAAATGATCAAAAACGGGGAACCCATTGACGAACTTGTCCCCCCATCAGTTCTAGAGGGGCACAAAGGGGACGGTTCTTTTTGTGCCCCTAAGTGACAAAAAGCTCGTTAAGGATACCTTTAAACAGGGGCACAAAAAGAACCGTCCCCTTTGTGCCCCTCTTTGTGCCCCTCGATTAGAGCGACGGCGTGAGCAGAGATGCCTTCTTCGCGGCCGGTAAAGCCAAGCTTCTCGGTAGTAGTTGCTTTGATTGAAAGCTGGTCGGGACCGATGCCCATGACCTGAGCCATTACGCGCTGCATTTCGGGGATGTGCGGATTGAGTTTGGGACGCTCGGCACAGACAGTTGCATCGACATTCACCACCTGCCATCCTTTTGAAGCAAGCAGGTCAACGGTACGTTTAAGCAGTATCTTGCTGTCAATGTCCTTGTACTGCATATCCGTATCAGGAAAGTTATAACCTATGTCACGCAACGTTGCGGCACCCAGCAGAGCATCGCAAATGGCATGGATAAGCACATCGGCATCGGAGTGTCCAAGCAGGCCAAGGGTATGCTCTATCTTTATCCCTCCTATCCACAAATCACGTCCCTCCACCAGACGGTGAACGTCAAATCCGTATCCTACGCGAATGTTTGTCATCGGCCAAAAATCTGTTTAATGCCGTCCATATCAAACGACAGGGTAAAACGCAAAGTCTGGTCCAGAGGATTGCTCTGTGCGGTCGATACCAGATAAGCCGCATCAAGCGAGAACACGTTCATCCTGAATCCGGCGCCTATGGTAAAGTACTTGCGGTTACCCTTATACTCGTTCTCGTAATGATAACCTCCGCGAAGGAAGAACTGGTCATTGTAATTGTACTCAGCACCTACACCCCAGTAAATCTCCCTAAGCTCCTCCTCAAAACCACCGGGAGCATCACTGAATGACTTGAAAATGCCCGCAATAGGCGACATTTCATTGTAGCCTGTCGATGCCAGCCACTGGTTATATTCCGATATATTGGTCAGGTCAGTATCATCCTCGCCGGGATGAACCTCGTTCATAAACTGCTTGTAAGTGGGTTTTGTGGGAACCATAAGCTTGTTGGCATCGGCACTTATTGAGAATGAGTTATACTCGTCAATAGGCACGGTAAGCGAAACGCCCAAACGCAGGTTGGTTGGTATGAACTCATTGGTCTGACCGCCGTCATACGATATCTTGCTACCTATGTTCGATGCGTTCAAACCCAGACCCAGCAGACAGTCACGCCTGCCAACCCCGATGTAATTGTTGTAATACATGGATATATCGGCCGAAAAAGCCTTACCCGGGAATACATCGTCCTCATAATTGTACTGCAGGTCCGAGTAGATGAAACGCATACCTACTGCGGCCGAAAAGTTCTCGGACAACTTGCGCGAATAGTCAAAATCGACAGCCATCTCATAGGGATGGATAATGATATTGCTGGTTCCAACGCCCGATCCGTCAATCACATATACGTCGCCAAGCGAAAAATAGGTAAGCGAAGCGCTCAATGCAGAGTAATCATCCAACTTGTAAAAGCCGGTCAGGTTTGCCAGGTCAATATCACTTACCAGCTTGCGCAGCCACGGTGTATAGCACAGCGAAACTCCGGCCTGACTGTTAGTGAACGGATATTTTGAAGGATTCCAATACTGGCTGTTGTTGTCCAGATAAGGGTCAGTGGCACATCCCACGTCACCAAGTGCACCCGCTCTTGAATCGGGAGCAATGGAAAGCGATGTAACGCCCGTATATACGGGATTGAACAGTTTCTTTTCATCGCTTTGTGCAAAGACTGACTGAACCGGAACAATCAGTCCGGCAGCCAGAAGTATGTATGTAATAAAGCGTTTCATCATATTATTAACTGCGAATCAAGGTATTTATTGTATTATTTTCCCACTATTACCAGCTTGCACGATGCTGTAGAACCGGCACCGTCAGGGGTTCCCACCATAGCTTTTACCAGATACAGACCGGGTTGCATACGGTGTCCGGAATTGCCGTGCAGGTTCCACTGAATGACCGTCACCCCACTCTGGCCCGAATCCTGTACCGATGCCGTCCACTGCAGTGTTCCTGTCATGTCCGATACCTGAACAGTCACGTTTGCCTGCTGACCGGGACGGTCGTGCGTTATGACAAACTCCGTACTCTCCCTGGCCGGACTCTTTGTAACATCAATCTTGAACTTGGGCTCCAGGTCATTGACCACCTTAAAGCCAAGATATACCGTCGATGAATTGTTCATCATATCCCACGCTCTGAGCATAAGCGTATGCTTACCCTCCGGCAGTTCCGGTATGTTGAATGTGAGCATACCCCTGGTATAGTCACCATTGGTCTGTACAAAGTTGCTGTTAAGCGTCCAGGTCCAGTTGGGATTATTGTCAATAACCAGCAGGATATCGTGTCCCAATCCGTTGCCCGATGTATTCAAACCGGAACTGTCAGACAGTTCCACAACAAGCGTTGGAGTCTTGTTTACGTTTCCGCCATACTGGAACGACGGCGTGTTAAGATACAGCTTGATATCGGGGCCTTTAAAATCATTCTCCAGATTGGGATAAGTACCGCCAACCGTGAAAGCACTGAACGAACCGTTTGCAGTATATTCGCTTGACTGGGCATACAGTATTATCTTGCCGTCATCGCCCGAATAGTTTATGTCAAGCGGAACAGGGAACGTAAAGCTGAACTCACCGTTCTTTACGGAATCGGTACCGCTGTATAGTATACGGTCACGGTACATGAACTGGAACGGTTCATCGGCAGTCTTAAGATTGTCATTGCACGTTATCATCCTTTCACTGTCAAACACAGTACCGGAAAGACTGCCGTTAAACCCGTCAACCTTTTTACCTGCAAACTCAATATGTCCGTGAGCCTGGATTACGGCACCGGCCTGAGCCGCGGTTGTCTTAGCGCCCGACATATCGGTAAGGGAATCGACCACCGCAGTCATTCTTGGCAAAGCCAAGCGTAAGGCAGGATCACCCAGCAGGACAAAATGCAGTTTGTTGGCCGACATGTCCGTATTGCCGCCGGTTGTAACCAGGTCATTCTTTGCCAAACGCAGGGCATCGCCTACCGAATAAGGTACCCCTTGCGGCGAATATGCCAGTACGTATTTTGAAAAGGCCCGGTTAATTGTGATATTAAGGCTCGCAAAAACGGTACGGGTAGTGGAAAGCATGCCTATTGCACCTCCCTGGCTGTTGTTGAACAGGTTCATTCCCAGGCTGCTTAAAGGCGAGTCAAACGGAGCTATGTCACAGGAGGCTGTTATCCAGAACGGAAGATGGTTTGAACGCAGTTCGCTCATATCCGCCTTATTCAGCACCAGTTCATGCGACAGCACCTCGGTACTGCCATGACCCGAATAGTTCACAATGAGCGCACCCTCCTTGAACTGCTCCAACAGATACTTGCGGACAGCGGGATAACCGTTATATGATGCCGATACCTCCATGTTGTAGGCATCCCAGAACACCTTGCGGACATTGACAGCCGGATTGACGCTTTCATAAATGCCGGCTACCTCATCGGCATCCCTCATATGTATGTTGTTGTCACCGTCATCGCCAAGAACCAGTATCCTGTTGGTCCACGAACCCCTGTATTTTCCTGTAATATAATCCACCAGCTGGTCAACTTTACCCTTTGCCTGTGCCGCCGATGTAACCGGAATACGGCCCACGCCCACATCGACCTTCTCGGACAGCAGATTCTTACCCTCGGAATCATCCAGCAGGCCATAATAGTCCTCCATTACGTATGATTCCGTATGGCTCAGAGAGTTATATGACTCATAGCAAAGCAGATAATCATCGGGGGTGCAGCCTTTCCATTCACCGGAATGCATACGGTTGTCCCATACACCGCCTCCCATCAGCAACAGATAACTTGGAGCCAAGCCCTCCTGACCACGGTCATAAAGCATTTTCATGAACCTGCGGATTGCAGTTGCATCAGGGGTGCCCGATGAAAACTCGTTGTATATGACATCGGCACGAACAACAGCAACCTTAAGGCTGTCAAAAGTACTATGAACCTGCGCCAAACGTTCCGCCTGGGCAGTAAGCTTGTCCGATGCCGGCACAACTATCACCATATCAATGGAGTCAAGACCGTGCAGATTCTGGTTCCTCACCTCTCCCACCACTTGCGGTTCGGGGAAAGATCCGTTGGGATTGACAGCCACCAGCATGTCATCGGCATTGAACGAAGCCGACAGTGTGGTGGTTGTACCATTCAGGAACGACGAAGGTACTATACTCCATTTGCCTTCGGATGAGCATTTCCAAACAATGACATCGGCATTTGTACCTGATATGCTGAAACTTGATGCGTTTACATTCCTGTCAGTACGGAAAACAGTTCCGGAGCCCGTAAGGGCAAGTTTACGCTTAAAGTTCAGTCTTATAAAATCCAAATGGCCCGATGTGCCGGATTGCAAGTCATGCACCAGACGTATGGTATTTTCGTCCCCAAACTGTCCGCGGCTCAAGAATGTCTGCTCTTTGACCGTAGCCACATTATTGCCGCTTGTTCCTCCAATGGTCATAGTACCGGTCTGGGCATCGTTTACAAATACATTAAGCCTGCTCTGGTTGGAGCCCGATGCGGAATATGCAACAGTAACCTGAACACTGTCCGGATAAATCCCGCTCAGACTGAACTTATAGACACGGTTGTTGCCGTTGGCATAATCATATGCCTCAAACATGCGCCTTCCGGAATTATACCAGCTGAATTCATCGGGATCATACACGTAGTAATCCGGGTACGTATCAATCAGGCGGCCTATCAAAGAATCGCAAGCAGACTCATCAAACCCGGCAGGAGTGCCATGGGTTGCATCGGTAAGGAAATAATAGCCCCAATCCGAATATGTATTTACCTGGTGTGTAAACCCCTTGCCGTAACGTTTCCAGCTAACCGGTCCCTGGGCATAAAACAGTGCATATCCGTCAGTACGCCATAACGGCTGCTCAGGAAGGTCATCGGCAAGGTTCTGCAAGTCAGTCTCAGGAAGAACCGCACCACCGTAACCGTAAAGCCTTACTTTTGCGGGATCATTGAATCCCATTGAACGCAACGCGCTGTTTGTAAGCTTGTAAACACCTGATTGTGATACTCTTATCTTAACCCATCTTCCACTTGACAGGACCGAACTGTAGGTATAACGCGGTTCGGTAATACCCAGTCTGGGTAGGGTTTGTGAAACAAACGCATCGGAATTGACCACAAACTTATACGAATCTATTACATACAATTGGCCGTCACGGTTAATAAGCGGCACAAAAGAGACATCCAGTGTGGCCTTTTTGTGTGATACGCCTACAAACGTGTCAACCTTTGGCCAGGAGGGAATCTTAAACTCCTCCATTTTCCAACGTTTCAGGTCACTCTCATTTATCTTTATAAGTTCGGGATATTCAATATTGACCGAATAGGCCGAATCCTGCCAGTCTCCATCCAACGGAATGCTGAACGTACATAGCGGCGGCAAAGAGTCAACCGTCACGGTCTGCCATCCGGAGTCCATGAAACCGCTTCTTTGCGCCATCATGCCAACTGACAGCAGCAAAGAAACAAGCAAGAATACAATTGACCTTAAAAACCTCAATGTAAGCCTATCTTACGTGAAAATCCAATACGTTTGTTCCCTCAAGGTATCCTTGCAGATGCTGGCCAACGCTGACCGGACCTACTCCTACAGGCGTGCCGGTAAAGATAAGGTCGCCGGTCTTAAGAGTGCAAAAGCCGCTCACATACTCTATTATCTGCGCCACAGTAAATATCATATCGGCGGTATGTCCCTCCTGGACGGTATTTCCGTCTATATCCAGGCGAAAATGTACATTCTGCAAATCACCCATCTTTTCCTTTGGAATCCAGTCACCCACAACCGCCGACTGGTCAAAACCTTTGCACAACTCCCACGGCAGACCTTTTTTACGGAAATCATTCTGCATGTCACGTGCCGTAAAGTCTATGCCCAGCGTTGCGGCATCCCAGTATCGGTCAGCAAACCTTGCAGGGATGCTCTTGCCCAAGCGGTTTATCCTCACCACAAGCTCCGTCTCGTAATCCACACGACCCAAATGGTCAGGCAGGAAAAACGGACGGCGGTTCCTCAGGATTGAGGAGTCCGGTTTCATGAAAATGACCGGACTCTCCGGTTTTAATAACGTTTCCCCCAGTTCTTTATTGTGCCTGGAGTAGTTCATTCCTACGCAGATGATTTTCATAAACGGCTATTTAATCAGTACAAAGTTAGTATCTTTGGACATACAAACAGCAGTTATTATGGGAAAGAACAGCAACGATTGGAAAGACAGACTTGGAGTGATGTACTCCACCAACCCCGATTTCAACTACAGTACCGATGAAGAGCCGGAGCAGGAACTACTGCCCCCTCAACAGCAAAAACTGCGTCTTAGAATGGAAAAGAACGGCCGCGGCGGCAAAACTGTAACCGTGATAAGCGGTTTTCAGGGTCCCCAGGCCGATATGGACAGCCTGGCACGGACATTAAAGACATTCTGCGGCTGCGGAGGTTCGGCCAAGGACGGAGAGATTATCATACAGGGAGACTTTCGTGAAAAACTCAAAGCCAAACTGATTGCTTTGGGATACTCACAAACCAAATAACACTACTCCGGATCCGTTCCGCTATTCCAAACCATCTGGTCAATCTCAAACCTTATCTGCCGGGTCAATGCCGATTCAACCCTGGGTTTGAACTCCCTTATGCAATTGACCATATTCATGAATCTAACCGTATCTCCAATGTCATGATAGAGTACGGCAATTTTGCTTAGCGGATATAGTCTGTCTGGCTGAATCATGAAAGCATTCTCATACTCCTGTCGGGCAGATATTATCCTGTACTGAGCCTTGTCAAGGTCACCCATAAGGATATAGAGCAAGGGATTGCAGCTCAATTTGAGTCCTTTTTGGGCAACATCCCTGCTCTCCTCATATTTACGGTTCATAAAAAGCGAGTAAGCATACTCGTACATAAAAGCACAGTTGTATTGCTGCGTATCATAGAGCTGTGAACAACAATACTCATAATTGTCATAATTCTTAGCTTCATAAAGGTACCTAAGGTTCTCCCACGCCTTTTCATCTTTCCTGCATTCCCTTAATGGTCCCAATTTAGGGACACTCATACACACAAACAACAAACTCAGTACACAAGGCAGCCCAACCCTTATCAAACCAACTCTTTCCTTACCGGATACACTTGCGCCATATGCCATACAAATAATCATTACCGTAAGGAACTGCCACTCAGACAATGGATACGAAAACAACATAAAGACCATCATGGCGACCAGCCCGTAAAGCAAAGGGGACCCGGCCATCCGCAAATGCCGGACCGAGACTCCGCACAACAGCACAAACAGCAGCATAGGCCACAGGCCAAACTCTATTCCAACCAGCAGATAATCATTGAACGGCGCATTAGGGGCATCGGCCACCTGTCTTTCTGCATCGGACTCATCATACACCACTTTACCATCCATGAACTCTATCCTTTCCGCAAAATATGCCATCTGTGAGTTTCCGTATGCACTCGAAAAATGACCCATACCTACGCCATGCATTCCATTGTCAACCATGGTCCTGACATTCATCCTGTTAATAAACAATCGGCCACTGGCAGATTGTCGCTTGAACGCAAAGACCGCTACACATGCCACAATTACCAAAAGGGCTACCGGTTTCCAATACTTGACTGCAAAAGAACGGGCCTTAGTGTTCAATGCCAGATATGCCACACCACTTGCAAAAATAGCCACAAGCGCAGCCCTGCTCTGAGTTGAAGGCAACACAACGCAACACAAAATGACCGATACCCATGACAACGCCTTACCCTTTTTGAGCAAGCAAAAGACCGAAACCAAAAAACCTACTGCCAGAAATCCCCCATAAGGTCCCGGATTGTCAAATGAACCGGTACAGGCAAAAAGCGTGTTGTTTGATGACACCACACCTACAATCTGCAGTATACCTTTCAAGGCCTCAAAAACCGTCCACAGCTGAACGGATATGATAATAGCATCATGAAAAAATCTTTGATTTACAGTAATCAGCAGTCTTGACAGATAATACCCCGCTACAATCACATATACATTATCAAAAAGATGAGCCGATACCTCATCGCCGTTCATACGGTTTGAGAGCAGCATTGAAACAAAAAGGATTAAAACCAGGATATCCTCAATTGAGGGACAAAGGGATTTTAGATTTTTCATTGTTCACGTTATTAGAGTTTGTAATAAAATTCATGGACAGGCAAAAGTAGGTCTTCAATTTGTATTAAACAAAAAAAGAGACCCTAAAACAGAGCCTCTTTTCCATTTATGGAGAATTTTGAAAAATCCGGGATTACTCAGATTTAAGAGTGAAACGACGGAATGCAGCCTTCAGGTACTCGGCAACGGTCTTCTTCTCGTCAACGATGTACTTCTGGTTCAGGAGGCAGCTCTCATCGTAGAACTTCTTCATACGACCCTCAGCAATGCGCTCAATCATATTCTCGGGCTTGCCCTCCTCACGTGCCTTGTCAGCAGCGATCTCCTTTTCACGAGCTACGATGTCGGCGGGAACCTCCTCGGGCTTAACTGCGATAGGATTCTGAGCGGCAACCTGCAGAGCGATCTCATGAACATACTCCTTATCTGATACCTCCTTATTGAAGGCAACCAGGCAGCAGAGGAAGTTCTTACCCTGGTGGTTGTAAGATGCGATCTCAGGAGCCTCAATGTAGTTGTAACCATCAAGCTCAAGCTTCTCACCTACAATACCGGTACGTTCCAGAACGATATCGGCAACAGTCTTGCCGTCAAAAGGCAGAGCCTTAACCTCATCAAGTGACTTGGCCTTAGCGGCAACAGCAGCATCCAGAATGCTCTGGGTAAGAGCAATGAAATCCTTGTTGTTGGCAACAAAGTCGGTCTCGCACTTAAGAGCTATGATAGCACCAAAGTTACCGTCAACCTTAACCAGTACGCAACCCTCCGAAGCTTCACGGTCAGAACGCTTTGCAGCAACTGCCAGACCCTTCTTGCGGATTATCTCAATAGCCTTCTCAAAATCGCCTTCAGCCTCGGTGAGAGCCTTCTTGCAATCTGACATACCGGCACCGGTCTTGGTGCGCAGGGCTTTAATATCATCAAGTGTTACAGCCATTTTCTTTAATGTTTTTGCGGTTAATGAAAATCAAGCCTCAGCTTCGCCCTCTGCCTTGGGAGCAGCAGCCTTGCGTGTACGCTTGGGTTTTGCGGGTGCCTCCTCGGCAGGAGCCTCAGCAGCCTCAGCTACAGGAGCTTCCTCGGCAGCAGGAGCCTCTTCAAGTGACTCTTCCTTCTTGGCTACCTTGCGGATACGCTCCTTGCGGGGCTTTTCGGCCTTCTCTTCATCATCGGCAGCAGCCTCATCACCCTTCTCAGCCTTACGCTCTGCAAGACCCTCGGCGATAGCATCGCAGCAAGCGGTCAGGATAGCGTCAACTGACTTGGTAGCGTCATCATTTGCAGGAATAACGTAGTCAATATTTGAAGGATCACTGTTGGTATCAACGATAGCGAATACGGGGATACCCAGACGGTTAGCCTCACGAACGGCAATGTTCTCCTTGAGTACGTCAATTACGAACAGAGCGGCCGGCAGACGTGACAGGTCAGCAATAGAACCAAGGTTCTTTTCCAGCTTGGCGCGCTGACGAGTAATCTGAAGGATCTCACGCTTTGAAAGGTTTGAATATGTACCATCGTTTGTCAGCTTGTCGATAGTTGCCATCTTCTTTACAGCCTTGCGGATTGTGGGGAAGTTGGTGAGCATACCACCGGGCCAGCGCTCAATAACGTAAGGCATACCTACTGATGATACCTTCTGGGCAACAAGCTCCTTGAGCTGTTTCTTGGTACCAACAAAAAGGATTTTCTTACCGTCACGGGCCATACGCTTAAGAACCTCGGCAGCCTGGTCAATAGCGGCTACAGTCTGGTTCAGGTCGATGATATGAATGCCATTGCGCTCCATAAATATATAAGGAGCCATAGCGGGATTCCATTTACGGCGCAGGTGGCCAAAATGGCAACCAGCTTCGAGAAGCTGTTCAAAATTTGTTCTTGACATAAATTGTTTTAGTTGTTTGTTTACATTCTTTTTAAATCAACCGTCGGGTAGCTGTCAATCATGCGGCAGATCCCGACAGTTTAGATACTAAACACAGATTCGGCGTATTAACGCTTACTGAACTGGAATCTGCGGCGTGCCTTGGGCTGACCTGGCTTTTTACGCTCAACAGAGCGGGAATCGCGGGTCAGGAAGCCTTCGGAACGAAGGGCCTTCTTGTCATCAGGATTGATCTTAACAAGAGCGCGTGCAATTGCAAGACGCAGGGCATTAGCCTGGCCATTGTAACCACCGCCGTCCAGATTTACCTTGATATCATATTTCTCGGCCACCTCAAGTTTCTTAAGAGGCTGGAGAACTACGTACTGAAGCAGTGATGACGGGAAATATACTGCCAAGTCTCTCTTGTTGATGGTAATCTTACCGGTTCCTTCTGAAACAAAGACACGTGCCACGGCGCGTTTTCTACGGCCTATTGCATTGATTACTTCCATTCTCTTTAAAATTAGCTAAGTGAATTGATATCTATTGCCTTGGGGGTCTGAGCCTCGTGCTTGTGCTCTGTACCAGCATAAACATAGAGGTTGTCCAGCAGCTTGTCACCAAGCTTGGTCTTGGGCAGCATTCCCTTAACAACTTTCCTCATAAGTCTCTCTGCGCCGTTGGGCTTTGCCATCAACTGTGCAGGTGTGGTCTCGCGCTGGCCGCCGGGATAACCGGTGTAACGCAGATAAACCCTGTCAGTCCATTTCTTGCCGGTCAGGACAACCTTATCAGCATTGAGAACGATGACATTGTCGCCGCAATCAACGTGCGGAGTGAAATTAGTCTTATACTTACCGCGCAGCAGCTTGGCAACCTTCACGGCGAAGCGGCCCAGGACCTGGTCCTTGGCATCAACCACGACCCATTCCTTATTAACGGTAGCCTTATTGGCCGAAACAGTCTTGTAACTTAAAGTATCCATTCTAAACTTTAAATCATTAATTAAACATTCATTTTTACGCAACCTTCCGTCATCCCGACGTCACGGAAACTCCCTAAACGCTTGTTTTCAGCGGTTACGCTATACCGCAGAACCCGTACTCGGGGGTTTAACACGTTAATAACTAACCCTTTATGCAAGGGTTGATAATAATCGGCTCGCAAAATTACACTTTTTCA
>CACWIN010000018.1 GCA_902760965.1 uncultured Bacteroidales bacterium | reverse complement strand
TCTTTCCGTCAGCAGGCACCAATGACGCTCTTGATGAAAATGTGGTTTGTGTTTATCATGGTATGAAAGAAAACGCTTAATTTTGGATCATCCTTAAAAAACGGATCCCGATTCGGACACACAAATTGAAACATCACCTTGCTTGCTTATCGGGACCGCTTATCGGATCTTTATCATTATTTACTCCGTACGTCTGTCTGTATTACAATATAACTGACAGTTTGCCACTTGCAGTGCTCTCTGTGCTACGATTCAATATCAAATTGGGCCACACCTCAATCTGTGGATCCGGTTTGCTGAGATAGGCGCAGACTTTATCCATCAGCTGTCCCGCGGTGCCCATGTATGGCATTATGCAGTCTATCTGTATCTGCGGACTCTGGCCTACGTTTGCCTGCGGGAATGGGTGTAGGGGTGCTGGGTGTTGGGGGTGGTTGTTATTATATATCAATGTATTATCCAGGCATACGACAAGATGACTGCTAATGGCAAATAACAATCATTGGGAATATTTATTATTCATCTATTTCGAAATCTTCAAACATTTGTTCAATATTAAAACCACTATCTTCTATCAACATACGCAAATCTTTTAAATCATGAAAATCAACTGAAACAATATTTGTTTTATTATATACCCTCAAAAATCTATAAAACTTATTACTGATGTGTTTTGACATACCGTCTTCTTCTGATGTTTTACTTATAATAGATTTAAGCATGTCATACATATCCCTGAGTTCTTTGTCATTTGGCTGTATCTTAAACTTCAAATAAAAATTCATCTTTTCATATAAGAAGCAATGAGTAGAGAAAGCCTTTACCTGGAATTCTTCTCTCTGCTTAATCAATTGAAGCATCAGTTTACAACCTTGATCAAAATAAGGTCTAGCAGATTCATATGAGTTAAGAGAATTTGCTTGCTTAAGAAAATTACGAGCTATAGCATTTTTCACCATATATGATTCCGGGTTAATTGATTCTGCCTGTTTGAAATGATTCAATGCCTTATCAAACTCATTCTCCATTTGCTCAGAAATACCAATCTGAATCCAATAGTTATAACTATCATTATAATATGATTGTATTTCAAACAACATATTTCGGATAGCAGGAGTCTTAACTCCCAACTTTTGCCGCAGTAATTTTTCCTTCATCAGCGAAGCCTCAATCTCATTCCAATAAGTATGCCTGCCCTCATTTACTTGAGGGGAAATATTAATTAGAATCTCCTTAATTCTGCTAAATATTTTCTTTGGCTGTCGCTTATTAATTATCATGTTCGCAATATTACTATTGCGTAAAGAGATACCCTGATATCCATCATGTTTTACAAAATCTTCAACCTCCTTGAGTATCTCCTTAGTATTTTTTCCAAACAAGAGGGTAACTAGTTCTAAAGGGAAATATGACAACTCCAATTTTTCAAAAATAGACAATATCAAAAGAAGGTTCTTACTTCCTTCTGTCATCTTCGGTAATTGAAGATTCAAATCTTCCCTAAATTTCTGTACGAAACCAGTTCCATATGTAATGTTGTACAAAAGATTCGGAACATCATTACTTTTCTTAATTGTTCTTTTTCGCTCTTCACCATTTAGTTTCTTAAGTTCACCCAGATATCCTTTTTCATATAGTTTATTTGAAATCTCTTCGGCAAAGATATCATCTATTCCATATGGTATCGAATATTCAAAATAGTTCTCCGTAACGATATTATATAGTTTTCTACTATGAAAATAAGGCCTTGATGAAGATAGTATTATCAATTCCATACTTACAGGAAGACTATGAAGAAGAGACTTAAACGCACCATAGTAGAAACTTCCATTATCAACGATAAGACAAAGCTTATCCACCTTTTTTCTCCGACAATAGTTTGTCAATGCGAATTGATCAAATCTCTTACCTACATATTCTAATACTAGGAATCCTTCTTGATAAAGAAAGAAGCCTAAACGTTTAAGATATATAGATTTTCCTGACATAGCCTTCCCTATTAGAGAATACACACAATGATATATATGGTTATCATTCATATTCTCATAAAACAATTTAAAATTTTCCAATATATGACTATTGTAAAAATCCCAATCCTTAATAATGTCTAGCCAGGTAGGCTCAAATCCTAAATACAAGTTGCTCCTATACGCTTTGGTTTTCTTCAGTTCTCCGGCATGTTCATTAATGAGATAAAATTGTTTTGGAATTATTACTGGAATATCTTCTTTTCTTAAGAAACCTTTATCCTCTATGAACTTAGCAAAATCTTCCGTTTTCCAGTTGATTAGTTTTGCACCATAACGTTCTAGTTTTCTTTTAAATACAATAGAAGTTGAAGGATTGATAAAGATAAGATTTCCCTTACCTGACACTGAAACACTATTATCATACATTTGCAGATAAAAGTCTAGATCTATTTCGTCATAGTTAGTACCTATAAAAATAAAGTTGTTGTATTGGATATCTATACCGAATTGACTGAACCGATAGTCTTTAGATTGTAGCATAGAGTCCACATACGCCTTGTGAGAGAAGATGTAAGGATATGACTGATTCCTAACACAACCATGAAGTTTTATATATTCTATTCTACCATTCATGGAAACAGCTTTTGGACGATTCATATTTTGAACTAGAATCTTCTCTGAATCATATGTGTTTTCTAATAAATCATCAATATTTGTTGTGTAAATTTTCTGCCATGGATACTTTGCTATTGTCTTTTGAGATTCTGTCGGATGACAGTCTGAAAACATTTCTGTAAGGTAGTCTTTTAGGCGCACTGCATCATTGTTCTCACACAAATCACAAATATCCGTCAATGACTCTAATAATAGTTCTCTATACTCCTCAGAATCAACTTTATAACCAAGGATATTCTGTAGGATATACTTTTTCAAATCTTCCCCCATTGGTATAGTTTTGCTATTACCACGATCTGCGCCAAAATTAAAACCAGCTCCTGTAAATAATATTGGATTACCGCTGCGTAATACACGCTCTAATTGATTTATTACATCTGTCATAAGTCTATTTCTTCATTTTTATAACACCATTTTGTCTAGTGAATCTCTAAAACGACCAAGGATGGTTAATGTCAACATCTCAGACATGTTACATAATATGAAGTATCAGTTATTTCTTTTCTTAAACAATCCTATCAAAAACTCCACTTCTCGTTATTGATTGGATTTGTTGAACTTTATTAATGAAAACAAACCGTTAAAAGAATCGTATATTACAATCATGAAATAAATAATTGCAAATACGACAACGGCATTGACAACTATTTGAATCTGCGTTTTATAGTTCACCAACCAGTATTGTAATGGCGAGCACATTGTAAGCGACAATAAGGCAAAAGCAATTATACATAATTCTATGATAACATTTCGTTTCATAGCCAAAACTATGTCATCACCTTTTACGTCTGGATTTCTATTGGCTAACTTAGAAAGTTCTGACATTATTTGACCTGACAAAGCAACATATATAGATAACAAAGCAAGAAGAATAGTAATGACATATTTACTAATATCGCTCACAAAATCTGTTTCACCTTGAGTAGACAACCAGCCCAATAATAGAGATGTGGCTGAGTAACCCACATACTTAAAAAATGAATTTATCTTTTTCATAGCAGGATGTTATCTAATAGTTTATTTATATCATCTGGGAACGCGCCAAATAGGCCTGAACTAATACGCATCTCAAGATCATCTATTTCAACATTCTTACTCACTTTACCCACATTATAGAAGACGCTTCAACTAGATTATTAATCGTGGCATTATCTTTACGAATGTCTAATACCTCATCGCTTCCTGAATTGAATTCAAGAACAGTATCTTTACTACCAATACAACCGCTAATCTTTGAAATTGTTTCATCTATTTTCTCTGAAACTCTAGGAAGATTCGGATAAAAATACTGAAAGCGAAGCATCTTTATCTTTTTATCGTATTCTTCCATAATCTGCCAGAATTCTGACGAGTCATATTCCCTTTTAATTCTAACATCTAGATGCGAATCCTTTAGTAGAGCACAAAATGTATATTCAAGGATGCCAGCTACTTGTTGAGTGTCTACAAAAGCTGTAGTTTTTTCCTCAATATATATTCTTTGCACATTAACACGATTATCAATGATAACGAAACAACTAGGATTATGAGGCAACTTCTTGGGATTAAAATTATCCTCTTGTATAATATGTCTGTTATTGGCTAATTTGATAATTATTACACCTCCTTTGTTATATAGTAACTGATAATCGTATTTTGCTCTGTACGACTGAAATACAAACTTAGTTTTTGAATTAAACAAATCATTTAATAATGACTGTTTGTTGGCAAAATTGTCCATAAGCAGTTTACTTTCTTCATCAAAGAAATCAACAGCAAACTGCTTAACTGGACTGAATTGATAAGTGTAAACAATAAATCTAGCCATAACAACAGATTGATTGTAAATATAATTCCCTTTAAAATAAATATCTGCTCATTTCGCTGATTACTACATCAGTTGTTTTCAATAGATTCAACCCCATGAACTGGAGGCAGATAATCGGCCGCCTTGGATGGAGATATCACAGAATGACCTACCTGGCGTTCCATTTCTTGCGGGCATCGCCGGCTATCTCACCGCCCTTGCGGGCTACTGCGGCACTCTGTTTGAATCCTTTGGGATTATGAGCTTTGCTTATTTCTGCGGCAGAGGCCTCGGCCAGGGTATTCAGAGCCAGCTCTATGTTGGTCATATTATCCCTCAGGTTCTCCTTCTTTAGGCCCTTGTATTGTTTATATTGTTTGGTGGTCTTACCACTCCATCCTTTTGTTATTATATCGGTCAGTGATGCGTATTGCTGGCCTTGAGTTACTCCGGCCCGGTCCCACTCATCGGTCAATTCCTTGCGGGCTTCTATACTGCGCAGGCGCTGGTTTATCCACTTGTCACTGTAACCTAGACGACGGTAATCGGCATACGCTTGGTCAAAGTTGAGTTCCGGGTCTTGCATCTGGTCGATGCGATG
The DNA here is from genome assembly GCA_902760965.1 of uncultured Bacteroidales bacterium. Lineage (GTDB taxonomy): Bacteria > Bacteroidota > Bacteroidia > Bacteroidales > Bacteroidaceae > Colenecus. The sequence goes on along the minus strand of CACWIN010000018.1, from coordinate 31,228 downwards.
GGCTGCGACCTCTGCCATCCATTGCTTGAATGGTTCTGCTTTTTCAGAAGGGATACTCTGAATAATACGGAATATTCCCTCCATCGTAGCAGCTTGAGTCTTATAATACTTGCCGTCCGTTGCCAACATCCGAGTAGGGGTACAAATTGTACCCCACCTGGCATTCAGTTCTGGGTCACGGCTTCGCATCTTCTTTATATACTGCTTTACATCTGTACTGTCAGTTAGTACTTGGACTACATCGGCAATAGAAAAGTACCACTGTTGTGTCTCATCATCCCAAACGGTACGGACTTTCTTCTCTTCAAAGATTTGAATTTGTTGTTTCTTGGTCATAGTTGCAAACAATTAAATATGGTTATTAGTTAATCAATAATGTAATATATCTCATCTATCTCTTTAGGATATGCAGATACCTATTTCTAGCCTATCAAGACCGCTTATCGGGCCTTATAGAATAATATGTCCTCAAGTACATTCCATTCAACATCTGTCATCCCTGGGAACTTCTTGGTCAAAACATCTTTCACCTCATCTTTCCAACGGCTATCAATCAGATCAGACCATCCATCCTCATCATGTAGGAAACGTATATACTTTCCTATATTCTCACGTTGTTTCTCATCTAATTGTTCCATTCTACATTAATCTTATCACCATCGTCATAACTGTGCATACACTTCTCTTACTGCAGCCAGAGTCATTGCACGTGCATCTTCAATGCTCATGGTTTCAGCATCATCCAGCCTAGGTAATAATTCATCGAAATACTCATCAACAAACATAATACTTGTCATAATTCTCTTTATGCGCATATTTGTCGCTCTATCCACTGGCGCTCGCGGATAACGCCGAGCATCTCCTTGGTTGCGCCGCCGGCATCGGCAATGTCGTACATGGGGATCTTGGCATCCTCGCCGGTGCGGTCGGCTGTGCGCTTGGCTTTGAGCCAGGCTTTGTCGTGCGACAGGTCTGATAGGTCGAACGGCTCCATGTCGCGCAGACGAGCTATGCATTCGTCAATTACGCGGACATCGGACTTGGACAGTTCGTCCATATCGGGTTCCTGGGCGGCCAGTACTATCTGATGACCGTCGCGAAGTTCCACTTTCACTGCTTTAAGGTAATCCTGCATCTCCTGCTGGTCAAAACTCTGCCCACTCTCTGATGCTTTGAGCACCTTATATGTTAATGTGGGCACCGGGCCATGCTTGCGGGCGCAGAATGCGTCTTCCATAAGGGGCATTCCATAAGTTACAAGATGCTTTTGCTGAGCAAAATACAGTATCTTGAACAGATGGATATAATCCATCCCCTGCGGCATCTGCCCCAATATATACAGGACTGTTGCCTTGATTTTTAAGATTTGGTCTGTGGTTTTCATTGTTTTTAATTTTGATTTTGAACTTTACAATTTACAGCCATTTGGCAAAACGTTTTCGGAACATCTCCTGATTGAGGCATCGACCCTCTTCAAAACTCTGTTGTGCTTTGTGCAGAGAGTTTTTCATTTCCTCCGTTAGTATTATTCTGCCTCTTTCATCAGTTTTTATCTCTTCCTGAACAAGACCGCTATGTGCAGCCTCAAGCATTTCAACCTGCTTTATGGCTTGCTTTCGCGTTGCACATGATGACGGGCGTCCCAAAGAACGCAATGATTGCTCTTGGGACTCTTTCATGCTCTGAGTTATTCTGTTCAGGAAATCTTTCTCGTCCATACTGATTTACATCTTTCTATTATGCATATTCTGTGCATGACATGCATCCCTTACAGTTATTGTATCTCCATCTATAGTGTATGCATAATACCACTTATCCGTGTTCGCCATATGATATCCTGCCCAACGTTTTAATTGAGGTTTACGCCTTAATAACCTCCGCTCTATTTGATTAATGGATAATACTGCTTCATCAATGTCGCGTATAAGATCATTGAAATCATACGTTTGTTTATACTTCTTTGCAACATTCTTATAAAATGAACGAATTTTACGCTGAGCCAGAGGCTTAACAATGTATTTATATTGACCCATCTGCATAAATAGCCTTCACATCGTCCACAATTACGGCATACAACTCCTCCGGGGTCATATCTCGTTTCAACACTTTATCAAAGTACTTATCAACAGACATAGTACTCGCCATATTTTTCTCTATGGACGAAGGTTGCTGTTTCAAGGTATTAACATTCGTCTGTGTACCATAGGCCACAACAGGTTCTGACACCTGGTGACACTTTTGTTGTGTTTCCTCTTGATTGTAGTTCTTTCTCATATAGTTTATTGGTATGTTATCTAACTTTTCTCCGCCAATTACTTTATATACCCTTTAACCCTACAATGATTCTGGAATTCAGAAAGGGCCTGAATAAATTCATCGGCATTCAAGAAATAACTGGGATATGCTTCGCGAAGTTCCTTGACATCTGATACAGCAACAAGAACTACAGCACCCTGTTTTTTATTGATACTTTTCTCAATCTGGGCATACTGCTCGTTTGCCATATCTGTCTCGTCCTGCTTGAAATGACGGATACGCACCCTCTTTTCAATATAATCTATTACAAGTAGCACATAACCTCCAGTGAATGATTGCCGTTCTGTTAGGTTTACAGCACCCACCAAAGCACTGAGATTATCAACAAACTTGTACTTGCTGTTAATCTTATAGTATTCAGTGCAATAGTCCTCTTCGGTCATTTCTTTGAAGGAATCATTAACGGGTTGATTCTCCTTACGGGCAAATATGGCACTCACTAGTTTAAAGAAATACAACCAAGCTTCATCACCCTGACTTGCCTTGAGTGATGAATTTGATATAAGCTCTGCTGTCTCCACAGCTGTAGCCCAATCATGCTGGAGTTTGGTTCTGATCTGGAGTTCCACACGCATTCCATCCAAATCAGTATCGGGCTTTATGTACTTGTATACAAAATGGATGCTGCGGTATCCACTATCCTTGGGGCTGCTTATATAGTCGTATGGCTCATGATCCAACTGGAAATCAGGGAAAGTTGCACTGGCAATGCAATCTTTAGCCTTTAGTAATGACTCCATATCGTCAAACACAAAGCGACCTCCACCTATATCCTGCACACCTCCAAGCCCCATGTCGGGTTTACGTACAAGTTTATCTTTAATGGAAGTCATACGTTTCAGTCTCTGGGAAGAGAAAGCTACACTGATTCCATTCTGAGCCAGTAAATTAGCGACATCTCCCGATAACATCTCAATAACCGGCAAATGCAACTTTCTCCAGTCGTCAACCTTAACAACAGCTTCGGCCAAATCAAACACATCAGTAGATGTAGATATGATTAGTTTTCCAGCCCTATCTATCTCTTTCCTTGAATATTTCATGTAACTAGTATTTGGTGCCATTGGGGACAATTCCTCTTTTCCCCAACCAGCGCCCCATAAGCCCCCAAAAACCAGGCCATCACCAACGCAAGTCAGGAAAATCACGGTCTTACTCAGCTCTGTCCCACTAAGCTGATACGTTGCGTCTCCTTACCAAGAGTGCCCGCAGACCGCTGTTTTTGCAACTACCATTCTATAAGAATGGTTTGAAAATATAAAGGTACAACATATTAAAGCTTTTTGCAAATAATAACATCCTTTTGGCACAATTTGTTTTCAACTTTGCATAATCATAAAGAAAATAGTACATTTGCGGCAACTTTTCCAATAAGATGAAGAAAGAACAGCGTTTGCGCTTGGATGAGATTGCCAGTGCTCTCTCCCAAGCAGATGCGGGGCGTTTTGCCCCTGAATTGTCCGCTAAGGACCGTGAGACAATGGAACAGGCGTGCGTAACCTTGCGTGAGGCTGAACGCCACGCCATAGTGAATCTGGAAACCGGCCTTGTAGAGCGGTTTACTGACAGCACTGAAAGCGTCAGGCTGCAATCCAAGGAGATCCGCGCACTGGTAACCAGGATGAACAAGATCCCAAAATCACTTGACATTACCGAGTCTGTCATTAAGGAGTGCGTTAAAGTGCTTAAGGCCATAGCGTTGTGGTGCAACGTACTGTTAATTCTTTTCTGCATGTCCGGCTGCTCTGCCATGAGCAAGGCCCAGCTTAAACGCGTAAATGCGTTGGCTGTGGTGAGTGATTCGGCTATGTGCGGCCCGGGCAGCGTTATGCAGATACTTGATGAGGTACGCTTAGAGCGTGGCCTTATTTACGCCGCTTCGCTTCAAGGCGCTGACACGCGCATCCAGGAGCTGAATGGTCTGGCAGATGCCGTAAGTAACCAGACCAGGCTGGCAGATAAAGCCAATTTGTGTGTTAGTATTCTTGAGAGTTACATCCGTGCACTGCGCTCCGTGAGCAGTCAGGACCGTTGGAAACAGAATGGCACTGAACTGCGCGGTATAGGCCGCAATATGGACTCGCTTGCCATAGCCTACAATCAGCTTGACTGGGGTACGCTATATGAGCCGGGCATAGCCAAACAGATAGGACATACCAGCGGTTATCTGGCTGAGCAGTACGGCAAGCGTAGGCAACGATATGTGGTTAAGCGCATTCTCCAGCATGGTGACACGCTGGTTGACGAATGCGTAAAATCACTGGTTGAGACACTCAAATCAACAGAGTTCAGGTCATTGATAGACAATGAGCGTACAGGGCTGGAAAGCAACTATCGCGCCTACCTGAACTCCACCTCCCTGACCGGCTCCACGCCCCTGCCCCAATATGACCGCATCTACGTTGAGAACCGCCTAAAAATAGAGCAGGCTGAAACTTTGCGCCGCCGTTGTATCAGCATGCTGCAAAGTTTCGGCCGTGCCCATTCCGCCCTCCTAAAAGAAATGGATACCTCCCCCACCTTCACTGAGTTCACCAACGAACTCTATCAACTCAACCGCGAAATGAGCCATTGGTGAGCCATTGGGGACGGTTCCGTTCGGCTCATTTGTTAAAACGGAGAGTCAAACTCCGCCAATAAAGGATGCTTAGTGTCTTTTTCGCTCAATATTGCTTTCTCTACAGGAATTCTCCAATCAATCCCAAGCGAAGCGTCCAGGATACTTATTCCACCCTCCGCCTCCGGATGGTAGAATTCATCGCACTTGTACTGGAACACTGCCGTCGGGCTCAGCACGGCAAATCCATGGGCAAAACCCTTGTCAATAAAGAACTGGCGCTTGTTTTCTTCGGTCAGTTCCACTGCGAAATGCTGCCCGTAGGTGGGGCTGCCTTTGCGGATATCCACCACTACATCCAGGACTGCGCCTTTGACGCAGCGCAGCAACTTGCTCTGCGTAAACGGCGGACGCTGAAAATGCAGGCCTCGCATCACTCCGTAGCTTGACATGGACTCGTTGTCCTGGACAAACGTTACGGTGTGGCCTAACATCGGCGCAACCAATGAATCAAATTCTCTTTGTGAAAAGCTTTCAAAAAAGTAGCCTCGAGCGTCTTTAAAGACCTTGGGTTCTATTATTAGGGCTCCCTTGAGAGGGGTTTCTATTATGTTCATTGTCTAAATGTCTCAGAATTGACAGGGTTCTTAACCTCCTCGATTACCTTAAGCAGGTACTGACCGTACTGGTTCTTGAGCATGGGTTTTGCCAGCTCACGCATACGCTCCTCGGTTATCCAGCCGCGACGGTAGGCTATGCCTTCCAGGCAGGCTATCTTTAGGCCCTGACGTTTCTCTATTACCTCAACAAAGGTGCTGGCCTCGCTCAGTGAGTCATGCGTACCGGTGTCCAGCCAGGCGAATCCGCGGCCTAGGGTCTGCACCTTAAGCTGTCCGGCCTCCAGAAACTCCTGATTTACAGTGGTTATTTCCAACTCGCCACGGGCACTTGGCTTGATATGGGCAGCCACATCGACCACCTTATTGGGGTAGAAATACAGGCCTACCACGGCATAGTTGCTCTTGGGCTTGGCCGGTTTTTCTTCTATGCTCAGGCAGTTGCCATCGGTATCAAATTCGGCCACGCCGTAACGCTCCGGATCACTTACCCAATAGCCAAATACGGTTGCCTTACCCTCCGCCTCAACGTTATGCACGGCGTTACGCAGCAATGCTGAGAGACCGGCTCCGTGGAAGATGTTGTCGCCCAGCACCAGGCACACAGAGTCATTGCCCACAAACTCGCGGCCTATTATGAACGCCTGCGCCAGACCATCGGGACTGGGCTGCTCGGCGTATTCAAAGTGCACTCCGTAATCACTGCCATCGCCCAGCAGGCGCTTAAATCCCGGCAGGTCATACGGTGTGGAGATAATCAGAATATCACGTATCCCGGCTAGCATCAACACGCTGATGGGATAATAAACCATGGGCTTGTCATAAATGGGTAGCAGTTGCTTGCTCACTCCCTTGGTAATGGGATACAACCTGGTCCCGCTACCTCCTGCCAAAACTATTCCTTTCATATCATCAATTTAAGTGCCATTGGTGCCATTGGGGACGGTTCCGCCGCGCCATTGGGGACGGTTCCGTTTGGCTCGTTTTTAACATTTTATCTGTTTGCAAAGTTACTTCTTTTAACCAAACAACTCACTAAAAGCTATATTTACCGGAGTGTGAATATCCAAATGCTGTACTCGTGCGCCACTTTCTGCATTAAGAATAGAGATTGTATTCTTTGCCTTAACATCGGAGGTTACAAAGTATTTAATTGCAGGATCCAAATCTGCCTGTGCCAGAAGTTTTGAATCATTCGGTATAAGCAACCTTTCACTTATATCGGGTAACTTACCGGCATTTCTAGCTGCAAATAATGTTGCTGCAAATAAACCTGTCCTTTGAGCATGATCATAATTAAATGGAACTATTTTCAAATTTCTGAGCGGAAGTTCTGAGATATTTCCTCTCACACAATATTCTGCAATGGATATTGTTGAGAATTTCATATCTATTCCATGCTCCAGGAAATACTTATAATATGCCACTGCATTATAATGCAGTCCATCAGACTCACTCAAGAGTCTGATAATAAAACTTGTGTCAAGTAATACTGCGTAGTTTTCCATAGTTATGCTTTTCCTCTTATTTCATTAACCCAATTGTCAACATCAACCCCTTTGAACTTGTTTCCCACTTTTGATATTAGAGCAGAAAGGTATTGTTCATCAAACCGGGTATTATAATCAACAAGTTCTATCAATTTGAGATTTTTCTTGTCAAGTTCTCCAGTAGCAATATTCTGCTTACCCTGAACACGTACGCCATATTCCCTATACAATATGTTTTGATCCTGTTGTTTAAGGAATTCCTTGTCTACATCTATGTAAAGCGTACCTGCTTCTTTAGTTACCAGATGAATGTTTGCATCATTTTTTCCACCGGCATCAGTCAATTCACCGTAAAAGAAGAATTCTGCATCGGCCCAAAGATCCTCATTCCTGAAATAGTTGGTCTCGGGAGTTATTTCTAGTATTGCGCCTTCTACTTGCGATGTTGTAAACTCAAAAGAGTAATTGCTCTGTTTAGCAGACTGCTGTATCGTTTCAAAGGCCCTGGCTGTGGTTACTTCAAGATTATCTATTGACTGCTCTGATGCTATCATATTCAAGACTGCAGTAAAAGATGCTACAGCCTGTAAACTTGTTCTGAATACGTTCTTGACAGAACCGGATTCTACACTATATGATATTGTAGGTCGTCCTGTCTTGCTGTTTGGGAATAGCATATCCTCTATTCCATCAAGCAATTTCCTAACCTCCCTGATATCAAAATTATCAGGGGATAGAACTTCATTACCGTTTTTACCGGTAATATGAATCTCAATTTTTCCTGTTTTAGGTTCCATAGTTTTGCAAACTTAATATTTATTCATGGATTAAATCATTTCTCTTTTACTTGTAAATAGGAGATAACTCACCATCTTCAGTAATGATTCCAGCTGAGATTAAAAATGCTCTAGCAGACGAAACCGTTCTTGAAGACTTTCTGGAAGCTTCCAGAATTTTCTGTTCTCGCGTTTGTTTCTTTGTTTTCATAGTTTTTGAATTTTTAGTGCCATTGGGGACGGTTCCGTTTGGCTCGTTTTTAACATTCGGGGCCATTGGGGACGGTTCCGTTTGGCATCATTTTTTCTCTTTTGTTATCTATATTTTTAATCGTTTTCCTACTTCACAGCGGCTGACGCCGCTCTGTATAGAGTTTATTTGCTGATTTTGATATTTGTTTTGGTCAAAGATATGAAAAGTTTTTATCAATCGGCAAGAAAAAATGCCAATTGTTAAAATTATGTTAATCTTATAAACTATTCACCATGAAGTTTGCGTAACAATATGCGGCTACATAAATTTGCTATGTCGCTCAACGATGTGCGGCTCTAATACATACTAATTTCTAAACCTGATTATGATTAAAAAAATCTTACCATTATCTGCTTTGGCTGGCCGGTTTATTGGCATCGGCAGTAATCAGAACCATCACTATTTATTTAAGAACGTAGAGAACGTCTGGATCCAACCGGATGTTGCTATGCTATTTAATTGATCTCCATAGATTTATAATATATCTTTTCGTAACATCATTGTAAACAATTGGTATCAGATCAAATCTAATACCATTAGAATCTTGCCATGGGATAACTCTAGTCTAATATCTAGGCATATCTAGTTCCATGAAAAGGGGCGGAGCTAAAGATTAACAATCTTTGGCAAAAGCCTCAAACCTCCCCAGCTATCGATTCCCTGGGGAGGTTTATGCTGTTGGGGACGCGCCATTGGGGACGGTTCTGTTTGGCACGTTTGTTAAAAACGAGCCAAACAGAACCGTCCCCAATGGCCTCAAATTTTCTCCAAGTAACACATCGGAATGTGGCTAATCGCCACAACGGCTACGCCGTATATTGAGACTAATAGTTTGCGGTCTTTTTTGATGCGTTTAACTATGCCGGTGGCACCTTTGTACAGGCCTTGGGTTACGCGAACCAAATCACCCTTGGCGTATTGTGGTTTGGGTTCAAGGACCTCTATAACTTGCTGTCCGTCATTGTTTTGCGCAGATGTTACCATGATGAATACATCCATCTCGCTGTCGCGTATTGGAGCGGGCTTGCCGGTCGCAGCATCGGTGTATATCATGAATTGGTTTATGTGCTTTTGCTTAAAATTCTGCAGCCAGTCCATGGTGCACTGCACAAACAGCAGTCCCGACATGAGTGGTTCCTGTTTATACTCCAGGTTGCCGCCTTCCATGCTGTCTATTGTGCGGATTGCGTAATAGGTTTTGAACCCAGCCTTATTGATCTGATCTATCAGGCTTTGGGTCTTGTTCCAGAACGCGCGCAAAGCAAACCAATTTAAATTCTCCATTTTATCTTGAGCGAGCCATTGGGGACGGTTATCTTCCTTTGTACATTGAATCGTAGTACTTTTGGTACTCGCCGCTGGTCACATTATCAACCCACGCCTGATTATCCAGGTACCACTTTACAGTCTTTTCAATACCCTCTTCAAACTGGAGGCTGGGTTCCCACCCTAACTCACGCTGTAACTTGGTTGAATCAATGGCATATCTAAGGTCATGACCGGCACGATCTGTGACGTATGTGATAAGGTCCATATCAGCCCCTTCAGGTCTGCCCAACAGACGGTCAACGGTATTTATTAGAACCTTGATTATATCAATGTTTTTCCATTCGTTGAAGCCGCCAATGTTGTAGGTCTCGGCAATCTTACCCTGATGGAATATGACATCTATTGCACGGGCGTGATCAACTACATACAGCCAGTCACGCACGTTCTCGCCCTTGCCATATACAGGAAGCGGTTTGCGGTGACGGATATTGTTGATAAACAGCGGGATAAGCTTTTCGGGGAACTGATAGGGTCCATAGTTATTGGAGCAGTTTGTTACAATTGTAGGCATGCCGTAAGTGTCATGGAATGCGCGTACAAAATGGTCGCTGCTGGCCTTGCTGGCACTGTAGGGGCTATGGGGCTGGTACTTGAGGTCCTCGGTAAAGAATTTCTCACCATAAGCCAAATGATGAGCACCGCTAGAAGCTTTAGTTGTGAACGGAGGCTCAATTCCTTCAGGATGAGTCATTTGCAAGGCTCCATAGACCTCATCAGTGGAGATGTGATAAAACCTGCAGGGTATTAATTGAGAATTATTCCCATCGTCCGGACTCATCATATAAGGAGTCGGTTGTGATTCCCAATATGTTTTTGCTGACTGCAAGAGAGACAGTGTACCCATAACGTTGGTCTGGGCAAAAGTGAACGGATCTTTAATAGAACGATCTACGTGACTCTCGGCTGCAAGATGAATAATGCCATCAACACACTCGCGACGCATCAAATCCAACACTCCGTTAAAGTCACATATATCCATCTTTACAAACTCATAATTAGGTTTGTCCTCAATATCCTTAAGGTTATCAAGGTTACCTGCATATGTAAGCTTGTCCAGGTTAATAATCTTATACTCCGGGTATTTGTTCACAAACAAGCGCACTACATGACTTCCAATAAATCCTGCGCCACCAGTAATTATGATATTCCTTTTCATCAAATATTCAATTTTCAATTTAAAACTTCGTTCTGTTTTTTGTCGCTAAAAGCTACGGTTAGGCGAGCTTTGATCGGGAAATCATTTATCCAGCACCTCATACTTAGAGCTATTACTCTTATACTCCGGCACAATCTCCTTCATAATCCGTACAATCTCCATGTCATCAAAGGAGTACGATGCCTTGAGCAGACGCTCCTCGTTGCTCAGGGCCACATCGTAGTCATACTCGCGCACCTTGGCAATCATGATCTTGGGGTGTACGGTGGGAACGGTGTTCTCGGCTGTTGCCAGCACCTCCTCGTATAGCTTTTCACCGTCACGCAGGCCGGTAAACACAATCTTTACGTCCTTGGCTCCGCTAAGCTGAATCATGCGCTTGGCCAGATTCACAATCTTGACCGGCTTGCCCATGTCAAATACGTAAATCTCGCCGCCGTGGCCCATGGTTCCGGCCTCGAGCACCAGCTTGCAGGCCTCGGGGATAAGCATAAAGAAACGCTCTATGTTGGGATCGGTCACGGTAATGGGGCCGCCTTTCTTTATCTGCTCGCGGAAATGCGGAATTACACTGCCGTTTGAACCAAGCACGTTGCCGAAACGGGTTGTCACGAACTGAGTTACGCCCTTAATGCGACCACTCTGGATTGCAGCATTCAGTGACTGGCAGTAAATCTCGCAGATACGCTTGGAGCAACCCATCACGTTGGTGGGATTCACGGCTTTATCGGTCGATATCATTACAAACTTGCCTACGTTGTACTTTACGGCAAGGTCGGCAAGGATACGGGTTCCAACAACGTTGTTCTGGATGGCCATGGCGGGGTTGTCCTCCATCATGGGCACATGCTTGTAGGCGGCGGCGTGAAGCACGTAATCTATCTTGTGAGCCTTGAAAATGGACTCCATGTGTTCCTTGTTGGTTATGCTGCCCACAATGGTGTATGCCTTGATCTTGGGGTATCTCTCGGCCATCATGAGGCGTATGTCATGCATGGGGGTCTCGGCTTGGTCAACAAGTACCATCTCGGCGGGCTTGAAATGCGCAATCTGGCGTACCATTTCACTTCCTATTGAACCTGCGGCACCGGTAATGAACACCCTCTTGTCACGCAGGTTGTCACTTATATCGGCCATATTGATCTCAATGGCATCGCGCGGCAGAAGGTCCTCAATCTCAACCTCATGCATCATACTGTGGCTTATCTGAGTCTTGCCGTCCCACTCTTCGGCATCGGGCACAACCCAAATCTTTATGCCGGCATCAATCAGGTTGTTTATAAGGTCCTGCTTGTCACGGAAATGGTTTGTCTGGACAGGGCTTACCATGAGTGTTGAGACCTCGTTCTCCTTCATTATGCCTATAAGATTTTCGTCATCGGCATACACATGAACATTCAGCAGGCTCTGTCCCACAAAATCGCCCGACGGGCTTACAAAACCCTTTAGCTCATATTTTTTAACGTCCTGATTTATAAGGCTCTTGGCAAGGCTTATGCCGCCCTCAAGCACGCCGTAAATGAATACTCCGTGAGCGGCATCGACCGAACGGGTTTTTTCAAACACCATTCTGACCAGCATTCTCATAAAGATAAGGCTCAAGGTTGAAAGGGCATACAACAGAAAATACCCTCTGGGCTTGAACATTATAACGCATTCAATGTCAAAATTGATAAGGGTCTGCGATACCAGAATGCACGAAAGTGAGGCCAACGTTACGGCATAAATCACATCGCGCAGATCCTTAAAGTTTGAATACCTTATTACGCCCTTGTATGTGCGGAAAATCCTGAAAAAGCAGCAGAAAAGGAAAATCGTTACCAGATAACCGTAAACTATAGGCAAAATGCCGTTGTGAAACATTGTAGATGAATCACTGGTCAAATTTGCAAGGAAAATGGTAATGAGAAACGAAACCGAAACGCAAACGCAATCCAACAGCAGGATGCCCCAGAACGGAAGAGCTTTTCTGGTAAAATACCAGTCCGAAAATTCTCTGATGTAATTTTTCATAAATGCATAACGTCAGAATCCTGGCAAAGTTAAGCAAATATGACCAATCACACAACTTTGAGCGCTATAAAATCAGTAGTTGTAGTAGTACACCTTGCGGCCGTCCATTATCTGGAGTCCGTTTACGGGGGCCTCAAGTTGCTGTCCGTTAATGCCGAATATTCCCTGCGGGGCATTGTCAGTATCTGGCTCCGCCATAATTTCATTTACGTCCGATGCCGTTGGAATGCCCTTCTTTTTTAGCAGTTCAAACATTTTGGCGCCGTAACGCTTGCCCAGCATGCGGTAACCGGCGGCCGAGAAATGAAGTCGGTCGGGTCCAGCGGGGCAACCCTTGGATGATATCACATAGGCGGTACGAATTTTGTTTGGTACGCGGTCTATGGTATTATTGGCACCGGCACAGGCTCCGTTCTGGTCTTCGTGAACAACCTCACCTACAAGCAGAGGTACATTGGCTGCCTTCAGGTCCAGGTCGGTCAGGATATCGTTGTAAACTTTCTTTACACGGTTAATCCACTCGTCGCTGTAGGCGTCGGTCTCGCCCTGATGGATAAGGATTCCACTTATAACGCCAGTCTTTTGCGCTTGTTTGGCCATATCAATAAGGCGCTGATAGGGGTTTCCGCCGTACTCGTTGTTTACTATGTTCTGCATCCAGTCGGCCTCACCTTTTATATAATTGGCATAGGTGCTCTTGTCAAAAAGTTTCATGGAGCAACCGGCCACGGCTACGCATACCACCCTTACCTGATAACTGCGGGCAAGGCTGTCAACCAGGTATCGGCCAAAATAGTCTACAGGGGTTAGTCCGGTATTGCTGCGTACCAGCGGCGGTTTGGCATAAACCCATTTACCCAGGTCTGTACCGTAGGAGTCCGCACAGAGCATTTTCTGAAAGCGGCGGCCGTTCCAGTCATCAATTTCCTCAACGGCGGCATTGCCCTCCATGTTGGACTGGCCAAAGCACAAAAACACAAGAATCTTTTCGCTGGGAGCTGCAAATAATTGGGTGCATGCCAGCAGAGCTGACATTATAATGACAGACAGTCTTTTCATAAAAAGTGATTTAGTTGGTTGGCCGCAAACTTAAGTAAAATATTTGTATATTTGCTTGTTGAAACTAATTATTCAGTGTATGAAAAGGATTATTTCCGCAATTCTGGCTGTTATGTGCCTCAGCATAAATGCCCAGGATCAGCTCCAGGATATTACTATACAGATGTCAAGCCAGATTTTCCGGTTTAATACTGGCTGTGGCGGTGATATTGCTAATTACTCATCAATCAGAACTCCGTTGTTGTCGCTGGCAGAACCCAAGGATTCGGCCGTAAGGTTTATTGACCGTATTTACAATATGCCGGACAACCTTATCAAATTTTACAATGATTACCAAAAAGCGGTGAACGATGTTCTGAACGGTGCCGACAACTATCTTTCGAACCCCACCCTTGCGCAATTCGGCACTATTAATGAGAGCGATGTTATGGGCTATTATATTCCTATAAAGCATTGGGAGACACCACGATACGTATTCCAGTATCCTACAAGTTGGTCAACTGCCGAACTCATGGATTACCTTATGACCGATTTTGCTACTGACTATACTTATCTCCCTGAGGTACAGGATACCATGAAGCTTTTTATGCCTTACCTGCAGATGTGCCTGGATTATGACAATCCGCAGGCATTCTGGACTGGTTACGAATCATCCTGGCACTCCAGCACTGCAATACAGGCCCAGGTGGGCAATGGAGTTGTGTATTTCAAGTTCACTTACGATGCCAGTTTTATCCTTAAGTACTATGCAACATCGGACGATAATTTTGACATCAGGATTGAGGATTATCAGGACCCGGCTGCGCTTAAGGATGCGGTATTGGAATACAAGCAGTATGTGTCCGATATTCTGAACGGCATGCCCGCGGGCAGCTCTTACGATAAGGCAAAATACCTGAATGACTGGCTTACCAACCACAACTGCTACAGCACGGCCCTGGGGCAGGAGCACGAACCCGATATAATAAGGAGTCCCATGAGCGCGCTTAAAGGCAGCGTTGGTGACCGCGGGCCCGTGTGCGAAGGTTACGCCCGCGCATTCAAAGTCCTGGCCGATGCCGCCGGCATTCCCGCAATTCTGGTGATTGGTGATGCCTGTTCGGCCCCCAACACCGAGCGCGAAGCCCACATGTGGAACGAGGTGCGTATGGACGACAACAAGTGGTACGGCGTTGACGTAACCTGGAACGATCCCGTAGTCTCTGGCCAGGATCCGCAAGCCCAATCGGGCTTTGAAACCGACGCCTGGTTCCTTGTAGGCAAGGACACCAACATTCGAGGCTTTGCGTTCAGCCAGTCCCACCCCAACCAAATAAAAGAAAAGAAAGGCTTCTCCAAATCCCTAAACCGCCTAAGCTGCCACCTGGACACCTACCTGGATCCCCACTCCTACCTATATAATACTCCGGTAAATTCAACTTTCATAGAAACCCCCAAATACACCGTCCACACCATAACAGGAGTATATATTGGTGAATTCGAATCCCTAAGCGACCTACCCCAGGGCTCGTACATCGTCACAAGTGCAGAAAGAGGGGCACAAAGAGGGGCACAAAGGGGACGGTTCTTTTTGTGCCCCTAGCTACAAGTATCCTGAACGAGGTTTTCTTCAATTAGGGGCACAAAAAGAACCGTCCCCTTTGTGCCCCTCTGCCCCTCCATTTCGCCACATTTAGCTGCTCTTTCACCACAATTCACGTTTTTTGCCCGATTTCCTCCCAAGGAAGGAGTATTTTTGTGTCCGCCTGGGGTCGGGTTGCCCGGCTAAGGCAAAATGTTTAACCGCCCCGTGACCGGGTTGCCCGGTAGAGGGACACAAAAAATCAATAGTAATATGTACGACATTTCTTTTATCAAGAGATTTGAGAACACAGTAAAAAAGCACTGGACCGATGCCGCCCTTGACGACTACAAGCACAGCTCCGCAACCTACGGTCAGCTGGCCGCCCAGATTGAGCAGGACCAACTGCTCTGGAAAGCAGCCGGTATTAAAAAAGGTGACAAGATTGCGTTGAACGCCAAGAGTTGCGCAGGATGGATAAAGACCTTTATGGGTGTGATGACGGGCGGTTACGTAGGTGTCCAGTTGTTTGACGGATATACCCCTGCCGATACCATGAGCCTGGTAAACCATTCTGACAGTGTGCTGCTCTACACCGAGAAGCGCCTGATGGATAAGATGGACTTTGACCAGATGCCTAACCTGATTGGCGCCATCGATGTCCACACCGGTGAACTGCTGGCCAGCCGCGGCACATTCGCAGCCGTTTATAACAAGCGTGAGCAGATAATGCAGGACGCCCATCCCGCAGGATTCAAAATTGAGGAATTCGGTTACAATGACCGTGAAGCCGATGAGATGTGCGCACTCAACTATACATCGGGCTCAACAGGCAACCCCAAGGGCGTTATGCTGACCGTTCGCAACTTTAGTGTGAACGTTTATCTGATTCCGCGCCACTTCCCCTACCGCGAGGGAGAGACTTACCTTAGCGTGCTGCCGTTTGCACACATTTTCGGTATGATGTACGATGCCGTTGAGCCGCTCTGCCTTGGTATGCACCTTTATGTATTGGGGCTTCCACCCGTTCCGTCTTACCTCAAACCCGCTTTGGCCGAGGTCAAGCCCAACGTATTCTTTGCAGTTCCGCTTATCCTGGTCAAGATGCTTGAGAACACCATTGGCGAATTTGTAAGCAGCAAGTCCGGCCGCCAGAAACTGGCCGACCACAAGAACAACCAGGACTACTGCAAGGCCCTTCGCACCATATTCATGTCCGGATTCGGCGATAACATTGAGCTGCTGGTTACCGGCGGTGCCGCAATGGCATTTGACCTTGAGGACCTTATGGCCCAAAAGTTGCAGATTCCGTTCGTAACCGGTTACGGCATGACCGAAGCATGTCCCACCATCTCCATAGGCGAAAAAGGCAAGTACAAGATGAAATCAGTTGGTGAGATAGTACCCGAGGGAATTGAGTGCCGCATAGACAGCGAGGATCCCGAGCACATTCCCGGCGAGGTAATAATAAAAGGTGACTGCGTATTTACCGGCTACTACAAGAATCCCGAGGCAACTGCCGAGGTCATTGACAAGGACGGCTGGTTCCACACAGGCGATATGGGTACAATTGACAAGGACAACACCGTTTTCCTGGCCGGCCGATGCAAGAACATGCTCCTGTCTGCCAACGGCCAGAACATTTTCCCCGAAGAGATAGAGGTGGTTCTGAATGCCCTGCCCTACGTTCAGGAATCAATCATTGTTGACCGCAAAGGTCACCTGACCGCACTGATAGTTCCCAACCTGGACCAGGTTGCCGCCAGCGGAATGGACAACGACGCCCTGAACGCCGTAATGGCAGGAAACATAAGCAAACTGAACCAGGAAATACCCGCCTACTCGCACGTTGACGGCTTTGAACTCAAGTACGAGCCGTTCGTAAAGACGCCAAAGGGCAGCATCCGTCGTTTCATGTATAAATAAAAAGGTGTACCTTTGCACCCCACGAATAAATGAGATAACACAAAAATAAGATGAAAGAAAAGAGAGTTGTAATTACCGGAATGGGCGCAATTACGTCAATCGGTAAAAACATCAACGAATTCAAGGAGAGTCTTTTTAACGGCCGATGCGGCATTTCCACAATCGAGGGAATGGATCAGTTTGGTCCGCTTTCGGTCCACGTAGCCGGAATGGTAAAGGATTTCAAACCCACCGAGCTGGGTATGGATCCGGGCAGCGTACGCCGCAGCGACAAGTTCAGCCAGTTTGGCATTTGCGCCGCAATCCAGGCCATGGAGCAGAGCGGCCTTAAGGCAGGTGAGAACATTGAACCCGGCCGTCTGGGAGTATACGTAGGTTCCGGAATTGGCGGCATGCAGACATTCATTAACCAGACTCTGGTACTGAACAACGAAGGTCCAAAACGCATCTCT
Organism: uncultured Bacteroidales bacterium; assembly: GCA_902760965.1. Lineage (GTDB taxonomy): Bacteria > Bacteroidota > Bacteroidia > Bacteroidales > Bacteroidaceae > Colenecus. Next base: position 13,723 of record CACWIN010000018.1, on the reverse strand, counting down.
CCGCTGTTTATCCCCATGATGATAGGCAATCTGGGCGCCGGCAACATAGCAATCAAGTTCAACGCCCAAGGCCCCTGCCTGCCGGTAGTATCGGCCTGCGCCACAAGTACCCACGCAGTTGGTGAGGCATTCCGCGCCATAAAGTACGGTTTGGCCGATGCAATCATAGCCGGAGGCACCGAAGCCGCAGTAAATGCGCTGGCAATAGGGGGATTCGCAAATATGAAAGCCCTTACAACAGCCGAGAACCCGCTTGAGGCCTGCCTCCCGTTCGATGCACGTCGCGGCGGTTTTGTAATGGCCGAGGGCGCCGGTATCCTTATTCTTGAGGAGTACGAGCACGCCGTTAAGCGCGGTGCCAACATAATTGCCGAGGTTTCGGGTTACGGCAACACCTGCGATGCATATCACTACACCGCTCCCCGTCCCGACGGCTCAACCACAGCCGCATCGCTCACCCTGGCGCTCCAGGAGGCCGGTTACAGCAACAATGACCTGCTTTACATAAACGCCCACGGCACCGGAACCCATATGAACGACGCCTGCGAGACCAAGGCCATTAAGATTGCCCTTGGCGAGGAGCAGGCCCGCAAGGTAATGATAAGCTCCACCAAGTCCATGCACGGCCACATGCTGGGTGCAACCGGCGCAGTTGAGCTCATTGCATCGGCCCTGGCACTCCATGAGGGCGTTCTGCCTCCAACCATAGGTTACAAGGAGCCCGATCCCGAATGCGACCTGGATTACATTCCCAATACCGCCCGCAAGGTTCAGGCCGAGTATGCCCTGTCCTGCTCACTTGGATTTGGCGGACACAATGCCGCAGTAGCACTGCACCGTTATCATGATTGAGCTGGATAAGGAAGAACTCATGAAGTACATGCCCCACAGGGACCCAATGCTCCTTGTGGACCGTACACGCATGGACGATGACGGCAACGCCGAATCAGAATACACCATCCCCGATGACCCCTATTACACACACGGTCATTTTCCCGGATTCCCAATCGTGCCGGGAGTGATTCTGTGCGAGATAATGGCTCAGGGCAGCGTGCTTTTGTTTGGCGAGAGGCTCATAGGCAAATTGGCGCTCTATGCCGGCATGGATAAGGTCAGGTTCAAAAAGAGCGCTCACCCGGGCGACAAGGTAATTGTAAAGGCCAGGATTATAAGCAACCGCGACATGTTTGTGGCTGTCGAGGCAAAAGCCACCATCGATGGCGAGCTTTGCGCATCAGGACAGCTCTCTTTCATGCTTATTGACCGTAAATAATCCTTACGGTTAAACATATTTAAGTACCGACGGCTACAAAATGGCGTCGGTACTTTTGTTTTTTAAAATAATGCTCTATTTTTGTGTTTGTCAAAACAAAAGCGTTTATGGAAAGCAAACTTGTCCTTGACAATGACATTCAGCAGATACCTCAGTTGGCAGAATTCATAGACGGGATTGCCGAACAGGCAGGTCTGGATATGTCGGTCTCCATGAGCCTTAACCTGGCTATGGAGGAAGCTGTGTCAAACGTAATGCTTTACGCTTACCCGCAAGGCTCAAAAAGGCAGGTGCAGATTGACGCAACTGTTCAGGACGGTACCATAAAGTTTGTAATCAGTGATTCAGGGATACCGTTTGACCCCACAGCAAAACAGGATGCCAATATTGACCTTTCGGTCGAGGACAGGCCTATTGGCGGACTTGGCATATACATGGTCAAGCAGATCATGGATACCGTAAACTATGAATACAAGGACGGAAAGAATATCCTTACTCTAACTAAGTCAATAAAATAAAAACAAGCATAAAATGGAAGTTACAATTACACAGACGGAGCAGTCAATGACAGCAAAACTTGTTGGAAGACTTGACACCCCTTCATCACAGGAGGTAAGCCAAAAGCTTGAGCCTCTCATGGAAAATGCCGATAAGGAACTTATACTGGACTGCACCGAAATGAGCTACATATCCAGCTCGGGCCTGCGCATACTGCTTACACTGCGCAAACAGGCCGCCGCAAAGGGAGGAAAGGTGGTTATCCTGAACATAAATGATGAGATCCGTCAGGTATTCATGATGACCGGCTTTCTGAATCTGTTTGAGATTAAGAATGCGTAAAAGTATTGCCCTTTGCTTAGGGCTCCTGCTGGCTTTATGCCTTTTGTTTACAGACTGTTCCCGCAAGGAGCAGCCTGCAAACGTTAATATACCCCAGGACTGCAAGATTGGCGCGCTTGTTGGAACAACCCTTGAAAAATCCATCCACAGCGTCTATCCGCAGGCCCAGATCCTATACTATGAAAACCTGTCCCTGATGTGCCTTGCACTTAAAAAGGGTCAGATTGACGCTTTTGTATGCATGAGCAACGGCAGCAATGACCTGCTCAGCAAAAATCCCGGAATCCGCCACTACCAAACTCCTGTTGCCATACATGACACATCGGCCATGGTATTCCGTCAGACCGACCTTGTCCTTGAAATACAGTTCAACACTTTCCTGGACTCCATAAAGCATAACGGCACCATGGAGCAAATCCGCAACAACTGGTTTGGGTCCGATGCCCCGCGCAAGGAATACCACCCCACCGTAACACAGGGAGAGCCCATAAACGTTGGCGTTGAGACCGGACAGTCATTCTCAACATTATTGATCGATGACGTGGTTACGGGTTTTGAGCCGGAGCTGCTGCTTAGGTTTGGCGATTACATTAACAGGCCCGTGCATCTGGTTGAGATGCGCAGCGTTGGCATGATACCGGCCTTGCTGTCCGGTCGTCTGGACATGATTGCCAACAACGTGACTCCCACTCTGGCCCGCTCAAAGAACCTGCTCTTCTCACAGCCGTATGACATATACCCCGTATATTTCTGCGTATATGATCCCAGTATCATATCTGAGCAAAAAGCGCCTTTCGGTGAGACTGTAAAACAGAACATATTTGAGGAAAAGCGCTATATGCTTATCCTTGAGGGCCTTTTGAACACCTTGATAATCACGTTCCTGTCAATAGTGTTCGGATATCTGGGAGGCCTGCTCCTGGTAATTGCAAAGCAACGGGGCCGGATAACAAAGCGCTTTGCGGAGTTTTACTGCGAATTCATTGAGTCCATCCCCATAGTGGTATTGCTGCTGTTCATGTTCTACGTGGTATTTGCCACATCGCACATGTCGGCCATGACTGTGGCTGTAATCACATTCTCGCTCTATTTTACCGTTGGTGCGGCCGATGCCATAGAACGTTCGGCCGACAGCGTTGACAAGGGACAGCTTGAGGCCGGTGTGGCCATGGGATTCAAGCAGCTGCAGGTCCTGGCGTACATTCTTGTACCGCAGGCTGCCGATGAGTTCTTCTCGCAGTTCAGGAACAAGGCTGTAGGACTTATTGAAAACACATCCATTGTAGGTTTCATTGCAATAAAGGATATGACAATGGTTACGGACCTTATCCGTAGCCAGACATACAACTCCCTTATTCCGCTGGCAATTGTTGCCGCACTCTATTTTGGCATTGCGTTTGGCATTACCAAGAGTTTTGAGATCATGGCCGGCAAGTTCTCATACAAAAAACGGAACCGCATATGATAGAGATCTCAAATTTACGGCTTGTATTCCCCGACGGAACCGACCTGTTCCGCGGCATGAACCTGTCCATACAAAAGGGTGAGGTCATATCAATAATAGGTCCGTCAGGCAGCGGAAAGAGCACTCTGCTGCGCTGCATAAACGCACTTGAGAATCCCACCCAAGGCCAGATATTCATTAACGGCAAGGACATTCTGGACCGCAAGGCCAACAAGCCTGCAATGAGGCGCAAGATTGGCATGGTGTTCCAGCAGTTCCGTATGTTCCATAACCTGGATGTTCTGGGTAACGTTACAATTGGTCTTATACGTCTGCTTGACATGACTCCGGCCGATGCCGAGAAAAAGGCCATGGAGTACCTGCGTATGGTTGGTCTGTCAGGCAAGCAGCACGCCATGTCAAGTCAGCTCTCAGGCGGCGAGAAACAGCGTGTGGAGATAGCCCGATGCCTGGCCATGGAACCGGAGGTAATCCTTTTTGACGAGCCTACATCGGCCCTGGACCAGATGATGGAAACCGAGGTTATCCGTGTAATTCAGGACCTTGCAAAACAGGGCATGACCATGGTTATTGTAACCCACGCCCTTGAATTTGCACGCAGCGTAAGCACCCGCGTCCTGTTCATGAACGACGGTGTGATTACCGAGGACGGCACTCCGGACCAGATATTTGAGCATCCCAAGCACACGCTTACACGCCTGTTCATCCGTGACCGCATGAGCCTAATCTGGAAGGTCAACAATAAGGATTATGACCTTTACAAGATAAATGCCGAGATTGAGTTCTATTGCAAAAAGCACGATTTTGGCAAGAAATACTTTACCCTTGAGCTTATTACCGAGGAGCTGCTCACACATTTCCTGCCCTTTACCGGCCCAATAAACTTTAGGATATTCGTTGATGAATCCAAGCAGCTTGCAGTTGAGGTTGAACAGGAAAACTATGACCAGCCAATCATTGACTCACCCACGGCCGATGAGATATCGCTCATGATCCTTCAGGGCCTGTGCCGCACTCTAACCGAGACACAGGAAGGCAACAACCGCCTTATTAGTCTGGTGGTTGGTGATCCTAACGAATAAGCACCCGGATTTTAATCTTTAACTGTCTTGACCTCCAGACACATTATGGTAAGGTCATCGCTTGGCTCGGCCTCGCCAGCATGTTCTGCCACAGCGTTACGCAACAGTTCAACAGTCGATGATGCATCCTTGTAAGGCGTTTCAAGCACCTTGAGCATACGGTCATTGCCAAACTCCTCGTGTTCAATATTCTCGGCCTCGTTAAGTCCGTCGGTATAGAACACTATTGGAATATCCTTAAAGCCGTCAATCTTTTGGCCCTTAAAGTCCCAGCCAAGGCAAACGCCTATTGGAGTGTTTGACTCGCATTCCAGGAACTGGGGTTTGTTACCGTTATGTGAAAGGATTACGGGCGGGTTGTGTCCGCAGTTGCAGAACTCCATATTGCCGGTCTTAAGGTCCACAACACCTATGAACATGGTCACGAACATAAGCTGCTCGTTGTCCTCGGACAGGGTGTCATTTATCTGACGTGCAATCTTGGCAGGCGAAGTCTCCTGCTGAGCCACAACGCGGAACAGGTTACGGGCCACAGCCATGAACAAACTGGCAGGCACACCCTTACCGCTGACATCACCAATGCAGTAATAAAGCTTGCCCTGCTGGATAAAAAAGTCATACAGGTCACCGCCAACCTCCTTGGCCGGAGTCATTGACGCATACAGGTCAACATCCTTTCTTGACGGGAACGGTGGGAAAATTCGGGGTACCATACCCATCTGTATGTCACGGGCAATCTGCAGCTCACCCTCAATACGCTCTTTCTTGGCGGTAGTCTGGGTAAGCTCGTTTATGTAGTTTACAAGTGACGACTGCATGTGCCCGAACGATTGGGTAAGCTGTCCTATCTCATCCATTCGTTTAATGGGAGGCAGCTGATTGTCAAAATTACCTTCGGCAATGGTTTCGGCCTGATCGGCAAGTATCTTAAGCGGATTAAGCTGGGAGCGGATCATGCTGCCGCATATCAGGAACAGCAGGATAAGTCCAATGATCACGTTGCTTATAACCATTCTGCGCAGATGGTTAAAGCCAATGAATATATCGCTGTCAGGGCATATTACAGCTACACCCCAACCCGTACCGTCAAGCTGCTGGTAGAACACGTGGCTTTTCCAGCCGTCAAGGGTAAGGACTTTCATTCCCTCCTGACCTTGAGTCATGGCGCGTCCCAGCTCGGCAAGAGGTGAATCTGGATTTACAAGACTTTCGGTAAAGATTGTCTGATACAGCAGTTTTGTTGAGTCCGGATGCACCAGGAACGTACCTCCGCGACCTATCAGGATGCTGTATGACCTGGGATACGGTTTTACCTTGCTTATCTCCTCCGACAGCCAGCGCAGGGATATGTCAACCGACAGCGAGCCCACAAACCTGCCATCCTTGTCATAGAGAGGCTTGCAGTATGACGATGATATGTCCTCGGCATAAAAGTTGTCCGGATTATAGTCAAAATAGGGTTCGGTCCATGTTGATTCACCAAGCAGTTTGGGTTGCAGATACCAGTCCATATAAAAGTACTGGTAACCGTCGTTTCCCTCTTGGGTTACACGTACGGAATCGCCGTATCGGTTGGCATATATTGAGTAATAGCGGCCTTTGTCCTTATAATAATAGGGTTCAAACGATATTGATGCGCCAATAAGCAACGGATTGTTCTCAACCAGATTACGGGCGTATTCATACATTGCATCCGGATTGTCAAGTGATTTGAGCACAAAGCCCTCCATATTGTTGGCGGCAACCTCAACCTGGTCTATGATTGAGTTTACGCGCAGTACGGTGTTTCCAAGCTCACGGAAAGCGCCCTTCTCGGCCTCGTCCATCACAGCCGTGCGGGCAGTATAGAACATCATTCCCAATGCCGTAACCAGCAGCACTGCCGATAGTCCTACTATCCAGAAACTGAGTCGGGTTGAAAGCGACCTGGTCTGGGATTCCTGGGTTATCTCATTGTTTTGGGTTTCCGGTATGTTATCTGTCATTTTGCCAAAAGATCATCAATTGTAAACAATCTGTTTGTCATCCCGTTGTCATACAAAAGGGAACTGGCTGTCTCAACCATGTCAGGACGCAGGCGGAACTCCCTATTGCCCGATTCACGGTCCAGCTGCAAACGGAGAATCTCCTCAAGCATGAGTTTCTGCATTATCCTGTTGGTGCCTATGTTGTACCTTTTGCAATAATCCATTACTATATCCAGGGTCTCCTCCTCGTGCTCAGCTGCCCACTCCCAGCCTTTGCGGCTGGCACGTGCAAACGCCTGGGCTTTATCGGTATTGTTCTTATAGACATCGGTCCGTATCCAGACCCCGTCCTCCTGAACGTTATATCCGTGCTCGCTAAAGCGGTAAACATGGTTGTAATCAATCTTGTAACCGGACTGGAGTATCTGATAGTACTCGTTGTAACTCATGGCCAGTGTGGCATCGAGTGCGCCAACCAGGAACAGGTTCACGTTTCCGGCAAACGGAATCCACTGGTAATCCAGGTTTTCCATGTTTGACATGCATATTGCCATCTGCCCAAAGCCAACGCTCCATATACCCACCCTGGAGCCCTTCTGGTCCATAGGATTCATATTGCGGCGTGACACAATTACAAGGCCGTTGTTCATTGATGTCTGCAGGATGTTTACCATTGGCGTTCCGTCATCAATCTCCTCCAAAGCCTGCGTAAGCTGCAAGGTGGTAATCTGGGCCTCACCGTTTTTCATAAGGTCCATGGCCGATGACGTGGTGGTGGGATGTTCAATCCTTACATTGATGCCCTCCTCATCGTAAAAACCTTTCTCCAAGGCCACGTAATATCCTGCAAACTGGGCCTGGGGGGTCCATTGCGGAACAAATACCATTGGCGCATCGGCATTCTTTTGCGCAAAAGCACAACTGCCTGCCAAAGCAAGATAAGCTACCGCTGCAAAAATGATTCTCTTTACCATATATGACTGAATGATCAGTCTCTCATTGTGATGTCAATAAAGATGTAGTAGCTGTTACCGAACATAATCTCGTCCTGATAACCCTGGTCGCTCTTCTTTTCCTTTGAGTTGTTGAGCAAAGGCATCTGCTCGTTGAACTCTCTCAGACGCATGCGGTCATTGGCAATCTTGATTGACTTGATTCTTGAAATCTGCATCTCATAAGGGTTCTCATAGATACCCTGATGGAGCCACTCCTTTGAATTGTGCAGGTAGTAGTAAATGCCGTAGCTGTCATACTGGTTTCCGCTGTTGTCAATGGGAGCGTTTGACTTAAGCAGGTATCCACGGAAATCGGTGTCGTAGATAGCCATGTCATCGGATGTGATCTTATCGGGGAATACGATTGTGGTGTAACCGTTCTCGTTGATAAGAGTTGCACGGTCGCCCTCCTGAAGGACAATACCTTTCTGTTTACCGGCGGCACCCGATGCACCGCATGATGTCAATACTGTTGCACCCATAAAGAGTGACACAAGAACCATTAAAGAAAATCTGATCTGTTTCATTTATTAATAAGTTTAGGGTTAATTCTCAATTCTCAATTCTCAATTCTCAATTCTCAATTCTCAAATACGTTTTTCCGTCCATAATGAACATTCCCTGAGCTGCACCGTCAGTCTCCTGCCCCGCCATATTGAACTTTTTGGCATAAGCCGGTTCCTCATCGGCGGGAGTATCAATCACCTGGGTTTCATCGGCCGTAACAGTAATCTTAAGGGATTTGGACAAGCCGTCAATAGTGGCAATTACATATGCAAATCCGGGTGCTACGGCTGTCACAACGCCGTTCTGGTCAACTGTTACCACATCCTTGTTGTTTGATTTGAATACGTATGTGGTATCGGTTGCGTCAACAGGCGTATGTCCGGGTACCAGTTTGGTCTGTTCACCCACTTTGAGTGACTGGGTGCCCTTAAGGGTTACCTTTTTGACCATCTTGTAACCAACCATATAATCTATGAACCAATCCAGGTCGGCCTCCGATATCTTGGTTGAGTAGCCCTCAACGCCCTTCTTGAAAAAGTCATAGATCTTGCGCTGTATAGTGTTGCCCGACAATTTATTGAGCTTGTCAATGAGCGGGGCGAACATGTACTCCTGCTTGGTACTGGCGTTGTTGTCAACCGAGCCCATCTTGCCGGTGTAGTTCCTTAAGCGGGCAAACGGCGTGGGGCTGGTGGGATTCTCACCTGTGTACTTTGAGCAGAAGGTGGTTATCTCATAATCCTTGGCCAGGTCACCCTCGCTCATGCCAAGCAGCGCACCAATCAAAAAGCCCAGGGTTCCGGTACGGTCGGCACCCATTGAGCAGTGGTAATAGACTGGCTTTCCTGCCTTTAGTTCGCTTATTATCCACTTTAGCTCAATAATATTGGCATCGTTCTTGTCATAGTTGAGCATACGGGCATTGACCGACGAGCTTACCAGCTTAAAGTCAACATCGTACTTGCCGTTCCCATCCTGAACTGCCAGTGCCGATACTGACGACGGCACATTTGAATTGCTGCGCAAATCCAGTTCCGCGCGGATTCCGGCATCACGCATTGCGGCTATTCCCTCATCGGTCAGGGCATTTGTGGACTTTCCGTCATATTTGAGCCTGGCTCCGCGGAACAGCTTGCCGTATGCAATCTTGTGTCCGCCAAGACCTGTCCAACCACCCATGTCACGTACGTTCAGCGTGCCATCGGCCCTGAGCATCCTCAGGAATCCGGTGGTCTCAAACTGGCCGTTGCCAATCTGGGTATCGGCTCCGTCCTTGGTTCCGGCAATCCTGTAATAGTAATGCTTGCCTGGGATAAGGTTGTATATCTCATATGCGCTGGCTTCCTTGCTTACCTGAAAGGTCATTGGTTCTGTAAACTGGTCCGATTCACTCACCTCAATCCATTGTGAATCAATGCCGGATTGGGCTGTCCATTTAAGTTCAACCGGTTTGGGCCAGTCCTGCCTGAAACTGCATGTGGTATCCAGATAGTTCAGGATATATGATACGTTAAGGTCCGGGATGGTATCGTACGAAAAATCATTAAGATAATGATTTACAGTGTCATTTTCCAGACAATACTTGGGGATATCCTGTGAACTTACGGATCCCGCCAACAAGGTCAAAGCAAAAAGAAAATTTATCTTTCTCATAAGCAGAAAAGGTTATAAGTCAGAGCAAATGTAATACTTTAAATCCAAAACTATGCAAATTAATCATTAGGAACATAGATGGGACGTATAGGCGTACCGCGGAACTTGTCCTTTGGCGTGCCGTACTCAAGTTTGGGACTTGAACTGCTGTACAGCTGCTGCAGGGCTGTGGTCCCGTTGTTGCAATCCAGGAGCCAGAAACGTGCGCCGGGGCTGCTTGAGGTGTATCCCTTGAATGTTGTGCCCGAAATGTATCCGGTTGACGGAATGAACATGGTGTTGCCGTTAATCTTGCTGGTAAGGAGTACACCGGGCACACCGTTCATTGTTGATCCTACCGCTGTGCAGTTTGCATCAAGTTCGTTCAGCTCTATGACTGTAGGCATGCGCCAGCATCCGCCAAGGGTCTGTGCGGCGGCGTCATCGGCCTCACCAAGATAACCTGAGCTGTACTGGCCTCTCTGTGTGTTCTTGTCATAGCTGGCCTGGGTGTAGCCGTCATAACCATCCTTCCAGGTTACGGTTATGTCGCCCTCGCCCTTAACGGTAAGTGATGTGTAGTAAGGCTCCAGCTCGCCCCAGCCGTAATAGTCGCCCAGGTCGCTCTCGTTCTGGGCCAGACCGTTCACGGTCAGGTTGGATGCTGCCCAGAATTTTCCGCTGGGAAGTCCAAGGTCAACGGTGTTGTCAGGATTCATGCGGTATACATCAATTGAGTACTTGCGGCCGTGTCCGCTCTGCTGCTTGCCGCCGTTGAATATGCCGCTAAATGAGTTTCGGCCGTCAAATGCATCAACCTGCAGGGTTTTGCCGGTAAGGTCTGTTGCACCAATCAGGAGGTAAACCGATATGGAGTTGTTCTTGTCAAGAGCAAGTCCTTTACTGTCCTTGCCCAGTGTAATGGTCTGGGTATCGGTATATGACAATACTGTAGGCTCCGGCTCCAAGGATGTAGGATTGTACTCCATCTCTACGGGGAAAACCGGCTCGGTTGCGGTAATGATTACGGTCCTCAGGTAGCCTGTGTTCTCTACATCGGGCAGAGTAATGTCAATCTTGGCCAGACTACCAAAATGGTGGAACTGGAACTGTGCGGTGTTACCGGCCTCGGGGGTTGTGGCGCTGGTGTACATAAAGTCATTCACTGACAGATGAGCGGTGCTGTTTATGGCAACCTGAGTCAGGCTGTTGCTGTAAACGGCTACCACTTTATTTGCTGTTGCATCCTCCTGGTAGGGATAATATGCGTAGTACAGGCGATTGGGAACAAGACCCCATCCGCTACCGTTGAACTTTACGCTGTTTGCATTGCCCGATGCGGCCTGGAACAGCACCTGCGATGCTATGCCTTCATCCTGGGACATTGTAGGCCACACTCCTATCCGGTCACCTTTGCTCCAAAGGAACTCGCCGTTGGGGCTTATTGAGGTGCGGGTACCCTCATCAAACTGAAAATCGTCAATGCTCATTACTACGTCGGTAAGGCAATCCTCACTGACCATTGTCTTGTAATCACTGCTCTGGTTTGAGCACGAAGCCATAAGGCAAACACCCATGGCCATTAATATATAGGTATGTTTCATTTCCGTATCTGATTAGCGGTTACTTTTAAAATAGGCTTTGCCGTCAATTATCATAATGCCCTCCTGCGGGATTTGGATTGCACGGCCCGAAAGGTCAAATGCATCGGAATTTTTGAGTGACGCCTTGATTGTGGGGGCCAAGGTTTCGTCCTCGGTCACCTCCGTCAGGAAGAAATTGTCAAAGCAGGTGTTGTTGCCGTTCTGGCTCAGGTGTGTTGCCAGGAACTGCAGGTAGGGATATCCGTCAGTGTTTGTAAACACGTAGATTACATCGGTCCAGTTGCCGTCATACGAGGGATACTCAAGGGCAAGAGACTGGCTGTTACCGCTCATTGGAATGGGCATTGGGCGGAAATAAACGGAATCCTGGTCATCGTCCCAGATAAAGTCATCAGCGCCGGCATAGATTGACGGATCAAGCTTTATAAGGCTGGTTGCGATATTTTGATTCTCTGTGGTTTGGATGTCCGTTGAGTTCTTTATCCTGTAACCGAACGCGTATGTCTTGCCGTTTGTGATTTTCCAGAGCGTACGGATTGAATTGGCCGATGTTTCATCGCCGTTGGCCTTGGACTGTACGTAAACACTGTCAGAATTCTCAAAATTGACTATGTCAAAGTTGGTTAGACTCATTTCGCACTCGTTGGCTGCGGTCCAGTTTGCAAAATAACCGCCGTACTCGAATGAGCCGTTTGTGATAATATTGGTGGATGTTATCCATGACTTGCCGTTGGCCTGAACGGTAGCGGGCAGGTATGATTCAACCAAAGGAACGGTTACGGTCATTGTCTTGGAAACACCGTCGGCCGTTGCAGTGATACGGGCGGTACCGCCGCGCAATGCGGTTACAAGGCCTTCGGGGGTTACGGTTGCCACACCCGGGTTTGATGAGGTGAATGTAACTGTAGGATTGGTTGCGGTTGCGGGAGTAACTTTAGCGGTAAGCTGGAAGGTCTCGCCGGGATTCATGGCAAGGCGGGTCTTGTTTATGCTTACGGTCTTTACTATGGCGTAATCAACCAGATACTTGATTAGCCAATCCAGGTCACCCTCAGAAATTGAGTTGCCGCTTACGCCGGTCTTTAGGTGATTGTAAACCTTACGTTGCAGGTTGGTGCCTGACAAGGCCTTTACCTTATCTATAAGCAGGGCGTATTTGTAATCGGCCTCGTTGTTGTCAAAACGGCCGTCATAGGTTCTGCGACGCCTCAGGTCCTCAATCTTGCCGCTGGTTACAACCGAATCGGCCGAGAATGAGGTGAGCTCAAACTCCTTGGCCAGGGCGTCCTCGCTCATTCCGCAAAGGGCACCTATCAGGAATGCTACGGTACCTGTGCGGTCAGCACCTACCGAGCAGTGGAAATATACGGGTTTGTCTTTCTTTAATTCGCTGATTATCCATTTGATAGCACGGATGCTGGCATCGGACTGGTCAAATGTTGATATTCGGCTCTTGTAGGAGTCGTCAATGTAGTTGTAGTCAACCTTGGCGCCTGTGTTCTTGGCAAGAGGCGATGAGCTGATGTTGCGCTCGCTGCTTGTGCGCAGGTCCAGGTCGGCACGGATTCCTGCATCCAGCATTTGCTGCTTGCCCAGGGCTGTGATCATTTCGGTTCCGGAACCGTTCCAGGTCATTCTTGAACCGCGGAACAGCTTTCCGTATTTGATCTGGTTGCCGCCAAGTCCTGTCCAACCGCCCATGTCACGGACGTTGAAAATTCCGTCAACCTTGAGCATGCGCAGGGTTCCGGTGGTCTTGAATGCGCCCGTTTTGGCTATTGTCATAGACCCGCCGCCCTGGTCCGGGTATTCCACTTTATAGTAGTAGGTTCGGCCCGGGATCAGGTTGTAGATGTCGTATGCGGTGGCTCCTTGCTCAATGACGTATGTAAGTGAATCTGTATAATCCTCGTTCTCACTTACGGTAAGGAGGCCTTGAGCATCCTGGGCTGCTGCTGCAAATTCAATGCTTGCAGGCAGCGGCTGGTCCTTGCGGTAGCCGTCATACTTGTAATACCTTAAGGGTTCGGGATCGCAGTAATCCAGGATCTTTGTGTATGTGTAGTCATTGTCATCGTACACAAAGTCATGCACGTAATGTTGTGCGGCATAGTTTTCCAAACAGTACTCCGGAATATCCTGTGACCATGCTATTCCGGCCACAAGACACAAAACAGGTAGGGTAAATAATTTTCTCATAAACACTAATAGTTAATAATTGTTTCAAAAGTACTGCATTAATTTTATTTTACCAAATCAGAGGGGCACAAAGGGGACTCTAAGTTTGCGCTAGAATAAAACTATGTGAAGAATTTGCTAAACTACGGTCGTTTCCCAACCTTTGTTGTAAAAAGGAGG
>CACWIN010000017.1 GCA_902760965.1 uncultured Bacteroidales bacterium | reverse complement strand
GCGGAGCATGGCACGTCTATCACACAGTATGCGGTGAGTGCGGTTATTACAGAGGCAAGTTGGCAGTAGTCAAGGAAGCAGCCGCTGAATAAACCAAGAACGAAAAACGCATCCCATTAAGATGCGTTTTTTTTGACTCTTACCATAAACGGATTTCCTATGCATAAGGCCGGATTTGTAAACATTGTGGGTAACCCTAACGTAGGCAAGTCAACACTGATGAACCTGCTGGTGGGTGAGCATATATCCATTGCCACGTTCAAGGCGCAGACCACGCGTCACAGGATAATGGGTATTGTAAATACCGAGGAGTCACAGATTGTGTTCTCCGATACCCCCGGTGTGCTCAAACCCAACTACAAACTGCAGGAGTCAATGCTGGCATTCTCGGAATCGGCTCTGGTCGATGCCGATGTGTTGCTTTACATGACCGATGTGGTCGAAAAGGCCGACAAGAACAGCGAGTTCCTGGAAAAGGTAGCCAAAATGAAGGTGCCGGTGCTGGTCATAATAAACAAGATTGACCTGACCGATGAGGAAAACCTGGTAAAGCTGGTGGAGTCATGGCATGAAAAACTGCCAAATGCCGAGATAATTCCAATATCGGCAGCAACAGCATTCGGAGTAAAGACCGTGCTTAAGCGCGTTAATGAACTTATTCCCGAGTGCCCGCCATATTTTGACAAGGACCAGCTGACCGATAAGCCCGCCCGCTTTTTTGTATCGGAGATTGTCCGTGAAAAGATTCTGCTCCATTATGACAAGGAGATTCCATACTCGGTCGAGGTGGTGGTGGAGCAGTTCCGCGAGAACCACTCTCGTATTGTGATAAACGCCGTTATCTATGTGGAGCGTGAATCACAAAAGGGAATCCTGATAGGACATGAGGGCCAGGCACTTAAACGTGTGGCAATTGAAGCTCGCAAGGATCTGGAAAAATTCTTTGGCAAAAAGATATTCATGGAGCTGTTTGTCAAGGTCGATAAGGACTGGCGCAGTTCCGACCGCGAACTCCGCAACTTTGGTTACGGACAGGAATAATATGTAAATCTGACAATCATGAGCAACCTGGTAGCTATAGTAGGCCGTCCCAATGTGGGCAAATCAACACTCTTTAACCGACTTACACAGACCCGTCAGGCTATTGTTGACGATGTGGCCGGAACTACCCGTGACCGCCAGTACGGCAAGTGCGAGTGGGGAACCCGCGTTTTCTCGGTAGTTGATACCGGCGGATGGGTGGTAAACTCGGACGATGTGTTTGAGGAGGAGATCCGCAAGCAGGTCAATATTGCCATCGAAGAGGCCGACCTGATACTTTTCCTGGTTGACATAAAGAACGGTGTAACGGACCTGGACGATGAGGTTGCAGGTATACTGCGCCGCTCCAAGACTCCGGTCATACTGGTAACCAACAAAATGGATACCTTTGACCTGCAGTATGCCGCCGCCGAATTTTACAGCCTTGGTCTGGGTGACCCCGTAAGCATTTCGGCTGCAAACGGTAGCGGGACAGGTGAACTTTTGGACATGATTGTAAGCAAGCTGCCTGCCGAGGCCGATTCCCAGACCGATGAGGATATACCCCGTTTTGCGGTTGTGGGCCGTCCTAATGTAGGTAAGAGCTCAATAGTAAACGCCTTTATTGGTGAGGATCGCAACATTGTGACCGATATTGCCGGTACCACACGTGACTCGGTCTATACCCGTTATACCAAATTTGGATTTGATTTTTATCTGGTTGATACCGCCGGCATACGCAAAAAGAGCAAGGTTGAGGAGGATCTGGAGTTCTACTCCGTGATGCGTTCCATCCGTGCCATCGAGAACAGTGATGTATGTGTGCTGATGCTTGATGCTACACGCGGTATTGAGAGCCAGGATATGAATATAGTATCACTCATCATCAAGAACCAGAAGGGTCTTGTGGTGGTCGTCAACAAGTGGGACCTGATTGAGGACCGCTCGGCCAAGGTGATGCAGAACTATCAGGATGCCATACGTTCGCGTCTGGCTCCGTTTGTGGATTTCCCCATTGTGTTTACATCGGCCATTGAAAAGCAGCGCATACTTAAGGTGCTGGAATGTGCCAAGGATGTGTACAAACATAAGACCAACCACGTATCGACCGGCAAGCTTAATGCCGAGATGCTGCCTTTGATCGAGGCCTATCCGCCACCATCAATCAAGGGAAAATATATCAAGATTAAATACTGCACCCAGTTGCAGGGTCCGCAAATACCTTCGTTTGTATTCTTTGCAAACCTGCCGCAGTACGTTAAGGATCCCTATAAGCGCTTTTTGGAGAACAAGATTCGCGAAAAGTGGGACTTTAGCGGTACTCCCATCAATATTTTTATTCGCCAAAAGTAATTTTTCGGGTCTTGTTGCCGCACTTGATGATCCAGATGCCGCGACCGGGAAGATTGATGTGTTGCTCCGGTTCGGTAGTCAGAGTTTCAAGTATTGTCTTTCCCGATATGTCATGCACGGTTAACGGTGTGCCTGTAGGAGCTGTGACCAGCAACTGACCGTCTTGGATGTCAATTGATATATCCTGGGCCGAACTGTGACTTACGGTTGATACCCTGTCCTTACCTGCAAAGAAAGATACTGTAGCGCCCTCCTTGCGTATATTGTAAACGGAGTATTGGGGTTGGGATCTGTAAACCATAAGTGCCGGCTGACCTTTTGTGGTTATACTGTCAACATTCTGATATGGAAACAGGTCTCCTTGGTTTGTGTTCTGGTTGTAGTTGTTGTCGGCTGGCAGCAGATGATAACGTTTCTGGGTAACATCGGTGCTGGTGTTTATGCTTTTCCCGGTCCAGCAGTTGCGGTCATATCTGACCACGGTGACCATAAGACCTTGTGCTGCGTGATACTTGTACCAACCGGTTTGGAGGTGGTTCTCAAGTACAACGAACGAGTCTTCCTGCGGTGTGTTGATCCTGTAGGCAGTATGGATTCCTGCATCGGGGTTCTGTTTCTGGTTGATGTCGGCTAAAGCGTAATAACCGGGGGAGAGAATCTCTTCAAGTTCCAGCCATCCTAGGGAATACTTTTCAAAAGCAGTAAGACCAACCGGCGTAAATCCCTGGTTCTCATAATTCCCGTAATCCATAAGACTCCAGTAACCCATTGACTGGGTGCTTACGTTGTCCGAATAGTTTGTGTTGTAAAAATCGGGCAGGCCCAGGGTGTGGCAAATCTCGTGACAAATGTTTGCTATGCCGTCAATAATGGTGTCACTGTCCCAGAACAGTTCGCATGAGCAGGCGTATGTAATGAATTTGTATCCGTTGTAGTTCCTGATGGTATCGGACTGCGGGAAAATGTTGTTTACATCGGCACCGTCATAGTTTTCGCCCTTACCGGCATAAATAAAGATGAACTGGTCTATGTTTCCGTTATTGGAGTATTTGGTAAGGTCCATATTGCGGGCAACCAGGGAATCGCACAGCTCGCGGACCAGTTTACGAGTGCCTGCATCGTTCTTGCCGTAGTAAGCGTATCCTTTTGAAGCATGGATAGGGCCGACAACATTGTATGTGGGGGCATACTTGCCGTATGACTGGTCCCTGAAATAATCGGCTACACAGCCTGTTGCCGGACCAATAGGATAACCCCCCTTATAGATGGACGGGTAATTGGGCGTAAAGCCGGACTCGTTGAAAAACCTGTGGTAATAGTTCCTTAGTTCCAGTGTGTCCTGTGTGGTAAAATGCCTGTCATTAAAGTCGGCCAGGACTACCAGACATTCGGGAGTGCCTGTCCTGAGGGCATCTTTTGTGGCATATGCTCCGGGGAGCGCGGCTTTGGTCATAGGGACGGGGCCGGCTGTCCAAAGAACCGGGTTGTCATGACTGGCCGGAGGGGCATCATAATAGATTGATCCGGGAACTCTCCGGACCTGAATGGCGTAACCTGAAGAAAAGACAGACAGAATAGCCATTACAGCCAATATGTGTCTGAAAGCCTTCATTCTACTTTTGGAAATTCTTTTTTTTGAGCTCAAAGCTTTGACTCAGGTATTTTTCCCTTACTATGGGGTTGTCGGCCAACTCCTCGGGGGTTCCCTGAAACAGAATGCGTCCCTCAAAAAGCAGATATGCGCGGTCTGTTATACTGAGGGTCTCATGTACGTTATGGTCTGTTATGAGAATGCCTATGTTGCGGTCCTTGAGTTTCCAGACAATCTGCTGGATATCCTCAACTGCTATGGGGTCAACGCCGGCAAAAGGTTCATCGAGCATAATGAATTTAGGCTCAATGGCAAGGCAGCGGGCTATTTCGGTACGACGGCGCTCACCACCAGACAGACGGTCACCCAGGTTCTTGCGTACCTTTTGCAAACGGAATTCGGCTATAAGGCTCTCAAGCTTTTCACGCTGGTAATCCAGGGGCTTTCCGGTAAGTTCCAGTACCGAGGCAATGTTGTCCTCAACACTCATCTTGCGGAAAACGCTGGCCTCCTGAGCCAGGTAGCCTACACCTGCACGGGCGCGCTTGTAAACGGGGTAATTGGTTATATCCTGTTCGTCCAGATATATATGACCTTCGTTAGGAGTGATAAGACCTGTGGTCATATAGAATGATGTGGTCTTGCCGGCTCCGTTAGGTCCCAACAGTCCCACAATTTCTCCCTGCTTTACATCGAACGAGACCTGATTCACCACGGTGCGCTTACCGTAGCGTTTTACAAGATTCTCTGTCCTGAGAACCATCTTGTGGTCTGGCGCTTGCTCTAGAATCTCTTCCATAATAGTGCAAAGGTACAAAAAAATCCCAATTATTTCTCCGTTTGCAGGAATTGAACTAATTTTGCACCCTAATTAAAAAAGCGAAATAACAATCACTATAAAGAGAGAATGAACGTAAAGTTTGAGAATGTAAGCAAGGTACAGGGCCTGCTTACCGTCAGCATGGAGAAGGCTGATTATCAGGAGAATGTAGACAAGGCGCTCAAAGATGCCAAGAAAAAGGTTCAGATGCCGGGCTTCCGTCCGGGTATGGTTCCCATGAGCCTGGTTCAGAAAATGTACGGCAAGTCAATCAAGGCCGACGAGATTAACAAACTGCTTCAGGACAAGGTATTCAGCTATATTAAGGATAACAAGATAGACATGCTTGGCGAGCCGCTTCCCAACGAGGAGAAGGAGGCCGGAATGAGCCTGGATGATGACAATCAGACATTCTATTTTGACATTGCTCTTGCTCCCCAGTTCAACGCTGAGATTGGTAAGGACGATGCCATTACATACTATGAAATAAAGGTGACCGATGAGATGGTTGACAACCAGGTAAAGGCTTACACCCAGCAGAACGGTCATTACGAGCAGGTTGACAGCTATCAGGACAAGGACGTAGTAAAAGGTCAGCTCGTTGAGCTGAACGCCGACGGCACAGCCAAGGAAGGCGGTATAGTTGTAGAGGGCGCTACCCTGATGCCTGAGTATATCAAGGCTGCCGCTCAAAAGAAGCTTTTTGCCAAGGCCAAGAAGGGTGACGTTATCAAGTTCAACCCCTCAAAGGCTTACGAGGGCAACGCAATAGAGATATCTTCACTCCTGAACAAGAAGAAGGAGGAGGTAGAGGGCATTGATGCCGATTTCTCACTTACCATCCAGGATATTACCCGTTTTGTAGAGAGCGAGCTCAACCAGGAGGTATTTGACCGCGTATTCGGCAAGGATGCCGTTAAGGACGAGGCCGGTTTCCGCGCCAAGGTTCAGGAGTCACTGGCTCAGAGCTTTGTACCTGACAGCGACTACAAGTTCCTGCTTGACCTGCGTTCATACATGATGGAGAAGGTTGGCAAACTTGAATATGCCGAAGATCTGCTCAAGCGTATCATGAAGGCCAACAAGCCCGATGCCGAGCAGGATGACGCTACATTCCAGCGCAGCCTTGAGGAGCTTACATGGCACCTTATACAGGAAAAGCTGGTCGAAAAGTACAGCATCAAGGTTGAGGAGGCCGATATCAAGGCAATGGCCCGCGAGGCAACACGCGCCCAGTTTGCCCAGTACGGCATGATGAACATCCCTGATGAGCTGCTTGACAACTATTCAAAGGAGATGCTCAAAAAGCGTGAGACAGTTGACGGTCTTGTAAACCGCGCCATAGAGTCAAAGCTTACCGCTGCCGTAAAGAAAGAGGTAAAACTCAAGAACAAGAAGGTTACCGTTGACGAATTCAACAAGCTCTTTAATAAATAATAAGCTATGGACGATTTCCGTAAATTCGCTGTCCGCCATCTTGGTATGAACAGCCAGACATTGGATGATGTCATAAAGGCAGAATCCCAGTATCTGAACCCGTATATCCTTGAGGAGCGTCAGTTGAACGTGACCCAGATGGATGTGTTTTCACGCCTTATGATGGACCGCATCATATTCCTGGGTACGGAAATCAATGATTACACGGCCAATACCATCCAGGCCCAGTTACTATATCTGGACTCGGTGGATTCATCAAAGGATATCTCAATTTATCTGAATTCCCCCGGCGGCAGCGTGACTGCCGGTTTGGGAATTTATGATACAATGCAGTTCATTTCAAGTCCCGTTGCCACCATATGTACCGGTATGGCTGCCAGTATGGCTGCCGTGCTGCTGGTATCTGGCCAGGAGGGCAAACGTTCGGCTCTGCCCCACAGCAGGGTTATGATACATCAGCCTCTGGGCGGAGTGCAGGGACAGGCAAGTGACATTGAGATTACTGCCCGTGAGATTCAGAAATTAAAGAAAGAACTGTACACAATCATTTCGGAACACTCACACACTCCGTTTGACAAGGTGTGGGCCGACAGCGACCGTGACTACTGGATGACGGCACAGGAGGCTAAGGAGTACGGAATGATTGACCAGGTTCTTGAAAAACGCAAATAACCCGAACAATCTATGGCAGGGGTAAAGAAAGGTAGGAGCTGCAGTTTTTGCGGACGGTCAGACAAGGAGGTGGCTTTCCTGATTACAGGAATTGACGGCTGCATATGCAACGAGTGCGTTGAACGCGCATCGGAAATTGTCCGTGACTCCAAGGGAAGTACTCCCAAACCATCCTTTACCATGGATTCAGTACCCAAGCCCAAGGAAATCAAGAAGTTCCTTGATGACTATGTGATTGGGCAGGACGCAGCCAAGCGATATCTTTCGGTTGCGGTATATAATCACTACAAACGCATTACCCAGCCCAGCCAGGACGATATTGACATAGAAAAGAGCAATATCATTCTGGTAGGTGCTACAGGTACCGGCAAGACCCTTCTGGCCAAGACCATTGCACGTCTGCTCAAGGTGCCGTTCACCATTGTTGACGCTACGGTCCTTACCGAGGCAGGCTATGTGGGCGAGGATGTTGAGAGCATCCTTTCCAGACTGTTGCAGGTGGCCGATTATGACGTTGCAGCCGCCGAGCGCGGAATTGTATTCATTGATGAGATTGACAAGATAGCCCGTAAGAGCGACAATCCTTCCATTACCCGTGATGTAAGCGGCGAAGGCGTTCAGCAGGGCCTGCTCAAGCTGCTTGAAGGTTCAATTGTGAATGTTCCTCCCCAGGGCGGACGCAAACATCCCGAACAGAAATTCATTCAGGTTGACACCAAGAATATCCTGTTTATATGCGGCGGTGCCTTTGACGGAATAGAGCGCAAGATAGCCAGCCGTCTTAATACTCAGGTTGTGGGATTTGAGTCGGTTGAACAGCGCAGCAAGGTTGACTTTAACAACCTGATGAAATACGTTTCGCCTCAGGACCTTAAGTCATTCGGCCTGATTCCCGAGATAATTGGCCGTTTACCGGTGGTAACAAGCCTTCAGCCGCTGGACCGTGAGGCTTTGCGCAACATACTTACCGAGCCAAAGAACTCAATAGTCAAACAGTATACAAAGATTTTCAAACTTGACGGTGTAGAGCTTAAGTTCCAGCCCGAAGTGTTGGATTTTATAGTAGACAAGGCCATAGAATTCAAGCTTGGCGCACGCGGACTCAGGTCTATTGTAGAGACTATAATGATTGACGCCATGTATGAGATCCCGTCATCGGGAAAAAAGAGCTACACGGTAACTCTTGATTATGCAAAGGGGCAATTGGATAAGGCCGACGGAGCTGTATTTGAAAACTCCTGACAACCGTCCGACAGCCCAGGCGCTTTAAGCGCGTTTTTATTATACTTTTTTGCAGTTTTTTTTGGTAAAAAGTTTGCAGGAATAAGATTCTTGTACTTAACTTTGTTTTTCTATCTCTAGAGATAGAACGGATGCTTTATAATTTTTGATATGGCAAAAGACGTAAATCTGCAGGAAATACTTAAGGTCCATTTTGGGTTTGATACATTCAAGGGAGACCAGGAGGCTATTATCCGCAATCTGCTTGGAGGCAACGACACATTTGTGCTTATGCCCACAGGCGGCGGCAAGTCCCTCTGCTACCAGCTCCCCGCCCTTGTAATGGATGGAACAGCCATTGTTATTTCGCCACTTATTGCCCTTATGAAGAATCAGGTTGATGCCATGCGCAACCTGAGCGAAGAGGATGGTATTGCCCATTTCATCAATTCGTCGCTGAACAAGACTTCAATTGACCTTGTAAAGGCCGATATCCTTTCGGGCAAGACAAAACTGCTGTATGTGGCACCCGAGTCGCTTACCAAGGAGGAGAATGTGGATTTCCTCAAAAAGGTCAAGATATCGTTCTATGCCATTGATGAGGCACACTGCATATCGGAATGGGGACATGATTTCCGTCCCGAATACCGTAAGATACGTGACATTGTAAAGGAGATAGGTTTGGCTCCCATAATTGCATTGACAGCTACCGCCACCAACAAGGTGCGTGATGATATAAAAAAGAATCTGGGCATACAGGATGCCAAGGATTTCAAGTCTTCGTTCAACCGTCCCAACCTGTACTATGAAGTAAGGCCCAAGACCAAGAACGTTGACAAGGACATTATTAAGTTCATAAAGGCAAATCCGGGCAAGTCCGGCATAATTTACTGCCTGTCCCGTAAAAAGGTTGAGGAGTTGGCCGAGATACTTCAGGCCAATGAGATATCGGCCATGGCCTACCATGCAGGCATGGAGGCTGCCGCCCGTTCCAAGACTCAGGATGCCTTTATCATGGAAAAGATTGACGTGATTGTGGCAACCATTGCTTTTGGCATGGGTATTGACAAGCCCGATGTACGTTATGTTATCCATTATGACATACCCAAGAGCCTGGAGGGCTACTATCAGGAGACCGGACGTGCCGGACGCGACGGCGGCGAAGGCCAATGCATAGCTTTCTACAACAGCAAGGATGTGCAAAAGCTTGAAAAGTTCCTTGAGGGCAAGCCTCTTGCAGAGCAGGATATAGGCCGTCAGCTGCTGGCCGAGACTACCGCTTACTGCGAGTCATCGGTATGCCGCCGCAAACTGTTGCTCCACTATTTTGGTGAGAACTATGAGGAGGAGAACTGCGGAAACTGTGACAACTGCCTGAATCCCAAAAAGAGGGTTGAGGCGCAGCAGTTGCTGGAGACAGTGCTTGAGTGTATTGCTGCCGTCAAGGAGAACTTCAAGGCTGATTATATCATCGACATGCTCCTGGGTAAGGAGACATCGGAGATTACGGATCATATGCACGATGACCTTGAGGTGTTCGGATCCGGATCGGACGAGGAGGAAAAGACCTGGAACGCCGTTATCCGTCAGGCTCTGATAGCCGGATACATAAAGAAGGACGTTGAGAACTACGGACTGCTCAAGATTACCGACGAAGGCCGTGAGTTCATGAAAGAACCCAAGTCCTTCATGATTGTAGAGGACAAGGAGTTTGATGATGACGAGGCCGAAGGACCTATGCGCGGAGGCGGTTCGTTTGCTGTTGATCCCGAGCTCTATTCAATGCTCAAGGACCTGCGCAAAAAGATATCCAAGCACTTGCAGCTCCCGCCATATGTGATATTCCAGGATCCTTCGCTCGAGGCTATGGCAACCACATATCCGGTTACCATTGATGAACTCCAGAACATCCCGGGTGTAGGTGCCGGTAAGGCAAAGCGTTACGGTCAGGATTTTATTGACCTGATTAAGCGCCATGTTGAGGAGAATGAGATTGAGCGTCCAGAGGACCTGCGTGTACGTACCGTTGCCAACAAGTCAAAGCTCAAGGTGAGCATCATCCAGAGCATTGACATGAAGGTAGCTCTTGACGATATTGCCATAAGCAAGGGAATTGATTTTGACGAACTGCTTACGGAGATTGAGGCTATTGTCAATTCGGGAACAAAACTGGATATAGACTATTTCATTGACAGCGTTATGGACGAGGACCGATCGGAGGATATCTATGAATATTTCAGAGAGTCCGAAAGCGATTCCATAGATGACGCGATTGATGAATTGGGTGATGATTACAGTGAGGAGGAGATACGTTTGGTACGTATCAAGTTCATATCAGAAATGGGTAATTAACAAACAACACAATACTATGTCATTTTTAGAAGATAGAGTTGCAATGGAGGGCCTGACATTTGATGATGTCCTGCTCATTCCCGCTTATTCGGAGGTTTTGCCGCGTGACATCAATCTTACATCAAGGTTTTCACGTAACATCACCCTTAACATTCCGTTTGTGACCGCAGCTATGGATACCGTAACAGAATCACGCATGGCTATTGCCATTGCACGTGAAGGCGGTATCGGCGTAATTCACAAGAATATGCCAATTGCCGAACAGGCGCGTCAGGTTGCAATTGTAAAGCGTGCTGAGAATGGAATGATATATGACCCGATTACCATTCATCGTCATAATACAATCAAGGATGCTCTGGCATTGATGGCTGAGTACCACATCGGTGGAATTCCCGTTGTTGAAGAGGACGGTAAGCTGTGCGGTATAGTAACAAACCGTGACCTTAGGTTCCAGCGCAACTATGACGTCAAGATAGAGGATGTCATGACCAAGGAGAATCTGGTAACCACACACCAGCAGGTCGACATGGAGGCTGCCTCACAGATACTCCAGGAGAATAAGATCGAGAAGCTGCCTGTTGTTGACAACAACGGCAAGCTGGTAGGTCTTATCACATATAAGGATATTACCAAGGCCAAGGACAAACCTATGGCATGCAAGGACAGCAAGGGCCGTCTGCGCGTAGCTGCAGGTGTAGGCGTAACAGTTGATACCCTGGACCGTATGAGTGCCCTTGTTGAGGCCGGTGCCGATGCAATCGTTATTGATACCGCCCATGGTCACACCAAGAGCGTTATTGCCAAGCTTAAGGAGGCAAAGGCAAGTTTCAGCAACATTGATATAGTTGTTGGTAATATAGCAACCGGAGCAGCTGCAAAGATGCTCGTTGAGGCCGGAGCCGATGCTGTAAAGGTTGGTATGGGCCCCGGATCAATCTGCACAACCCGTATCATTGCAGGTATCGGCGTACCTCAGATATCGGCCGTATATGACGTATATTCAGCAATCAAGGGTTCGGGCGTTCCAATCATTGCCGACGGCGGTCTGCGCTACTCGGGTGATGTGGTAAAGGCTCTTGCAGCCGGTGGTGACAGCGTTATGTTTGGTTCACTTGTAGCCGGTACCGAGGAGTCTCCCGGTGAGACAATAATATTCAACGGACGTAAGTTCAAGTCATACCGTGGCATGGGTTCACTTGAGGCAATGGAGAATGGTTCCAAGGACCGCTACTTCCAGGCCGATACCAAGGACACCCGCAAGCTGGTTCCGGAAGGTATTGCAGCACGTGTTCCTTACAAGGGAACCCTTTACGAGGTTGTATACCAGTTGGCAGGCGGTCTGCGTTCAGGTATGGGTTATTGCGGCGCCCCCAATATAGACAAGCTGCATGAGGCTAAGTTTGTTCGTATAACCAATGCCGGTATGAACGAGAGTCATCCGCATGATGTGGCTATCACAAGCGAGGCACCCAACTACAGTCGTCACGAATAACATTCATTATGAAAAGATTCTTCAGCTATGCGGTTTCCGCACTTCTTTGTCTGCCTATGTTGGCCGGCAATGATGACCCTGTGGTCATTAGCGTGAACGGAACCAATATCCCAAAATCCGAGCTTGAGTATTTTTACAAAAAGAACAGGATTGACCAGACCGACAAAAGCAATCAGATCAATGAATATGCGGAATTGTATCTTAACTTTAAGTTAAAGGTTCAGGCAGCCATTGACGAAGGGCTTGACAAGAACGAGTCATTCCTTAAGGAGTTTAAGGAGTACAGGGATTTGCAGGCTGAGGATTATCTTGTTGACACACTCTATCTTGAGGAGTATGCCCGCATGACTTATGACCAGTCGGTCCAGGATGTAGGTCCTGACGGCTTGGCCTATATGCTGATGATGTCGTCAATTCCTGACGATGACAGTCAGGAGGCGTTGATAACCAGCATGATACGTGTGGACTCGTTGTACAACTGTCTTGAGGAGGGCCAGGATTTTACACGTCTGGCTATATCTTATTCCGAAGACAGATATGCATCGGATGGAGGAATTTGCGGCTGGATGTCACGTGACATGCTTCCTGACGGAATAGCTGACATACTTTTCAAACTGAATCCAGGCCAATACAGCCAGCCTTTTGTGTTTGAGGGTACGCCTATGATCATTATGATGGCAGCACATAGAGATCTGGGTTCGTATGAAGAAAACCGTCCCCAGATTTATGAATGGATGCGTGGCGAAGACCGGGTTATGCAGGAGGCCCGTAAACGCAAGGCTGAGTATTATTCCCAAAAGTTCTCCTGGGATATGCCTGTTGATTCGGCAATGGTTTATATGGATCAGGTACTGGAGGAAATTGAACCTGAGTTTGGATTCATATCCCGTGAGTATCATGACGGTCTGCTGCTCTTTGAGATAAGCAACCGAATGGTTTGGGAAAAGGCCTCAAAGGACACCGAAGGAATAAACGCCTATTTTGAAAAGAACCGCAGCAAATACCGCTTTGAGGAGCCTGTTTTCAGAGGAATGGTACTGTTCTGCGTTGATGAGGATGTGTTCCATTCAATTGAAAAGGCCGTTCAGGGGCTTCCCATCAGCCAGTGGGCCGATACAATTGTAACCTTTAACAGGAATAAGTCACAGGTACGTGCCATGCGAGGTTCGTCCGAAACCGGTATATTCAAGAAAGGCCAAAACGCTTATATTGACAAGCTGGTGTTTGGAACAGGCGAATATGAACCGCTCAAAGGATTCCCATACGTTGGCGTAGTAGGGAATGTCCTGGATGCTCCCGAGAATGTACGTGACGTAATTACCCAGGTGGTTGATGATTATCAGAAAAGCCTGGAACAGGAGTGGGTAAAGCAACTCCGAAAGAAATACAAATACAAGATATACAAAAAGGCGCTCAAAAAGATAAGCCTTGACTGATGATGAATAACAGATCCGGTATTCTTTGCAAGGGAATGGTGATACAGATGCTGCTGATGTCACTGTTCCTTGTTTCGTGTAAATGGCGGAGTAGCGGAATGCAGTATGATTACGGCAAGACACCTCTTGTTGAGGTTAACGGCGATGTCCTGTATGCCGAGGATTTAAAGCAGGTGCTGCCAATAGGCTATTCAAAGGCCGATAGTGCCGTATTTGCCCAAAGATACATAAAGAACTGGGTCCAGGACCAGCTGTTTTACCAGAACGCCATAAGGAATATACCGGATACAAAGGATATTGACAGGCTGGTTGAGAATTACCGCCGCTCACTCTTTGAACACGAGTATGAGCGCAGGCTCATAGAGCAGACATTCTCATCGGAGATTACCGACCAGGAGATAGAGGCCTTTTACAATGAGAACAGCAGTTTGTTTGCTCTTGATGAATCGCTTATTAAAGGTCTGTATCTTAAGGTCTCAAACAAGGCTCATGACCTGGCGCAGATACGGAGTCTCTATACCAAGACCGATGACGAGTCTTTTGAGGAGATTGAAAAGTACAGTATCAGGAATTCTGCCAGATGCGAGTTCTTTTATGAGAATTGGCGTACCTTGGCCGAAATAGCGACACTGCTTCCGCCTATGGATGTCCCTTTGGAAAGCTTGTTGTTGACCGGCCGTTCTTTTGAATTCAAGGATGAGGACTACATATATCTGCTCAATGTGAGCGAATATGTGGCCAAGGGCGATATAGAGCCTCTGGATAATGCACGAGGCAGGATACGCGGCCTGCTCATTAACAGTAACGAGGTGTCATACATGCGAAAGATAAAGGAGGATCTTTATCAGGCAGCTAAAGATAAAAACAGAATCATATTCCACTATAAGGATAAACAATGAAGAGAATTATTTATCTGGCGGTTATGCTTGTTGCAACCGTCATTACATATTCCGGAGCATCGGCCCAGAACAATGTCATTGATGAGATTGTCTGGGTTGTAGGCGATGAGGCTATTTACAAATCGGAGGTCGAAGAGGCACGCCAGGACGGACAGATGAAAGGGACCGTATGGGACGGTGATCCTTATTGCGTCATACCTGAGCAGTTGGCAATAAACAAACTGTTCCTTAATCAGGCCGAGTTGGACAGTATTATTGCAACCGATGAGGATATCAGTCAGGCTACCGAAATGTACTATAAGGAACTGGTAGCTCAGATTGGAAACGAGGAGAAACTTGAGGAGTACTACGGCATGACCGCCGAACAGGTAAAGAACCGTTTGTACGAAAGCCGCAGGCAGGAATTCGTAATTACAAAAGTTCGCAGCAAGATAATATCAAAAGTCAAGGTTACCCCCGCCGATGTGCGTCGTTACATAAAGGATATGCCGGCCGATGAAATTCCATATGTAGCATCGCAGGTTGAGGTTCAGATCATTACCCGTGACCCTAAGATTCCCCAGGAGGAGATTGATGCCGTAAAATCCGAACTCAGGGAGTATACCGAAAGAGTCCAGAACGGCGAGGTTTCGTTCTCAACGCTGGCCCGTCTGTATTCCGAAGATCCCGGTTCTGCCCGAAACGGCGGTGACTGCGGCTTTTTTGGACGTGGCGAAATGGTGCCGGAGTTCTCGGCAGTGGCGTTCAACATGACCGATCCCGGCAAGATATCCAAGATTGTTGAGACCGAATACGGATTCCATATACTGCAGTTTGTTGAGAGACTGGGCGATAGGGTAAGGGTACGTCATATCTTGCGCAGGCCCCGCATACCTATGGAAAGCGTGAACAGCTGTCTGGCTACTCTTGATACAATTGCAAATGACATAAGGTCCGGCAACCACTCATTTGAGTTTTGTGTGGCAGGTTATTCGCATGACAAGGAGACCCGTAACAATAACGGTCTTATGACCTACAGCTCCACTCCCGGAGTTCCCGGCGTATCCAAGTTTGAACTGCAGTATCTTCCGCAGGATGTGGCACGTGTGGTAAACAATATGCACGTTGGCGAAATATCGGATCCGTTTACCATACAGCTTGCAAACGGAAAGACCACTTGTGCCATAGTCAAGCTTAAAAGCAAGACAAACGCTCATAGGGCTACCATGGCCGATGACTATGAAATCCTGTATGATATTGTTTATTCCGCCCGTTGTCAGGAGGTTCTTAACAAGTGGATCCGTGACAAGCAGCGTACCACTTTTGTCAAGATAAGCGACGGTTGGAATGACTGTGAGTTCAAGTATCCCGGTTGGGTTGTCAACAAGTAACAGCAATCTTTTATGAGGAAGGTCAAAGCAATCCTTTGGGTTTGTATGCTCATGCTGGTCAATACTGTAATGTATGCCCAGCAGGACACGGTATATGCCCAACAGGACACTGTGGCCCAGGAAGATTATGTTTATCTGCTGAATTCTGATGTAATTAGTTTCAACCAGTATCTTAATCCGGATGCTCAGATCCTGATAGGCAATGTGATTTTCCGTCACGACAGCATGTATATGTATTGTGACAGTGCCGTGTTCTTTCAGGAGGCAAATTCGTTCAACGCATATCATAATGTAAGGGCCGAACAGGGTGATACGTTGTTCCTGTATGGCGATTCCCTTTATTATGACGGAAATACCAAACTGCTGAGGGTCCGTGACAACGTGAGACTTGAGAACCGCACTATGGTCCTGCTTACGGACAGTCTGAACTATGACCGCAATACCAACCTTGGATGGTTCTTTGACGGCGGTACGCTTCTTGACGAGGAGAGCACCCTGATATCGGAATACGGACAGTTTGATACATCGGTAAAACTGGCCACGTTTACTGACGGAGTCTCGCTTGAAGGCCCGGACTATACACTTACAACCGATACTCTGGTTTACAGCACCGATGCCCATGTGGCATTTATAAGCTGTCCCACCACGATAGTAAGTGACGAAAGCACAATTAATTCAAGCCGTGGCGTATTCAATACCGATACCCATTATGCAGTCCTTTTGGACCGTTCAGTAATAGACCAGAATAAAGGGGAGAGCATAATGACCGGTGACAGCATAATCTATGACAGGAATCAAGGCCGTATGAACGGTTTTGGAAATGTTGTCATAAACAACTATAAGGACAAGATTGATGTTCTGGGTGAATATGTGTTTTATGACCAGAACATTGATTCGGCTGTGGTGACGGGAAAGGCTCTCATGATAGAGTATTCACAGGGCGACAGCCTGTTTATGCATGCCGATACGTTCCGCTTAAAGACCTTCTATGATGAGGCCGGCGATTCGGTTGTGGAACGTCACGTGCGAGGATTCCATAAGGTTCGCGGTTACAGGCCGGACCTGCAGATGGTTGCCGATTCCATCCAGTTCAGCACCAAGGATTCAACATTGACTCTTTTTGATGATCCCATTATATGGAGTAAAGGTCAGCAGATTCTGGGCGAAAAGATAATTTGTTATCTTAATGACAGTACTTTGGATTGGGTTCACGTAATAGGTCAGGCGCTTTTTGTAGAGATGCTTGACACTACAAACTACAATCAGATAGCAGGGCGTGAAATGAAGGCATTCTTTAAGGATGGCGATATTGACCATGCCGATGTAAACGGTAACGTACTGGCCGTTTTCTACCCGGAAGATGAGGATTCCGCGTTTATTGGAATGAACTATACCGAGGCGTCCATGCTGACCGCATATTTTGAAATGCGGGCGGTAAAAAGGATAGTCATTATAGGGCAGTCAAACGGAACCATGTATCCCATGGACCAGATAGACCAGAAATTCAGGTATCTGCCCAACTTTAACTGGTTTGCCAGGATAAGGCCGTTGGATGCTGAGGACGTATTCTATTGGAGAGGAAAGAATGTTGAGGAAAAACTCAAAAAGAGCTCTTCCATAAGGGGCGTGCCAATGCCTACGTTGAATAAGAATAAAAAGAAATAGCTATGGGAATGTTCACTGTAAGGGAGCCAAAGCGCTTTGAACATAAGTATATTTACTACGATGAGCGCAAGGAAAAGCTGGCCAAGATAGAGGAAAAGGCTAAGCGGGAGCTGGGTATGCTACCCCCGGAGGAGTTCAATCCTGAATGCATACGCGGAAAGTTTGTTGAGGGCACCACTCACCTTAAAAGACGCAAGGAGAATGGCGGCCCCAGAATTAGTTTTCCGGTTGCGATAGTGATAATTGTCCTGTTGACGGTACTGTTGTTCTCTATCCTTAACGGTAAAATCTAATAGGCTTATGGAGGAGGGAAAGGTCAGGGTCCTGTCACAGGCTGTTGCCAGTCAGATTGCCGCAGGTGAGGTGGTAAACCGTCCTGCATCGGTGGTTAAGGAACTGGTTGAGAATGCAGTCGATGCCGGAGCCGACAACATTCAGATTATCATTACCGATGCCGGACGGACTATGATTCAGGTCATAGACAATGGCTGCGGTATGATACCGGCCGATGCCAGACTTGCATTTGAACGTCATGCAACCTCCAAGATAAGACAGTCTGATGACCTTTATTCACTTACCACATTCGGTTTTAGAGGTGAGGCGCTACCTTCAATTGCTGCCGTTGCCGAGGTTGAGTTAAGAACCCGCACGGCGGACAGTGATACGGGCGTTTCAATCATCATAAAGGGTTCGGAACTTGAAAAAGAGGAGCCTTGCGTATGTCCTGCGGGAAGCTGTTTTACGGTCAGGAATCTGTTTTATAATGTCCCTGCCCGCCGTAAGTTCCTAAAGAGCAATCAGACCGAATTTGGTCATATCCTGGCCGAGGTTGAGCGCGTAGCTTTGGCTCATCCTGAGGTAGCCATAGAACTTACACATCAGGGAGAGCAAATTCTCTCGCTCCCGGCATCGGCTGTAAAACAACGTATAATCAATCTGTTTGGACGCAAAATGAACCAGGCGCTTTTGCCTGTTGAGGTCCAGACATCGGTAGTGGAGGTGAGCGGTTTCTGCTCAAATCTGGATAACGTAAAGGGCAAGGGAGCCAAGCAGTTCTTTTTTGTGAACGGCAGGTTTATGCGCCATCCCTATTTCCATAAGGCAGTGCTCAGCGCATTTGAGAACCTTGTTCCCGATGGTGATCAACCGTCTTATTTTCTGTTCCTGACAGTTCCTGCCGATACCATTGACGTTAATATTCATCCTACCAAGACCGAGATAAAGTTCCAGGACGAGCAGGTCATTTGGAAAATCCTTATGGCAGCTGTCAAGGAGACGGTGGGCAAATATGAGGAGATGCCTACCATTGACTTTGATACGGCCGATATGCCCGATATTCCAATTTATGATCCTTCAAGGCCTGTAGTTCAGCCTAAGGTTGACATAAATACCAGTTTCAATCCGTTCTCGGGTAGTCGCAGTGAATCCAGACTAAACCGCAGCAACAATGAAAACTGGAGCAAGCTGTATGGCGACGTGATTGACCATAAGATAAGCGAAGGTGCAATTCCATATACACCGGCACCTGAAACCTTAATTCAGCCCGAGGAACAGCCCTTGCGACCGTTTCAGTTTGCCGAACGTTTTATCCTGGTTGAATCAGACCAGGGCCTTATGATAGTTGACCAGCACCGTGCTCATGTAAGGGTTCTGTTTGAGCGTTTCCTGGCCGATGCAAAGAATCATAATGCGGCATCACAGGGTTTGCTTTTCCCTGAAATGTTCCAGTTGTCACAGGTTGATGCCGTAGCTTTTGCCGAACTTAAACCACGTTTCAGTGCACTTGGCTTTGATATCTCCGATATGGGACGTGGTGCTATTGCAGTTCAGGGTGTTCCTTCCGGCATGGAGGGACAGGATTATGAGCGCCTTATTACCGATATGATTGCTGATCTGCGCATCAATCCTACCCATCAGGAGGATGTCCAATTGGAATCTATGGCACTTGCCATGGCTCGAAAGGCTGCCATCCCATCGGGTCGCCGTTTGTCTGATAATGAAATGCAGGAACTGTTGCGCTCACTTAAGGCTTGCAGCATGCCTTCGCGCACTCCCGATGCCAAACCTGTTTACGTAATCAGGTCTGTTCAGGAAATCAGTAAACTGTTGGACTGATAATTGGCTGTTGGCTATTGGCTGTTGGCTATTGGCTATTGGCTATTGGCTGTTGGGCCTAAGGTCCGCTCAATCGTATTGGGCTAATAGCTAAAAGCTAATAGCCAAAGTTCTTAATATACTCTGAAGCCGATAATCTGACGAACTTCCCTAAGAGTCTTTGAAGCACTTTCGCGAGCTTTCTCAGCACCGGCACGTGCAATCTTGTCCAGCAGTTCGGTGTTGCTGGCATATTCCTTAATGCGCTCGCGAATGGGATCGGTGGCTGCTACAATGTCTTCGGCAAGCTGCTTTTTAAGGTCACCGTAACGCAGTGTGCAGTCATTCCATTTATCGTTAAAGTAGTTGTATGTATCTTTTGATGATACAACATCCAGCAGAGTGAACAGGTTCTGGATAACTTCGGGCTTGGGGCTGTTGGGTGCTTGTGGACCGGCATCGGTAACAGCCTTCATTACCTTTTTGCGGATTACTGATGGCTCGTCGCACAGGTATATGCAGTTGCCCTCGCTCTTGCCCATCTTACCTGAACCATCCAGGCCTGGAATCTTTATTCCACCCTCCTTGGCCAGCGAGAATGAGGCAGGCTCCGGAAAGTAGTCAACCTTGTACATCTGGTTAAAGCGGCGGGCAAACTTGCGGGCCATCTCCATGTTCTGTTCCTGATCCTTGCCAACCGGAACCTTGTTGGCCTTGTGGATAATAATGTCCGATGCCATAAGAGTAGGGTAGGTAAGCAGTCCGGCGTTAACGTTATCGGGCTGTTTGCGTGCCTTTTCCTTGAATGATGTTACACGTTCTAGTTCACCCAGATAAGCGTTCATATTCAGATAAAGGTACAGCTCAACAACCTCAGGTACATCACTCTGTACGTATATGGTTGCTTTTTCGGGATCCAGACCGCATGCCAGATACTCTGCAAGTATGGTGCGGACGCTATTCTGGATGTTCTCAGGGGTGGGGTGAGTAGTCAGGGAGTGCCAGTCTGCAATAAAGAAAAAGCATCTGTACAAATCCTGAAGCTTGATAAAGCTTGTTACTGCACCGTAGTAGTTGCCAAGGTGAAGGTTTCCTGTGGGGCGAATGCCGCTGAGAACTGTTTCCATTTTTTTCTGTATTGTCTATTTTGACCGCGAAGTTACCATAAAACGGCCATATTAATGGAAAAAAGTTCAAAAAAACCGCCAAAAGTTTTTGTTGCTCAACAAAAGTGCTTATCTTTGCACCGCTTTTACAGGAAGCACGGGCGTTTAGCTCAGCTGGTTCAGAGCATCTGCCTTACAAGCAGAGGGTCGGCGGTTCGAATCCGTCAACGCCCACAACAAATAAAGGAGTCTCAAATGAGGCTCCTTAATTTGTTGTGGGCGAATCGCCCACCTTTTTTTATTTCGCTAACGCGAAAGGGCGGCCTACCCGGCCGCTCTCAGCCAATGCCAACAGCTAACAGCTAATAGCTAAAGTTTAAAGTTAAATTCTGTTAATGCTCTTGCGAGTTCAAAAATGTCCCGTATCTTTGCAGTGTCCTAGTAAATTAATACACCAATAAACAAAACAGGCAAAACATATTAACCAACCATAAATTTTAAATGATATGAAAAAAACTATTCTTTCACTTGTTTGCATCATGGCTTTTGCAATGGCCGGTGCACAGGACCAGAACGTTCCCGAAATTCCGGGAAAGAGAAAACCGGCATTTGGCAATATCAAGCCTTTTGAAGTGGCCGTAAGCGCAGGCTTTAACAGTTCCTCAATCAGTTTTCCTAAAGCTTCGCTCTACACTAACGGTCTAGCGGGATTTGCAGGTGGTTTGACAGCTCAGTACAATTACAAATCATTTTTTGCATTCCGCACTGGAGCATTTTTTGAAATGAACAGATCCAATTACCCTGATCAGACCAATCTGTTTGGCTCATCTCTTTCATACAGGCAGACAGATATTAATGTCCCTCTCTCATTGATATTCCAATGCGGAAATCAGGATGCCAGGTTCTATATGGGATTTGGTCCGAACGCAAGATTTTCACTTGACTCAGAACTTGAGGCCCTTGACTACAAGACCAATAAAATCCAGTATGGAGCCCACATGCTGTTTGGATTCAAGTTCAGCCATTTCTTTATGGAAGAGACTATAGGATATCAAATGAATGACCTGTTCCATAAAGACGCTGCCGCTCCCAAGTCATCATTAAACACATTCTCTTTAAGAGTGGGTTGGATGTTCTGATAAAACCCTCTCCTTGTTTGTATTTTGCAACAGGGATGGCTTTGAGTCATCCCTGTTCTAGCTGTTGGTTTAGTCCTGAGTAGCAGCCTCAAGCTTGCGACGCAGGATGAACATGATAAGTCCGGCAACTACGCACAGGCCGATGATGATGGCCCAGTTTGCCATGAGCGGAATCTTGTTCCACAAGGCTGACGGTATGCGGCTAAGATAGTTTCCGATTGCTGTTGCGGCAAACCAACCGCCCATCATAAGACCCTTGTACTTAGGGGGAGCAACCTTGCTGACAAAACTCATGCCCATAGGACTGAGCAGCAGCTCGGCCACGGTGAGCGTAAAGTAGGTTCCTATAAGCCAATTGGGGTCAAGTATGTTCTGAGACCTGTCGCCCAGGTCCATAGGTGATATCAGTCCGGCCGATGCAACGGTAATCACTGCAAAACCTACGCCGGCCACGAGCATACCAAGACCTATCTTGACGGGAGCTGACGGCTCCTTGCCTTTCTTGGCCAGGGCTCCGAATACCGATACCGATATAGGAGTAAGGGCAACTACAAAGAACGGGTTGAACTGCTGGAAGTCCGATGTCACGGCGTTGAATGATTCAGGCATCTGCAGATAGAATGCAATGGCGCCTGCCCAAAGCATGAGCGTCACTACAGCTGATATGATACGTCCCTTGCGGTTATCACTCTGGAATATGCCGAACAGGGTGTAAACAGATACTGCAATCAGCACCAGAGACCATATGTTGAACCACATACGGTTTATGCCCGTGATGTCATTGAGCTGAGTGTATTTATCGGCAAAGAATGTCAGGGCGGAGCCGTTCTGGTGGAATGCCATCCAGAAGAAAATTACTACGGCAAACACAAGCTGCAGTGCAACCATGCGCTGTCTGGTCTGCTGGGGAGTGAGTTCCTGCTGGGGAATATCCTTAGCCTTGGCCTCCTTACTGGTGATATCCGCATGTCTGTACCAGGGGCGGCATACCAGGTAAATAAGGAATGAAATTACGTGTGCGGCACATGCGATGATAAAGCACAGACGGTAACCGCCTGCTATCGTATCCAGATACTCGGCCGAGCGTGAACCGAACTCCACTACT
Source organism: uncultured Bacteroidales bacterium (assembly GCA_902760965.1). Classification (GTDB taxonomy): domain Bacteria; phylum Bacteroidota; class Bacteroidia; order Bacteroidales; family Bacteroidaceae; genus Colenecus. The sequence goes on along the minus strand of CACWIN010000017.1, from coordinate 10,413 downwards.
GCATTGTCAATAGGAACAAAGTGGAATCCTGACTTCTCAATGAACGGCATATACATAGCCTTGGCCATGGCCGGTGCAAACATGGCACCTATGTTTATGGCCATGTAGAACAGGCTGAATGCCGAGTCTCGTTTATCGGACAGTTTGGGATCATCGTACAGATTACCGACCAGAACCTGCAGATTCCCCTTGAACAGGCCTGTTCCTATAGCAATGAGAGCCAGACTAAAGAACATGGCCCACTTGTCCACCTGATTGGTAGCCATAGGGATTGACAAGGCAACGTATCCCAGGATCATGACTATGGATCCAATTGACACGCACTTGCCGTAACCAATCTTGTCGGCAATCATACCTCCAAACAGAGGCATAAAGTATAGACCTGCCAGGAAAATGGCATACACCTGTCCTGATTCATTCTCGTCCCAGCCGAATTTTGCCCTCATGTATAGGGTAAAGATGGCCAGCATTGTGTAGTATCCGAATCTCTCACCTGCATTGGAAAGCGCCAATGCAAACAGACCTTTGGGTTGTCCTTTAAACATATGTTCTTTATTTTATACGTTATTCTTCCAACGGAGCGCTAATATAGCACATCCTTAAATATTGAGCAAACGCTTTGACAAATAATAGACAAGTCCGGCAGTTTGTGCTTGTATGGAATTATTTTAACTTTGTGTCGCATTATGTTATGTAGAGTGAAAGATTTTGCTGCCATAGATTTTGAGACTGCCAACAGGGAGCGTTCATCGGTCTGCTCTGTGGGTGTGGTAGTTGTGCGTGACGGTGAGATAGTTGATTCGTTCTACTCGCTTATTCAACCGGAACCAAACTACTACAATTACTGGTGCCAGCAGGTGCACGGTTTATGCCATGCCGATACTGACAGCGCCCCCGTATTTCCCAAGGTGTGGGCCCGGATAGCACCCATGATTGAAGGTCTGCCACTGGTGGCGCATAACAGCACCTTTGACGAGGGCTGCCTGAAAGCCGTATTCCGGGTGTATCAGATGGATTATCCCGATTACGAGTTTTATGACACACTCACCGCGTCCCGCCGCAAGTTGCGCGGTTTACCCAATCACCAGTTGCAGACCGTGGCCGAGGCCTGCGGTTACTGCCTTGAGAACCATCACCATGCATTGGCCGATGCCGAGGCATGTGCTGCTATAGCACTTGAAATCCTATAGTATAAAGTTGCTGAGCATAATCACAATGATTATGACGGGAGCAACCCAGCGGACCATAAAGTAGACAAACCTGAATATCCAGGCTGGGGTGGAGGAGGTGTTGTGTCCGGTCAGTTCGTCCAGGAAATCGGCTTTCTTTATGCGCCATCCGGCAAACAGCACCATGATGAGACTGCCCACGGTGATCAGGACATCGGATGATATGACATCAAAGAAATCAAAGATGTTGTTGCCCATTATGGTTATTCCGGACAGCATACCCTGTGAAAGCGAACAGATACAGCCCAAAATTATGATGAGAATCATGCTTGCCACCACTGAGCCGTTGCGGCTAAGTTTCCACTCCTCAATAAAATAGCGTACAATTACCTCGAGCATTGATATGGCCGATGTAACGGCGGCCAAAAGCAGGGCCAGGAAAAAGAGGATAGCTATGATACTGCCGCCGGGCATGGATGCGAATACTCCCGGCAGGGTGATGAATACCAGGCCGGGACCTGCGTTGATGGCGGGTTCTGTGCCGTTCATATAGGCAATGGCGTATACGGCCGGTATGATGGCCAGGCCGGCAATTATGGCAAACAGTGTGTCAATAAGGCCGGTCGAGATGGCTGTCATTGCTATGTCCTCTTTGGTCTTTACGTACGAACCGTAGGTTAAAAGAATGCCTATGCCTATGCTGAGCGACATGAATGCCTGACCCAGTGCCGTTAACAGCACTTTGCCGTCAATCTTGGCAAAATCAGGTATGAGCAGATATCTGGTTCCCTGCGATGCTCCCGGAAGAGTGAGAGAGCGGATTGCTACCAGAATGATTGTTATGGAGAGTATGGTCATCATTGGCTTGGAGAACTTTTCTATACCGTTCTTTACTCCGCCAAAATTGGCCAATGCAGTTATCGTAAGGAATATGAGCGTATAAATGAGCGGTTTCCATGTGGAACTTATAAAACCGCCGAATTGACCGGCGTAATCGGCATCGGGAGTGGTAAAACTGAACGAGCATGCCTGAATAAGATACTTGACCGACCAGCCTCCCACCACGGTATAGAATGCCATGATGACTATGGGTGTAAGCAGGGTTATAAAACCTGCCCAGCGCCAGCGCGGAGCACCCAGGTTGTCATAGACGCGGGTTACGTTGGAACGGCATTTTCTGCCCAACGTTATCTCGGTCATAAGGACAGGAATACATATTGTAAGGAGCAGGACCAGATAGACAAAAATGAATGCTCCGCCTCCGTTCTGGGCCGCAAGGAACGGAAAACGCCAAAGGTTACCAAGTCCTACGGCCGAACCGGCCATGGCCATTATCATTCCAAAACGGCTGTCAAACCGTTCTTTCCGTCTGTCTGTTTTATCCGTCATCCCGTTTATTCTTTTATGTTGGGCTCCTCCAGTCCATATCCTTTCTTGCTGTCAACTGCCTTGAGCCGGAATGAAAGCAATACGGCAATGATTCCAAACAGTGTAAAGCAGTACATTGACGGAGTATAATTGATTATGCCGCTTGCGTTGGTGTTGGACTGATTTATACTGCCTATAAGGATAGGTACAAGTGACAAGCCTATATTCTGTATGTAAAAAATCATTGCGTAGGCAGTTCCAAGCAGTTTCATGGGTATTATCTTGGGAACCGAAGGCCACATGGCGGCAGGCACCAGACCGAACGATATTCCAAGAATAAGCATATCGATAATGGCAATGATCCAATTGTTCAGTGGAACGGCAAAAATTATATGAACCAGTGTAAGCAGAATGGAACCTATTATCATAAGTGTGGCTCCCTTGCCTTTCTTATCGTAAAGGCCGCCAAACAGAGGAGTCAGGATTATGGTTCCAAAAGGCAGCATAGCCGGGATAAGACCCGCAAGACTGTCACTTACGCCGTATTTTGTAATCATGAGTTTTGTGGCAAACTTAAGGAACGGAAAGACTCCGGCGTAGAACATAAGGCAAAGCAGTGTGATAAGCCAGAAACCTTTGCTTGTAAACAGTATCTTAAGGTCTGCAAAATGAAAGCCTTCTTCCGGTTCCATCTGGACCGATGCGGCCGATTCATCCTCTTTCTTGTCCATTACGCAATATACCAGGAAACATATCAAGCCTATGCAAAGCAGAGCTGCACCCAAACCTACCGATGCCGATACTCCTCCAAAGCGTTGTGCAAAAGGCAGTGCCGCTGCAAGTGCTGCGGCAGTACCTACACGTGACAATGCCACCTGGATTCCCATGGCCAGTGCAAGCTCGTGTCCGGTAAACCATTTCACTATGATCTTGCTGGCGGTGATTCCCGCTATCTCGCAGCCAACACCAAACGTGGCAAAACCCACGCAAGCCCATATGACCTGAATATTGTATGTGCCAATTCCAAGGGGCAGTGTCAAAGTGCCCTCAAAACTGTTCTTTACGGCCCAGTATTTGATGAGCGCACCGCCAAACATCAAAACAGCACTGAGCAATCCTGTAATGCGTATGCCAAACTTGTCAAGAATTATTCCACCAAAAAACAGCAAAAGCAGAAATACGTTGAAAAAGCCGTATGCACCCGAAAAGAAACCGTATTCCTGGCTGCTCCAGCCTAATCCTCCGGCGGCTTGTGATTTTGTAAGGAGTTCCTCGAGAGGTGCCATTACATCGGTAAAGAAATACCCGAACATCATGGTCAATGACACAATTATCATTGCAGTCCAGCGAGCGGTTTTGCTTTCGCTTAATTTCTTGTGAATAGTCTGTGACATATTTTAATATATTATGAGATGCAAAATTATGAAATTCTTACTAATTTTGCAGCGATGCTGCGAAGCAGTTGTGTGTGTGATATAGAAAATATTAGGAAAGAGACTTTTTTTGATTTGCGTTTTTACAAGTGAAACTAGACGAACTGACAGCTGTATCCCCAATTGACGGGCGATACCGTGGCAAGACACAAGAACTTGCATCATTTTTTTCGGAATTTGCCCTGATCCGTTATAGGGTCAGAGTTGAGATAGAGTATTTTACTGCGCTCTGTGAGTTTGGACTGCCCCAGTTGGCAGGCGTATCCAAATCTTCACTTGAGGGCCTGCGCAATATATGGCAGAGCTTTGGCGAGGAGGATGCTGCGCACATAAAGGATATAGAGAAAGTTACCAATCACGATGTCAAGGCCGTTGAGTATTTCCTTAAGGAAAAGTTTGACCTTGTTCCGGAGTTGGTTCCCTATAAGGAGTTCATACATTTTGGACTTACATCACAGGATATAAACAACACATCGGTTCCTCTTTCAATCAAGGAGGCACTTGAGAATGTTTATTATCCCGGAATACAGTCGCTTATTGACAAGCTGGAGGAGTATGCTCAGCGCTGGAAAGATATTCCAATGCTGGCACGCACTCACGGACAGCCTGCATCACCCACACGTTTGGGTAAGGAGATTGAGGTATTTGCATACCGTCTGCGCGAGCAGCTCAAGCAGCTTAAGGCTGTGCCCATGTCGGCCAAGTTTGGAGGTGCTACAGGTAATTTCAACGCTCACCATGTAGCTTATCCGCAGATTGACTGGAAGGCATTCGGCGCCAAGTTCCTGAGTGAGAAACTTGGACTGGTGCGCGAGGAGTACACCACCCAGATTTCAAACTATGACAATCTGGCAGCGCTGTTTGATGCCATGAAACGTATGAACACCATCCAGATAGATATGAACCGCGACTTTTGGCAGTACATATCAATGGAGTACTTTAAGCAGCAGATCAAGGCCGGTGAGGTGGGCTCAAGCGCAATGCCTCACAAGGTCAATCCTATAGACTTTGAGAATGCCGAGGGTAACCTGGGTATGGCAAACGCCATTCTGGAGCATCTGGCACGCAAATTGCCGGTATCACGTTTGCAGCGTGATTTGACAGATTCTACGGTTATCCGTAACATAGGCGTTCCGTTTGGACATGAGATGATAGCAATTGCCAGCTCGCTTAAGGGCTTGGGCAAACTGCTTATCAACGAGCAAAAGATTGCAGCCGATCTGGACGGATGCTGGAGCGTAGTGGCCGAGGCCATCCAGACAATCCTGCGCCGTGAGGGCTATCCTCATCCGTATGAGGCCCTTAAGGCGTTGACACGTACCAATAGTCAGGTTACCAAGGAGTCAATCAGCGAATTTATTGATGGATTAAACGTTAACGATAATATTAAACAAGAATTAAAAGCCATTGCGCCGGGCAATTATTATGGCGTATAGAGTCAACAAAATCTAAAACTAAATCAAGATTAAGCCGTGATGGCTTAGGTTTTTAAAAAATTACAATTATGATGGAAACAGAGAATGGAAACAGATTCTACGACGAGAGCGGGAATCAGCAGGAGCAAGAAAACAGCTTTAACAGGTTTAGCGGAAATTCCGATGAAAAGAGCCAAAGTACTAACCGTCGTGAGGGAAGACCGCGTTTTGTAAGAGTTGATTACAACAACAATCGTCCTCAGTATTCAAGAGTTGAGCGTCCCCAGCGCCAGGATGGCGAGCAGGGTTACAATCAGGATCGTCCCCGCAGACAGTACGGTCAGAATTATGGAGAAGGTTACGGTCAGAACCGCCAGGGCGGTTACCAGAACCGTGGTTACAATAATCGTCAGGGTTACGGACAGGATCGTCCGCGTTACAACCAGCCCCGCCAGTACAACAATGGTGAGGAGGGTCAGCCCCGTTTTTACAGAGAGCGTGTCCAGGGCCAGAATGGTGAGCAGCAGGAAGGCGGCTACCAGCGTCAGGGCTATCAGCGCCAGGGCGGCTACCAGCGTCAGGGTGGCTATCAGCGTCAGGGCGGCTACAACAACGGTTACAACAACCGTGGCGGATATGGCCAGCAGGGAGGTTTCCGCAAGCCCGTTCAAAAGCGCCAGGACAACCGCAAGCGCATAGAATATCAGGACGTTATACATGATCCCGAAGAGGAGATACGTTTGAACAAGTACCTGGCAAATGCAGGTGTATGCTCACGTCGTGAGGCCGATGATTTTATCCAGGCTGGTGTTGTAAAGGTTAACGGCCAGACCGTTACTGAGCTTGGTACCAAGGTTCATCGCGGTGACAACGTGCTGTTCCACGACCAGCTGGTAAGCATAGAGCGCAAGATTTACATTCTGCTCAACAAGCCAAAGGATTGCGTTACCACAGTTGATGATCCTCAGGAGCGCAAGACCGTTATGGATTACATAAAGGGTGCATGCAAGGAGCGTGTATATCCCGTAGGTCGTCTGGACCGCAACACCACCGGTGTGCTGCTGCTTACCAACGATGGTGAGATGGCCAGCCGCCTTACACACCCCAAGTTCCTCAAAAAGAAGATTTATCACGCACGTCTGGACCGCGCTGTCAGCGCCGAGGATCTGCAAAAGCTTCTTGACGGTGTGAACATTGGCGAAGAGGATGGCGATATAGTACGTGCCGATGAGGTGAGCTACGTTAACGATGACAAGACTCAGGTAGGCATTGAGATTCATTCAGGCCGCAACCGTGTGGTTCGCCGTATGTTCGATGCTCTGGGTTATCGCGTAACCAAGCTTGACCGCGTACAGTTTGCCGGTCTGACCAAGAAGCGTCTGCGTCGTGGTGACTGGCGTTTCCTGACCGAGAAAGAGGTCAACATGCTCCGTATGGGTGCATACGAATAATTAACTACGAATTTTTTAGAAACAATGGATATTAAGAGAACAAGGATTGTTGACCTTCTCAAGCGTACCGATTACGGTCAGGAGGTTGTCGTCAAAGGATGGGTAAGGACCAAACGTGGAAGCAAGACCGTTAGTTTTATTGCCCTCAATGACGGTTCGACAATCAAGAATGTCCAGATTGTGGCTGATCTTGAGAAGTTCAGCGAGGACCTCATGAAACAGATCACCACCGGTGCCTGCCTGAGCGTAAAGGGTACCATGGTAGAGAGCATCGGCTCCGGTCAGGCTGTCGAGGTTCAGGCACAGGAGATTGAGGTTCTTGGACTTTGCGGTGATGACTATCCCATGCAGAAGAAGGGTCAGTCATTCGAGTATATGCGTCAGCATGCCCATATGCGTCTGCGTACCAATACATTCGGTGCTGTGATGCGCATACGTCATAATATGGCAATGGCTATTCATACCTACTTCCATGAGCATGGATTCTTTTATTTCCATACTCCGCTTATCACTGCCAGTGACTGCGAGGGAGCAGGTAACATGTTCCAGGTAACCACCAAGAATCTGTATGACCTTAAGAAGGATGATCAGGGCAAGATTATCTACGATGATGATTTCTTTGGTCAGCAGACCTCACTTACCGTGAGCGGTCAGCTGGAGGGTGAGCTTGGTGCTACGGCTCTGGGTGCAATCTATACTTTCGGCCCCACATTCCGTGCCGAGAACTCCAACACTCCGCGCCATCTGGCAGAGTTCTGGATGATTGAGCCCGAGATTGCTTTCCTGGATCAGGAGGAGCTTATGGACCTTGAGGAGGATTTCATCAAGTACTGCGTACAGTGGGCTCTTGACAACTGCAAGGATGACCTGGAATTCCTGAATCAGATGATTGACAAGACTCTGCTGGAGCGCTTGCAGAGCGTATTGAAAGAGAGTTTTGTACGTCTTACATACACAGAGGGTATCAACATCCTCCAGGAGGCTATCAAGAACGGTAAGAAGTTTGAGTTCCCCTGCAACTGGGGTGATGACTTGGCCTCTGAGCATGAGCGTTTCCTTGTTGAGGAGCATTTCAAGAAGCCCGTCATCATGACAGACTATCCTACAGCCATCAAGTCATTCTACATGAAGCAGAATGAGGCTACTCCCGATGGTGGTTCAATCGGCTATCATGGAGTAAAGGCTCCCGCATCAACCATGCAGGGTACAGACGTATTGTTCCCGCAGATTGGTGAGATCATAGGCGGCTCAGTACGTGAGGCTGACTATGACAGGCTGATGGGTGAGATCAACCGCCGCCAGATGGATATGACCCATCTGTGGTGGTATCTGGATACCCGCCGCTGGGGCAGCTGCCCGCACGCCGGATTCGGTCTGGGCTTTGAGCGCCTGATATTGTTCGTAACCGGAATGCAGAACATAAGGGACGTCATCCCGTTCCCCCGCACTCCCAAGAACGCAGAATTCTAAATCAAAAAACTCCGGTTCGCTTGAATCGGAGTTTTTTTGTTATCGGCTGGAAAGTTTAAAGTATAATCTTAGCGACCAAGCCAGGATGGTGACCATGGCCCAGCGGAACAGTAGCATCCAGTACCACATTCCGCCAACGGCGGCAAACAGCATCAGGTCCTCCAGGTTGCTGTGCGATATTCCGATATGTGTATTGAGCAGGCGAATGCTCTTGTCCGATATCTGACCGCGCTCCATCTCATCCATTATTGCGGCCGATCCGTACGACAGACCCACCACATTGGCAACGATCCAAAGGAACGATGTCTCCTTGGGCAGACCGAACATGGTGAGCAGCGGGCTGAACGCTTTTGATATCCAGTTCATGATGCCGTACTCATAGAATGCACGCTGCAGGATATTGAGCAGAGTGATAAGAACGGTCATCCAAACTGCAAGTTTGGCCAGACCCTTAAGCCATGTCATGAACATCGGCCAGAACTCACCCTGTATCTGAAAGAACGGTATCTCTGATAGATTTACGGCTGCAGCATCATACACGGGGCGTCCCGGTAGCACCAGGTTCATTATTATACCTAATGCTATAGAGCCAAAAGTACGTATAAGTACAGTATAGAGTGCCGGTGCTCCGGTTTTCTTTTGGACAGCGGTCTCCACAACCATGGCGTGAGCAGCAAGTGTCATGGTTCCCAATATGGTAATCTGCCGCGCCGTCATATCAATGGTTGACACTACCGCAATGCAGGAATATACGTTGATGAAATATCCGCTCACGTATGCCAGAGATGCGTCACCCGGCAGTCCGAAAATGCGGAATACCGGACTCACTGCCGCCGCAATCCAAGCCAGTATTCCGGTATATTTGAGCAGGAACATGATAAAAGATACAATGGCGGTAATCTTGAATATCCACCAAATGGTTTTCATCGCCCTGGGCACCGCCTGGCGAACAATTCTTTTCAACTTTTCCATAATCGGCCGCAAAGATACTCAAAAACGACGCAAAGGGGTCGTTTAATAATGCGTCATTTTGTTATATTTGTCACCGATAACCCGATGATAATATCTCAATTATGTGTATGAAAAGATTGTCCGTAGTTTTTGTGCTGTTCCTGATGTGTGCAACGGCAGCATTTGCTCAGAAGACGCTTAAGGGTGCTTATGCCGATGCGTTCAAGATGGGATGCGCCGTGAACTCAAGTATAGTAAACGGTCGTGACAGCCGATCTGCCCAGATAATACTGCAGCAGTTCAATGCCGTAAGCCCCGAGAACGATATGAAGGCCGAAGTGCTGCACCCATCGCCCGACCGTTGGAATTTCCAGGCAGCCGACAGGTATGTTCAGTTTGCCAAGGATAACGGACTATGGGCATTGGGCCATACCCTGGTTTGGCACAACCAGACCCCCGATTTCTTTTTCAACCATCCCGACGGCACTCCTAAGAGCCACGATGAGATGGTAGAGACCATGCGCAGTTACATAGAGACCGTAGCCGGCCATTTCAGCGGAAAGATTGATGCCTGGGATGTGGTGAATGAGATAATAGACAATGACGGCTCATACCGCAAGACACTGTGGACCAATGCCTTTAACGGTGACGGCGATGAGGTGGTACGTCTGGCATTCAAGTTCGCCCACGAGTATGACCCCAATGCCGAACTCTATTACAACGATTTCAACGTATGGCGGCCTTCAAAGCGTGACGGCATAGCCCGCATGGTGCGTATGCTCCAGAAAGAGGGAATACAGATAGACGGCATCGGCATACAGGCACATTGGGGACTCAATTTCCCCAAGAACGAGTATATAACCGCAGCCATTGACACATTCGCCGCTCTGGGCGTTAAGGTCATGATAACGGAGCTTGATGTCGATGTGCTGCCGCTCACCAAGGAGGGTCAGGTAATAGGCAAGTCCCTGCAGGACCCCATGTTTCAGTTAGAGGAGTTTGAGACCTATCTGGATCCGTACAAGAACGGTCTGCCCGACGATGTCCAGGCACAGCTTACGGCCCGATATGCGGAGCTGTTCAACATATTCTACAGCCGTCGCGACAAGATAGACCGCGTGACGATATGGGGCCTGCATGACGGCATGTCATGGAA
>CACWIN010000016.1:51240-51664 GCA_902760965.1 uncultured Bacteroidales bacterium | reverse complement strand
GAGAAGACCTTCTGGTCAGACCTTCGTGTTCCGGGTGATGCCCAGACACTTAACGTTGAGTTGGAAAAAGCTCTGCGTCTGCTTGACTTCATCGAGATTGGCAAGCTGATGGCTTATGACGGTCTTAACCGTGAGGAGTCATGCGGCGGTCACTTCCGCGAGGAGCACCAGACACCCGAGGGCGAGGCACTGCGTCATGATGACAAGTTCTCATACGTAGCCTGCTGGAACTATCAGGGTGAGGGCAAGGCACCTGAGTTGCTCAAGGAGCCTCTCAACTATGAGTATATCAAGGTTCAGACACGTAATTACAAGAACTGATAAAAAGCATCACTATGGAAAAGAATATAAGCTTCAAACTGAAAATATGGCGCCAGAGAGGTCCTAAGGAGAAGGGCCAGTTCAAGGTGTATGAAATGAAGGA
>CACWIN010000016.1:0-51218 GCA_902760965.1 uncultured Bacteroidales bacterium | reverse complement strand
GGAGAAGGGCCAGTTCAAGGTGTATGAAATGAAGGATATCCCCACCGATACCTCATTCCTTGAGATGCTTGACATTCTGAACGAGCAGCTCATCAATGCCGGTGAGGAGCCTGTGGTATTTGACCATGACTGCCGCGAGGGTATCTGCGGTATGTGCTCACTCTACATAAACGGACATCCGCACGGACCTGCCACAGGTGCTACCACCTGCCAGCTCTACATGCGCCGTTTCAAGGATGGTGAGACCATCACCGTTGAGCCTTGGCGTTCAGCTGGTTTCCCTGTAATCCGTGACCTTATGGTTGACCGTCGTGCATACGACAAGATCATGCAGGCCGGCGGTTACGTATCAATCAACACCGGTGGTGTGCCCGATGCCAACGCAATTCCTATCTCAAAGGAGAAGGCCGATCTGGCTATGGATGCAGCATCGTGCATTGGTTGCGGTGCCTGCGTAGCAGCCTGCAAGAACGGTTCAGCAATGCTGTTTGTAAGTGCCAAGGTAAGCCAGCTTGCTCTGCTCCCGCAGGGTCAGGTAGAGGCTGCCCGCCGTGCCAAAGCAATGCTCTCCAAGATGGATGAGCTTGGTTTTGGTAACTGCACCAATACACGCGCCTGTGAGGCCGAGTGCCCCAAGTGCATCAGCATCAGCAACATTGCCCGCCTGAACCGCGAGTTCATCGCTGCCAAGCTGAACGACTAAGAGTAGGGATTCTGTAAAAAGAGACGGTTCTGTCTGTTTGGCAGAACCGTCTCTTTTGTATTACTGTTTGCGGTAATCCTTGGTGTACATCTCATAACAGAGTTTAAGCCACACTATCACAACGGGTAGGGCCTTGAGTCCGTATGGCCTCATCCACTCATCCCTGATATATCGGGGCATAAAATCCGAATGTGCCATGGTACAGAATATGAATACATATACCATGAGTGCTATATCCCACTTGGAACGCTCCCATGGAGCGGCTGTGTACCAGATTACAACGCCTATTACGGGTGTTATATAACCGCTGTTCTCGGAACCGGTCGAAAAGAGTACCACAAACATCAGGGTCGATGCCAGTATGGTCTGACGGAAAGCCTGGTTGGGATACTGTCCGATCCTGAGATAAGGCAATGCGAATGCAATCATACCCGGAATGATGAGCCACAGGTCCGAATATGTGGCACAGCCGGATATCTTGCGCACAAGGCCTAACAGGGATATGTTTGTGCCTTGGCTGAACATGTTGTCCGAATTCTTCTGCACAAGTTCAACATACCAGTCGTGATATTGTCCTATTATATATTCCGGACTGGATATGATCATGGGTGCCACAAACATTATTATGGCCCAGAACAACAGACTCAATACAAACTTTCCTTTATGTCGGGAGAAAAAGAAGAAAGCCAGTCCTACAATACCGTAAAGCTTGACGAACGTTCCCAGCATAATGGCAAACGCCGCCCAGAAATCCTTTTCCTTTTCTATACAACAGTAGCTTATCAGGATTATGGCCGCTATAGCTATGTTGAATTGCTGCATCTGTACTCCGTTAAGCAGTTCATGGGCACAGAACCAGTAAATGAAAATCTGCTGATACTCTGTGAACACATTCCGCCGGACAGCAAAGAAAAGCAGCAATGTCAGGGCAACAAGCCACAGTAGCATGCCTGTCCAGGTAGGAAGCACTGCAAACGGTGCAATTACCAGCGAGAAAACCGGACCATAGTGGTTCAGGTCAAAATATTCGGCAGGATAATGGACAAAAAGCGGCAACTGGTGGATTACGTGCCAGAACACCTGTTTAAAGATGAGATAGTTGTTCTCACGTCCATGACCATATCGGGTCATACCCGTCACAGCGATAATCATCCATACCCAGAACAATGTGCGGGGATCTGTAAGGATGCGTTTCAGTTTCTCTTTCATACGGCCAAATTGGAAATGCGAAAAAAAGAGGTGTGCAAACTCTCATAGTTTGCGCACCTCTTCTATATCGGTTAGTTGTCTGTAATCATTATTTAGTATTCATCCTCGTTGAAGAAAAAGTCTTCCTTGCTGGGATAATCGGGCCATATATCCTCTATGCTTTCATATATATCGCCCTCGTCTTCTATCTCCTGAAGGTTCTCAATAACCTCAAGGGGAGCTCCTGAACGGACAGCGTAATCAATCAACTCATCCTTGGTTGCGGGCCAGGGTGCATCCTCAAGTTTTGATGCCAGTTCCAATGTCCAATACATATAATATGGTGTTTTAAGGTTTACTTCTATAGGGGTGCAAAAGTATAAAAAAATATGTTATACAAAAGTTCTACCATATTTTTTCATCCACTCCTGCAAAATAGTTTATCCTGCGTGCCAGGACAAAGAGATAATCGGACAGACGGTTTATGTATTGGAGCAGTTCCTTAGGCGCTTTTGCACACTCCGGAAGAGCCAGGATAAGACGCTCTGCACGGCGGCATACCGTGCGTGCCACATGGGCGTACGATGCGGCCTGGGTTCCGCCCGGAAGGATAAACGAACGCTGCTGTGGCAGGCCCTCCTGGATAGAGTCAATCATTTGTTCAATGCGCTCAACATCGTCGGCTTTAATTCGGCAGCTGTCCGGGAGTTCAAAACAAGAGGTGTCGGTTGCCAGACAACCGCCAATGTTAAACAGTTTTTGCTGAATCCACCGTATGTTTTGCGGGTTTTCGGCCTTGTCATCCATAACAGAGAGCATAAGCCCTATGAATGAATTCAGTTCGTCAATAGTACCGTATGTATCAAGACGGGGATCAGTCTTGCTTACGCGTTTGCCTCCCACCAGACTGGTGGTTCCGTCATCGCCTGTACGGGTATATATCTTGCTCATAACACGTAGTGTTGTTTGGTCATCTTTTTGTCAAAGAACAGCAGCCCGACCTTTTTCATCTGGAATGTCACTCCGACTCTGTCATCCTGAATGACATCCTTCCACCATTCTTTTTTTATTTTCTTGCCCATGTCCTCAATTACTATTACGGTATCGGGTTTGGCGTAGGGGAGGATTATGTCCACAATCTCACGCCAAAGAGCCGTGTGTGCTATGTGTATGAATTGCGGAATGGTGCCACTGTCCAGAATATCCCGGACGGTTTTGATTACATCGGCTGCAATATACTCAATATTGGGGATTTTCTTAAGGTTGCGGCGTACATCTTTTTGGCCGGGGTTTGGAAAATCAACGGTAATTACCTTTGATTTTTTTGATACCGATGCAAGATAACCTGTACTTACGCCGGCACCTGTGCCAACTTCCAGAATGAATCCGGGATTAAAGCGGTTGACCAGACGGAACAGCAGTTCGTCCCGGCTTTGGGGATACTGTGGCATATATTGAGGGGCCTTTTCCCAAAAAGGGTAGAGGTCTTCGTATGCATAGTATGGGTGGCGCTCATTGATAACGTTGTCAATAAGGTCGTAAGCCCAGGGGGAGTGAACTCCGAATCCCTGTCTGGTAAGCCAACGGTTGTCGGTAAGTTTCATAAATAGTTATTTTAGCAGAGCCTTGATGGACGTTCCAACTCCAAGTTTAATATCCAACTGAACGGGAGTATGCTGTGAATCGTTTGTAACGTATGCCTTTACTGTTTCACGTTCCTTTCCTTCCTTATAATCCTTTATGGATACTACTATGCAGTTGTATGTGCGGCCATTGTCGGCTTTTACTTTTTTATTGCCTGTATAGACCAGATACTGTTGCACCACCAGATTGCCGTTAACCATGGGGATTGTTTCGGTACTGCCCGGTTTAAGACCTTTGGTGTCTATCTTCTGGGCAAACGCTATCATACTCATAAGGTCAAAAATGCGCGTCTGTCTCCATTCGGTGGAATGGCTGGTCTGACGGCCTGTTGTCATGTCCCAAGTGTCCAGATTGACAACAAACCTGTCCCGGTCTTTTGAGAAAGAAGCAGTTTCGAGAGCATGTCGGCTGCCTTCGTTGATGGTCTTTTTAAAGTAAAGGCTTTCGCCCTGGGGGGTATTGTATGACTCAACAGTATCTCTTAATGTAAATACCTTGTCGGTGGTCGTGTTAGTGCTCAATTCCATTGCTGTCCGTATGGCGTCACGTCCATTGTATATAACAGGAGTGTCGTAAATACGGGCGGTTCCGGCAGGAATCTTTATGGGCCCTAAACCTAAATAGATGTTGAATCTGTAATCCGATGCACTGACGCTGGCGGCTCCCAGCATAAGGAGAGCGCAGAGTGAAAACCTGAATAGTCTAACGCCAGCCATAGATAATATGGAATATTGCAGAGTGCTGCAGGTTAGTGCTCGAAGCGGGACTCGAACCCGCACAGCCGATAAAGGCCAAGGGATTTTAAGTCCCTCGTGTCTACCATTCCACCATTCGAGCGAATGTTGGTATTTGGATGGTGCAAAAGTAGTTGGTTTTGGGGGATTAGCCAAAAATTAGGGAAAAAATAGGTGTGTTAATTTTAACAAGTAGTAAAATACATTACATTTGTGGGTCGTTAATACAAAAAAGCAATCAATCAGGAAACTTCATTAACTTAAAAACCAATACAAACATTATGAAGAAACTTTTGTTTATTGCCGGTATTCTGACCTTGATGGCCAGTTGCCAGTGCAACACCGAGAAGCTCAGTCCGGTACTGAGTATCGAAGGCGGTCAGGTTCAGGGCGTTAGCGCTGACCGTGTAAAGGGTGTTTATGTATTCCGCGGCATTCCTTATGCAGCAGCTCCTATCCGTGAGAACCGTTGGAAGGCTCCGCAGCCTGTTACTCCTTGGGAGGGTGTAAAGCTTTGCAACCGCTTTGATCATCCCAGCTATCAGCACATCCAGTACAAGGGTGGCTACTACACAGAGTGGGGTTACGGTGATGAGGCTCCCTTCAGTGAGGATTGCCTTTATCTGAACATCTGGACCAAGAAGCCGGGTGATGTAAATGCCAAGCTTCCGGTTGCCCTGTGGATTCACGGTGGCGGTTACCGCGAGGGCTGGGGCTCAGAGCCTGAGTTTGATGCACAGGAGTGGGCCGGTAAGGATGTAATCCTGGTTTCAATCAACTATCGTCTTGGTATTTACGGTTTCATGACACACCCCGACCTCTCAGCTGAGAGCCCCAACGGTGTATCAGGTAACTATGGTATCCTGGATCAGATAGAGTCACTTAAATGGATCAAGAAGAACATTGCCCAGTTTGGTGGCGACCCCGACAACGTAATGATTTTCGGTCAGTCAGCAGGTGGCGGCAGCGTACGTACACTTTGCGAGTCTCCTCTGGCACGCGGTCTGTTCCACAAGGCAATCATTATGAGTGCCGGTGGTCTGACTGTTCCTAACGCAAATGCAGCAGGCGGTCGTGGCGGTATGCGCGGCGGCATGGGCATGGGTATGGGCATGATGGGCGGCTTTGGCGGCTTTGGCGGTGGCAACAATAACAACACCCCGCGTCCTGCTGCTTACAAGGCTCCTCAGGCTCCCGAAGGTCTGAACGCTCTGCAGCGCGCCGAGTTCAACACCAAGGTTATCATGGACTGGGCAGGTTACAATACCCTCCAGAAGATGCGTAATGCCGATACTGAGGTTATCTACTCATTGGCTACCATCTACAGCAACGCTACAGGTAACCAGGGCAGCATAACCGGTATGCCTATAGTTGACGGTTACGTATCAAAGGAGAGCTTTGACGAGGCTGCTCTGGACGGTACTCTGGCCGATGTTCCTTACATGTGCGGTTACACTCTGAACGATATGGGCAACATGTCTGCAGGTGTTGCAGCATTCTGCCAGAACCGTCAGGAGATGACCAAGAACGGCAGTAAGGCATACGCTTACGAGTTTGCACGTCCTCTGCCCGATGACGGTTCACATCCTGAAGTAACACAGCGTCTGCGTGGTGCTTTCCACTCATCAGACCTCTGGTTCGTATTCAAGTCACTGCAGCACTGCTGGAGACCTTGGACACAGGGTGACTGGGATCTGTCCGAAAAGATGCTTACCGCTTGGACCAACTTTGCCAAGTACAGCGATCCTAACGGTCCTCAGGGTGGCGAGTGGGCTCCCTGCACAAAGGAGAACCCCGGCTTTATGGTATTCAAACTTGATGAGAACGACGCTGAGAATTCAGAGTTCGGCGAGTCAATTACCAAGCTGCCTTGGGAATAATCCCCCGATAGATTCATAAAAAAATGCCAGCCTTGAACGGTTGGCATTTTTTTTGTTTCCAAATAGTTCCCGTCAATTGGAAACTATAAGTATCCCGTCGTTCAGGGAGGTGGGATAACGGTAAAGCGGACGTCTCTCCTTGCCGTCGGTATTGACCGATATTCCGCTTGAGTTCATGTTCCATTGGCCTTGACATGATGAACACGAAGCTATGCCCTGAATATCAAATGTCAGCCTTACGCCGGGTTGGTCGCATTCCGGACAGCCCAGGTCATAAGCCCAAATGGAAACATTGTCGTTGTTAAAGGTGGGAGTACCGATAATAAGACCTCCCAGTCCCATGATGTATGATGCGTTTTGTACGGCAGTAAGCGTAATGTTCTCTTTCTTTCCGTCAGAGTCAACTGTCATCAGTTTCCCGTTGTTTACCCTGGCCGACAGGAAACGCCCCGGAGTTGTAATGCCATTGAACGGGGCGTCTGCTATGTTACAGCTGAAAAACACCCTGTATTTAGAGGAAAAGGTCTTGTAATTGTTCTTTTCACAACAAACTGCAAAAATGAGCCAGAAACAGAGTACAAGAGTCCTTTTCATACGGTGAAAACGGATTATTTTGACGTAAGCTCAGATATGGCCTGGTCAATTTTTCCAAACGGGAATCCGGCTGTAAGCTTTTCCATACGCTCTGCAATGCGGTCATTGCAAAGGTTGCCTATGCTACCCTCATGAGTGTGATGAATGTTATGGTCGGCTTTGAATGTGCCGTTTTCAATCTCCGCTCCGACTTTACGGTAAGCTTCACGGAAGGGCATGCCTTGCAGTGCCAGACGGTTAACCTCCTCAACGCTGAAAATGGCATCATATTTGGGATCCGACAGGATGTCCTCACGAACCTTTATGTGGTCAAGCATGTAGGCGGTCATGGCAATTATCTCCTCAAGTTCCTGGAATGCAGGCAGGAAGACCTCTTTAACAAGCTGCATATCGCGGAAATAACCGCTGGGCAGGTTGTTTGTCATAAGGGTTATCTCCTGAGGTATGGCCTGTATGCGGTTGCATTTGGCTCGTGTCAGCTCAAATACATCGGGATTCTTTTTGTGAGGCATGATGCTGGAACCGGTAGTGCAGTCATCGGGCAGTTTAATGAACCCAAAGTTCTGACTGTTGTACATGCAGGCGTCAAAAGCCAGACGGCTTATTGTGGCTGCAACCGATGCCAGGGCGTATGCCACGTTGCGTTCCATCTTGCCTCGTGTCATCTGGGCGTAAACCACATTGTAGTTCATGGACTCAAAACCCAGAAGGTCAGTTGTCATCTGGCGGTTTAGCGGGAACGATGATCCGTATCCGGCGGCCGATCCAAGCGGATTGCGGTTGGCCTGGTCAAAGGCGGCGCGCAACAGCAGCATGTCATCGGTCAGAGCTTCGGCGTAGGCACCGAACCAGAGTCCGAATGATGAAGGCATGGCTATCTGGAGGTGGGTATAACCAGGCAGAAGTACGTTCCTGTACTTTTCGCTCTGCTTTATCAGAATGTCAAACAGACTCTTTACGGAATTCACTATGCCACGCAGACGGTCACGGGTAAACAGTTTAAGGTCAACCAGCACCTGGTCATTACGGGAACGTCCGCTGTGAATCTTTTTGCCCATATCGCCAAGCTGGCGGGTGAGCATAAGTTCAACTTGAGAATGTACATCCTCAACTCCGTCCTCTATCGTAAACTCGCCGCGTTCAATCAAAGGCAGCAGATCCTTAAGACCTGCCGAAAGAGCTTCCAACTCATCTTTCTCCAAAAGACCGATGGATTGGAGCATTCTTATGTGAGCCAGCGAACCCTGGACGTCATACTTGGCAAGCATGAGGTCCATTTCACGGTCACGTCCTACGGTGTACTTCTGAATGAGTTCGTTTACGGGTTTTCCCTTATCCCAGATAGGTTTCATTTGTCTTGTTTTTTAGTAGGGTATCATAGCCAGCATGTCGGCCAGCTTGTCCAAAGCCTCGGTAATGGGTTTTTCGGCCATTTTGGCCATAAACATATTCAGGTCAGCGTCGGCTGTAAGTTTTATTTTGCAGCTTGAACTGCCGGTGGAAACTATCTGTATCCACATTATGAACTGTATTGGGGAACTGATTGTTTCCAGTTTTACGCATTTTGACGGTTCGCGTGACACAACTCCGAATTCAACCTGCCCTATAGGTGAGATTGTACAGCTTACCTGGTCTGGAGTGCATTGCAGGTTTTCAATGCTGACCATCTCCTTCTGGTCGGCGGGAATCATGTCGGCCAGGGCGCTCAGATTGCTCAGATCCGATACCTTGGAATATACGGATTCCTGTGAATAGGGAATCTGTCTAACGTTGCTTTCAAATCTTTTCATACCATTTCATCGGATTATTTTCCCCATTCCGACGGGTTTTTGCGCCACTCCTCCAATGTAGGCAGGCTGTCTACCTTGATGTAACCCGATGTTACGGCAGCCTCAAGCATTGCAGGGTAATCAGTAAGTGTAATGAGCTTTACTCCGGCTTTTTCAAAAGCCTCCTGGGCAACAGGGAATCCGTATGTGAACGAGGCGGCCATTCCTATTACCTCACAGCCTGCATTGCGTATGGCATCGACTGCCTTAAGGCTGCTAAGTCCGGTTGAGACAAGGTCTTCGACCACCATTACACGGCTGCCGGGCTCAAGATAACCTTCAATCAGGTTTGACAGTCCGTGATCCTTTGGCGCGGAACGTACATAAACAAAAGGTTTGCCCATTCTGTCGGCTACAAGAGCTCCCTGGGCTATGGCGCCTGTTGCCACGCCGGCAATCACGTCAAACTCCGGAAAGTTTTGGGATATCACATTGCAAAGCGAGTCGCGTACAAGACTGCGCACCTCAGGGAAAGAGAGTGCCTTGCGATTGTCACAATAGAATGGTGAAAGCCATCCTGATGCCCAGGTAAAGGGAGCATCGGGCTGGACTTTTACGGCCTGTATGCGGAGCAGTTCACGTGCTACCTGATTCTTGACGTTGTCCATAAAATTTGTTATGTTTATGTTTTTTTGTGGTGCGAAGTTACTAAATTATGCCGTATATGGGCAATCTTTAATATAAAACAACACTAATACACGCTCTGCTACGGATTTTGTTGTTAAATTTGCGCGGTTCAAATAATTAGTATAAGTAATGCGTAGTCTGATCAAGAGACTGTTTTTCCCCATATTGTTCTGCGGCACTCTGGCGTTGAATGTTTCCTGTCTTAAGGACGTTGAAGAGAATAAGACAGCCGAGGCTTGCATAACCTCGTTTGTGGTGGGTTATTACGATGTAAGGTTTCATGATGTGAATGTTCAGGGTCGTGACACGATTGTTTATGAGCGTGAGGCGGGACTCATGTATCCCATGACCATAGACCAGTTCAACAACCGGATTTACAATACCGATTCGCTTGCATACGGTTCAAAGGTTGATTCCGTTACCTGTACGGTCTATTACAACGGAGTGCTTATGTACAAGTATCTGGACGAGGAATATGCCAATCTGTGGAGCGCATCCCAGGCGATAGATTTTACCCGTCCCCTGTGTTTCATAGTTTGTTCTACCGATGACTCCTATGTCAGGACATATGATTTCAAACTGAATGTACATACCGTATTCCCGGATTCCCTTTTGTGGACCAAGGCATATTCGCAGGGTTTCCCTACGCTCTCTGACCCGTGTGCGGTTGTGATTGGCGATACATTGTACAATTTGGGAAAGGATAGCAACGGAGATCTTCAGATGGCCTCAAGGAACGTCAAGGAGGGAGAATGGAGTACTTCGGCAGTAACCGGCCTTCCTGCCGCAGGATGGACACGCAACGTGATATCATGGAAAGATTCACTGTACAGTGTTGTCGGAAACAGTCTGTATAAATCCCGTAACGGAATCAACTGGAGTTTTGTAAGGTCCGGAATATCGGCCTTGATTCCATTAGTCAACAATAAAGACCTGGTATGGGCGTTGACTGTATCAGACAGTATAGTGACAAGCGCGGATATGAAAACCTGGACAGCGGTTCAAAAAAAGCCTCAGGGCTTTATGGATTCGGTGGCAGTGGCATACTGTAGCCCGCTTGCCACCAATCCCAAAATAATGAGGACCGTTTTGATAGGCCGCAAGGCAGGAGAGAGCTATTCAAGTGTCTGGACAAAACTCTCCACCGATTCGGTGTTTACCAGGATCGATGCTCCGGTCAACAAAGATTTATGCCTCCCTGCATCGGAATCCCTTTCGGTCATATGGTACGATGATGCGCTTTATGCATTCGGCTCGGGATTGAACGGATTCAGGCAGTCAAGTGACAATGGTCTTACATGGTTCTATTGTGACCGGTATGCAGACTATGATTCATCATGGAACCGTTATATGCAGATGCCGTCGGGGCTTAAAGGGTATTCCAAAGGATTCTCTTATGCAACCGATGGTATTGGAGGTATTTGGATTATGACCGCTGACGGTCAGGTTTGGCGAGGAGCAATAACCAGATTGGATAAACGTAAATGAAAATGCGCGGTTTAAGGTTTTCGGCACTTGCAGTCATGTTGTTCTGTTTCCCGCTGGTAAGGGCGCAGGACGACGGCTTCCTTATGGAGGTTGGCCTGGGAGGAGGCGGAAGCTTTTATATGGGTGATGCCAATTCCCGTCTCTATGCGGGAACCAACGGTATGGTATCGGCCATAGCCAGATATAATGTCAATCCCAGATTCTCGTTGAAAGCTAATCTGGCTGCCGCAGGTATTTCGGGTAATTCGGCCAATGCCGACGGAGTTTTGCCCGGTGACGGAATCAAATTCAGCAGGACCCTGTATGATTTTGGAGTCCAGATAGAGTGGGGGTTCTGTGCCTATGGTACTGCCAATTGGAACGGAATAAGCAGGATTGCCCCGTACGGGCTGTTGGGCGTGGGCATGACTTTTGCCCCCAAGCCAGCCCAGAATGATTTTGCCGCAAATTTCCCCATTGGTCTGGGAGTACGCTACAAACTCTCTCCAAGGGTGAATCTGGGTCTGGAATGGACCATGAGGTTTTCTACATCGGACCGGCTTGATGTTACTGAAAACTTAAGCCCCTCACTGGAAAACCCTTTCATGATAAAGGGAAAAGGAATAAAGAACAAGGACAGCTACAGTTTTACTATGATTTACGTCACATTTGACGTGTTCAAGCGTCCTTGCAATTGTAATGATGAAATAATCAAATGATATGACATACAGGGAACAATTGGACAATAACCGCATTCCTAAGCACGTTGCCATCATTATGGACGGTAACGGCCGATGGGCGGAACTGCGTGGTAAGGAACGTACCCAGGGACATGCCAAGGGAGTAGAAGTGGTAAAAAAGATAATGGAGAATGCCGTAGAGCTTGGAATAAAATACCTGACCCTATATACATTCTCGACCGAAAACTGGAACCGTCCGGAATACGAAGTCGCAGCTTTGATGGAGCTTATGTTCAAGAACATTGACGAGGAGGTTTTCATAAAGAACCACGTCAGGCTGCGTGTTGTAGGTGATCTGGAGAGAATACCTGAAAGAGTCAGGGCCAAGATAAACCATTGCATAGAAAACACAAAGGAGTTTGACCGTTCCTGCATGGTCATAGCCTTGAGCTATTCTTCGCGTTGGGAGATTGCCCGCGCCGCCCGTCTGCTTGCCGACAAGGCCGCAAAAGGAGAGATAAATCCTGAGGATATTGACGAAAAGACGGTTGCCGATGCCATGACCACAAACTTCATGCCTGATCCCGAACTGCTTATCCGTACAGGCGGCGAGTTGAGACTTAGCAATTTCCTGTTGTGGCAGTCTGCATACACCGAACTCTATTTCTGTGACACATACTGGCCTGACTTTAATATGGAAGAACTTTGCAAGGCCATTTATGAATATCAGCAGCGTCAGCGCCGCTTTGGTCTTACCGGTGCCCAGGTTACCGGAAGTAAAAAATAAACATGATGAAGCTTAGACACAAGATACTTTTCCTGACCTGGCTGTTTGTTTCAGCTCCGTTGTTTGCCCAATCGGACGCAACCCCATTGGAAAATGACGGAGATAAGCCTGTTATACTGTACTCCGGAACTCCCAAGAGATACGAGATTGCCGACATTACGGTAACGGGACTTGAAGCCAACAACCATAAGACTCTTATCAAACTTGCGGGTTTGGCCATTGGGCAGCGTATAGCAGTTCCCGGACCGGATGTTACCGATGCCATGAAACGCCTGTGGCAGACAGGCCTGTTTGCCAATATCAAGATATCGGCCCTCAAGGTATCCGGTGACAAGATATGGCTGGAACTGGCAATAGAGCAGAATCCCAAGATCAAAGAGGTTGTCTTTCACGGCATCCGTAAGGGCGAGGCATCGGAACTGGAGGACAAGATAGGTATGTTCCCGGGTAGCCAGATTACCCAGAACGGCCTGAACCGTTCCGAAAAGCTGATCCGCAGCTATTTTGACGAGAAAGGCTTCAAGGATGCCGAAGTAAGAGTCCAGCAGCGTTCCGAGGCCGATGAGGACGGACTGGCATATGTTGACATTTACATTGACAAAAAGGACAAGGTCAAGGTACGTACCATTCATCTTGAAGGAAACCAGGCCCTTACTGACAACAACATCAAGAGATTGATGAAAAAGACCAACGAGAAGGGCAAGTTAAAGGAGTTTTTCCGTACCAAGAAATTCGTGAACGAGGAGTATCAGGGTGATCTGGACAAGGTTCTTGAACGTTACAGCGAACTTGGATACCGTGATGCCTGCATTGTGTTTGACAGCGTGTCAAACAACTATAACGACAATACCGTCGACATATGGCTTAAGTTTGACGAAGGTGACAAATACTATATCAGGAACATAAACTGGGTGGGCAATACAGTTTATAACAGTGAGCAGCTTATGGGCGTGCTCAACATGAAGCCCGGTGACGTGTACAACCAGAAAAAACTGAATGAGCGTACCAGTACCGATAATGACGCCATTGGAAAGATGTACTACAACAACGGTTACGTAATGCTTCAGCTGAATACTGTCGAAGCCAATGTTGTGGGTGACTCCATTGACCTGGAGATACGTCTTGCCGAGGGTCCTAAGGCTACCATCAACCGTGTGGATATTCACGGAAACGACCGTCTGTATGAGAATGTAGTAAGGCGCGAGCTGTACACCAGACCCGGAGACACCTTCTCATATGATGCGTTGGAGCGTTCTTTCCGTCAGATAGCCCAGATGGGTCATTTTGAGCCTACCACAATCAATCCTGACATCAAGCCCGATGCTTCAAACGGAACTGTGGATATTGACTGGCAGCTTGAGTCAAAGGCAAATGACCAGATTGAACTCTCAATGGGTTGGGGTCAGACGGGTATCATAGGCCGTGCCGCCCTTAAGTTCACCAACTTTTCAATTTACAACCTGTTCCATAAGAGTGACAACTACCGTATGTTCATCCCACAGGGAGACGGCCAGACCTTCTCCATCAGCGGCCAGACAAACGGTAGGTATTATCATTCGTACAGCATTTCGTTCCTTGAGCCATGGCTTGGCGGTAAACGTCCCAATTCTTTGTCGGTCAGCCTGTTCTACTCAAAGCAGACAGACATAAGCAGCAATTACTACAACTCCGCATATTACCAGAACATGTATCAGTACATGTACGGATACGGCAACTACGGCAATTATGGCGGTGGATATTACAACAACTACGAATCATATTACGATCCCGACAAGTATATCACCATGTTCGGAGCCAGCGTAGGGTGGGGCAAGCGTCTTCACTGGCCCGATGATTACTTTACGTTCTATACCGAACTGTCCTATACGCGTTACAAGCTTAAGCAGTGGTCGTATTTCCTGATAAACAACGGAACCTGCAACAATATCAATCTTGGTTTTACATTGAGTAGAAACACGACCGACAATCCCATCTTCCCAAGGACAGGTTCGGATTTCTCGGCATCGGTCTACTTTACTCCCCCTTATTCTCTTTGGGATGGTCTTGATTATGAGAATCTGGCTGCGGACAACACGTCGGCCTCATATCAGGAAGAGCTGCGTCAAAAGCACAAATGGATTGAGTATAACAAATGGAAATTCCGCAGTCGCACATATACTGCCCTGGTGAGCGGTGTAAAGAGACATCTGGTGCTTATGACAAGGTTTGACTTTGGTTTGCTGGGACATTACAACAAATACAAGAGATCACCTTTTGAGACCTTCTACATGGGTGGTGACGGTATGAGCGGAGGCTCTTATACATATGCAACCGAGATTGTGGGCCTGCGCGGTTATGACAACGGTTCGCTTACCCCGTATTCCGACGGTTACGCATATACCCGCATGGGAGCAGAATTAAGATACCCGCTTTTGATGGAGAATTCAACCACCATTTTCGCATTGGCGTTTGTTGAGGGCGGTAACGCTTGGGATTCCATTGGAAAGTTCAATCCGTTTGACCTGAAACGTTCGGCTGGCGTAGGTGTGAGAGTATTCCTTCCAATGATTGGTCTGATGGGTATTGACTGGGCATACGGCTTTGACCAGGTAATGGGAACAAACCGTTACAGCGGCAGTCAGGTGCACTTTATCCTGGGACAGGAATTTTAACCTGCAACAGCAAACGGGTATAATATAGGTAGACACTAAGAAATGACGATTATGAAAAAGACATTATCAATCGCAGCAATGATGCTGTTTTTCTGCATCACCGCAGGTGCGCAGAAATTTGCTTTGGTAGATATGGAGTATATCCTGAACAGGATTCCGGCATATGAGCGTGCAAACGAGCAACTCAACCAGTTCTCAAAACGTTGGCAGGCCGAGGTAGAGGCCCTTAACCTTGAGGCCCAGACCCTGTACAAGAACTACCAGAACGAGTCACTGTTCCTTTCCGAGGAGCAGAAAGCCAAGAAAGAGGAAGAGATTGTAGCCAAGGAAAAACAGGCTAGCGAACTTAAGCGCCAGTATTTTGGTCCTGACGGCGAACTTTACAAGAAACAGGAGAGTCTTATGGCTCCTATCCAGGATGAGATTTACGAGGCCATCAAACAGATAAGCGAGTCTGACGGATATCAGGTAGTTGTTGACCGCTCATCGGCTTCGAGCATGATTTATGCCTCACCCAAGATTGACATAAGCAATGAGGTTCTCAAGAAACTGGGATATTCAAACTAATTGCATACTTTTGTGATACTGAATCACTGAATAATTTGAAAAACTTAAAATGTACGATATGAAAAAGATTATTATTGTTGCCTTGATGGCATTAGTTCCGGGATTTGTTTTTGCACAGAAATTCGGTCATGTAAATACATCAGAGATAATTCCGTTGATGAGTGAGTATAAGAGCGCCCAGACTGAGCTGGAGGAACTTCAGAAACAGTACAGGGAGGAGCTGCAGTATATGGATTCCGAATACGCCAAGAAAGCCGAGGACTATGAGAAGAACCGCGAGACTCTTCCCGAGAGCATCCGTACCCGTCGTGAACAGGAACTGTTAGAGAGCCAGCAAAAGATGACCCAGTATTATCAGGATTGCCAGGTAAACCTGGATCAAAAGTCCAAGGAACTCATGGATGGCATAAACAACAAGGTTCTCAAGGCTATCCAGACTGTAGGCGAAGAAGGTACATACGTTTGTATCTTTGATGTAGCCGGCGGTGTAGTTCCGTTTGTAAGCTCCACACTTACCACCGATGTTACCGAGGCTGTAAAGGCCAAACTTGGAATCAAGTGATTCCTCTCTTTTCCAACTAACCTTATATGTTATGAAAACCAGACTGTTATCTCTTATTGTGCTTGTTAACTTGTGTCTTGGGCTGTCCGCTCAGGAGGGCAAGTTCGGTTACCTTGATTTTAACTCAACCCTCAAGCTAATGCCTGAGTATATGGAGGCCGAAATCAATCTGCAAAAGATACAGTCTGATTACAGGACAGAGATAGAGCGATCCAAAAGGGAATTTGAGAGACAGTATATAGAGTTTATGCTTGAGCAGGACCATCTCTCCTCTTCGATTGTGGCTAAACGTCAAAAGGAGCTGCAATTGCTAATGGACAACAATACCAAGTTCAGGGATAAGGTTCAGGAGGAACTGGAGACACAGCGTGTAAACATGCTGGCTCCCTTAAAGCAGAAACTGTTGTCTGTCATTTCAAAGGTATGTACGGATAAGGGACTGGATTACGTGATAGATACCGGAACCCGTACTTACCTGTTCATTAACCCTGAAAAAGGTGTGGACATTTCAAATCAGGTATACTCTATCCTGGGAATAGAGACCAATGTGGAGAGTGTACAGACCGAGAACAGTTCATCTGTACCAGGCGGTAAACCCGCACAAAAATAGGGTAATGAATAACAACGTGGGGTTAGACAAATCCGGACCTATAGGTGTCTTTGATTCGGGGTATGGCGGACTTACCATCCTGAAACAGATACGTCATGCAATGCCTGAATATGATTTTCTGTATTTGGGTGACAATGCCAGGACCCCATACGGAACAAGGTCGTTCCAGGTTGTTTATGAATATACGCTGGAGTGTGTCAAAAAACTCTTTGATATGGGGTGCCATTTGGTCATTCTGGCTTGTAACACCGCATCGGCCAAGGCCTTAAGGACTATTCAGCAGGTTGATTTGCCACGCATTGACGCTTCCCGCAGGGTTTTGGGAATAATCCGCCCCACTGTTGAATCCATAGATGCCCTCACCAAGACTCGTCATGTGGGTTTGCTGGCTACTCCAGGTACAGTAAAATCGCTTTCTTATCCGCTTGAGATAAACAAACTGTTCCCCGACATTACGGTTACGGCTGAAGCCTGCCCCATTTGGGTTCCGCTTGTAGAGTCAGGGGAATCCGGGAGCCAGGGTGCCGATTTCTTTGTCAAGCGTCATGTAGACAGCCTTCTGGCCAAGGACAACATGATTGATACCATCATACTGGGTTGCACCCATTATCCGTTGCTGTTGCCCAAGATCAGAAAGTATGTACCGGAAAACATCAGTATTTTGTCGCAGGGAGAGTATGTTGCCAAGTCTCTCAGGAATTATATGTATCGTCATCCCGAGATGGATGCCTGTTGCACCAAGAACGGTAAATGCAGTTATTTTACTACCGAATCGGCCGAGACTTTCCTGCCCAACGCCTCGCTTTTCCTGAATGAAAGAATCCAGGCTCAGTCAATCTCACTCTGATTTCTTGATGAACCTGCGTGCTATAGGTCCTATAGGACGGACCGAAACAAAACTGACCACAAGGACAGTGACCAGCACAACTACTATATCCTGAAAATATATCTTTACCGGATAGGCGTCCACCAGGAAACTGCCTTCGGTCCCCAGTTTTATGAATCCGTATTTCTGCTGCAGCAGGGTGGCTATTATTCCAATGGCCAGACCGGATACAGCTCCTATAAGTGAAATCAGCACTCCGTTGGTAATGAATATCCGTTCAATGGTCCTTTGACTGGCGCCCATGCTCTTGAGCAACTGTGCATCCTGCTGCTTTTCAACTATAAGCATTATAAGCGAACCTATAATGTTGAAACAGGCAATAAGTAAAATGAATGATAAGAACAGATATGAAATGAACTTTTCCAGTTTTACTACCTTAAATACGTCCTGCTGCTGTTCAACCCTGTTCTGAACATGGAATTCACTTCCTAAAGCGGCGCTTATTTCCCTTTTGGCCTTATTGACCGAAGTTCCTTCCTTAAGCCTGATTTCGAGTGCCGAAGCCTCATTCTGACGACCTGTAAGATAATGGGCAAGATCAAGTGAAATCAGAACGTAGTTGTCATCATATTTCTCCTGTTCAACCCTGAAAACCACTCCCGGGGAGTATATGTCAGCCTGATTGAACGATGTTGCCGGATTGGCAACGTTCACCCTTCCCTCCTTTTTGGGAACATATAGTTTGAGCCTGTCTGACGGGCTAATGCCGCAATCCAGTTTGCCGGTCAGGCCTATGCCCATTATTCCGTAGTGACATATCTGATCTTCAAGCATGTATATGCCATTGCCCTTTAGCAGGTTCTCTATGTTGACAAGGTCGTGATAGCTGTCCTGGACTCCCTTTATCATGACTATCTGCTGTCTGCTCTTGTAACTTATCAGAGCCTGTTCCTCAAGGGTGAACGAGGTGGTTTCTATATAGGGAAATTCAAGGACTGAGTTTATCTTTTCATTGTTAGTGTCAAAGAATTTCTTATTTGACGACACAATCTTGAGTTCGGGATCAATATCCTTGAACAGGGACTCAACCAGTTCGTGGAATCCGTTGAATACCGAAAGGGTGCATATGAGCGCAAAAGAGGCAAGCATGATTCCTGCCACCGAGATGGCCGAAATTACGTTAATCACGTTGTGGCTCTTTTTTGCAAAGAGATAACGCCTGGCTATGAAATAGGGGAATTTCACTTTTTAAGGAGTTCGTCAATGTGAGCCATGTAATCTATGGTACGGTCCAGAAAGAACCTCAATTCGGGGATTATCCTGAGCTGATGACGTACCCTCTGGCCAAAATCATAGCGGATGTCCTTTACATTGTCGTTTATGTTCTTTACAGTCTCCTCGCCTTTTTCGGACGGGAAAACGCTCAGGTAAACGCTGGCTATACTCAAGTCACTGCTAACCTTGACTCCGCTTACCGTGATCATCAGCCCTTTTGTAAGTTTTGTCTGTTGCAGGAACAGTTCACTCAGTTCCTTCTGGATGAGCCTTGAAATCTTTTGTTGTCTAGTGTTGTTCATTTTTACTTTGGCTATTGGCTGTTAGCTGTTGGCTATTGGCTGTTAGCTATTAGCTGTTGGTCTTTTTTCTTATGATAGTGATGCCGTCACGTATAGGAATCATTGCAACCTCGGTGCGCGGATCGGCCTGAACCATATCATTGAACCGCCTGATACCTATAGTCTGCGGATCTTTGTCATAATTGCTGTCAACTACATGACCGTCCCAGAGTGTGTTGTCGGCAAGGATATAACCGCCCGGTTTGAGACAGTCCAGAATAATGTCGTAATAATCCGGATATTCTGTCTTTTCACCGTCCAGAAATATCAGGTCAAACTTTAACCCCAATGCCGGAACCACGTCCAATGCGTTGCCTATATGCAGCCGGATCCTGTCCGCAAAAGGAGAGCGATTGATCCATTTTGTTATAAAATCCTCCAATTCATCGTTAATTTCGACTGTATGAAGAACTCCTCCCTGACGCAATCCCTCTGCAATGCATAAAGCGGAGTATCCGGTAAAAGTGCCAATCTCCAGTACCAGCTCGGGCTTGATCATTGACACAAGCATCTTAAGCAGCTTTCCCTGGATGTGCCCCGATGCCATACGTGGATTCAACTGCCTTAGATTAGTCTCTCTGTACAGATTCCCAAGCAGTTCTCCTTCTGGGTCTATATGGGCCGAGATGTACTCTTCAAGGGCATCTTCGCCTGTATATCCTATTCCTTGACCGGACGTTGACATTTTTTGCTTAACTTTGGTGTGCTGTTACCGCTGTGCAAAGATAACCGGATTTTCCGACAATATGAAAACAGACCTGCAACATAACGCCCAAACGCCACATAAAGATATGCTTACTCGTTTCCGTCAGTATCTGCTGCTGGAAAAATCACTTTCTGCAAATACGCTGGATGCATACGTTGATGACGTTACAAAACTGTTGCGTTATTTTGACGACTGCAATATTGACATTCTGGATGTAACGCTTCAGGACCTTCACGAGTTTTCGGCTTCGGTTGCCGACCTGGGTATCTCGCCTCGCACGCATGCCCGCATCATTTCGGGCATCAGGTCTTTTTTCAGGTTCCTTTGCCTGGACGGTTTCAGGCCCGATGACCCCAGTGAACTGCTCGAAGCCCCCAAGATAGGGCGGCATCTCCCTGATGTCCTGACGGTATCGGAGATAGACTCTATAATAAGTCAGATAGACTTGAGGCAGCCTGAAGGCCACCGCAACAGGGCTATGATTGAGACAATGTACAGTTGCGGATTGCGTGTATCGGAACTGTGTTCGCTCAAGATGGAGGACCTTTTTCTGGACGAAGGGTTCATAAGGGTTACCGGAAAGGGCAGCAAACAGCGTCTTGTCCCTGTTTCGGGAAGAGCCATCCATGAAATACAGAATTACCTGCAGGACCGTTGTCATATTGAGATCAAGCCCGGTGCCGATAGTTTTGTATTCCTGAGCAAAAGACGCGGCCGTCCCATTTCCAGGATAATGGTGTTTGACATAGTCAAGGAACTTACCGCAAAGGCCGGAATAACCAAGACCGTAAGTCCCCATACGTTCCGTCATTCCTTTGCCACACATCTGCTGGAGGGCGGAGCCAACCTGCGTGCCATACAGTGCATGCTTGGGCATGAAAAGATAGCCACTACCGAGATTTACACCCACATTGACCGAAGTCGTCTGCGCGAGGAAATAGTGTCCCATCATCCCCGCAACCTTTAAAAACCGCGTTTTTTGCATTTATTTGACAAAAAAATCCATCTCTATATTAAAAATATAGGGTTCAGGGCATTGTTTCTGATATTCTTTTTTGTAGTTTTGCGAAAATATGCGCGACAGACAAAAATGTTTAACCAAAAATCAATAACAAAAAGTATGTCAAAATCATTACGTTTTGCGCTTCTTGGCGCAGGTATTCTTATGCTTGCAAGCTGTAAGAATATGGAGATGAGTAAGGATTACTTCACAGTAACTCCTGATCCTCTTGTAGCTAAAGCTGGTCAGGTGGAGTATACTGTAACAGGTACTTTCCCTGCTAAGTTCTTCCCCAAGAAAGTTGTATGCACAGCTATTCCCGAACTCCGTTGGGAGGGTGGCTCCGTAAAGGGTCAGCCCATTACTCTCCAGGGTGAGAAGGTTCAGGGCAACAACAAGGTTGTAAGTTACAAGGAGGGCGGCACATTCACCTATAACGGTAACTTCAAGTACCAGCCCGAGATGGCAAAATCCGAGTTGTATGTAACATTTGAGGCAACAAAGAAGGGCAAACCGTTCGAGCTTGAAGCTGTTCACATTGCCGATGGCGTAATTGCCACAGCAGAACTCTATTCAGAGACAGCCAAGACTGCCAATGCCGCTGCTTCAAAGGACGCTTTCCAGCGTATAGTTGACAAGAACATGGATGCTACAATCATGTTCATCATCCAGCAGGCAAACGTACGTTCATCAGAGACCAACAGCGATGCTGTAAAGGAACTCAAGCAGGCTCTCAAGGACTTTGCTGCCGACACCAAGAACTATGCAATCAAGGATGTTGAGGTTTCTGCATACGCATCACCTGATGGCGGTTTCAAACTGAACGACAAACTGGCTGCACAGCGTGAAAAGAATGCTGTTAGCTATGTTAAGGGTGAAGTTAAGAGAGCTAAGGCAAACGCCGATATCACATCAAATTACACCGCTCAGGACTGGGCATATTTCCAGACTCTTGTTGAAAAGTCAAATCTGCAGGACAAGGACCTTATCCTCCGCATCCTTTCCAGATATGATGATCCCGAAAAGCGTGAGGCCGAAATAAAGAACCTCTCAGCCGTTTACAAGGATCTTGCATCCGACATTCTTCCTCAGTTGCGTCGTGCCCGCCTGAACCTGAACTATCAGACAATCGGCCGCTCCGACGAGGAGATCCAGGAGGCTTACAAGTCAG
The DNA here is from genome assembly GCA_902760965.1 of uncultured Bacteroidales bacterium. Classification (GTDB taxonomy): domain Bacteria; phylum Bacteroidota; class Bacteroidia; order Bacteroidales; family Bacteroidaceae; genus Colenecus. Next base: position 29,376 of record CACWIN010000016.1, on the reverse strand, counting down.
ACGCTTCTGTTCTTAGCGTAGAGGAGCTCCTTTATGCCGCTACCCTGACCGAGAACAAGGCCGAGAAGAAGGATATCTATACAACCGCTTCAAAGAACTATCCTAACGACTACCGTGCATTCAACAATCTTGGTGAACTGGCATTCCTGGATGGTGACCTTGCAGCTGCCGAGGCTAACTTCAAGAAGGCTCTTGCTATCAATGCTTCAGCTCCTGAGGTTAACACCAACATGGGTCTGGTTTGCCTTGCACAGAGCAAGCCTGCCGAGGCTCAGGCATACTTTGCAAAGGGTGGTCAGAGCAAGGAGAATCAGGAGGCTCTTGGCAACCTGTACATTGCTCAGGGACAGTATGACCGCGCCGCTACCGCTCTTAAGGGCAGCAACACCAATGCCGAGGCTCTGGCTCTGTATCTGAACAATGACCTGTCCGGCGCCAAGAAGGTTCTTGCAGCTGTCAAGAATGCCGATGCCAACACCGCATATCTGGCTGCTGTGATTGCTGCTAAGGAGAAAGACGCTGCTGCTGTTGTTCAGAACCTGAATAAGGCCATCAGCCTTGATCCCGCTATGAAGGAAAAGGCTAAGAAGGATCGCGAGTTCAGATTCTTCCAGGCTCAGATTGAAGCTCTTTAATTAAAAATACATTTATCGCGTGAACAAATGCCGGAAGATGAACTGACGGCGCTGCTCACCTTAAACAGGATTGAAGGACTTGGAAATATAGGAGCCAAATACCTGTATGACCAGTTAGGCAGCGCGCAGGAAGTCTTAAGGAGCCGCGATCATCTTAAAGAAATCATACCTGGAATCGACACGCATCTGGTGGATGCATTGTGCGGTTTCAGGTATGATTCTTTTATCCGTGAAGAACTTGATTTTATTGAAAAACACGGTATCAGATGTATCACACCCGCCCATGAAGATTATCCTGCCCGTTTGCTTGACTGTAAGGATGCTCCCCTTATCCTGTTTTCGCTGGGTAACGTCAATTACAATGCAACAAGGAGTGTTGCAATAGTAGGAACACGTAAGGCCACCGATTATGGCCGAAGAATGTGTAATACCTTTATAAAGGAGTTGCATGAGCTGTGCCCCGACGTAACTGTCATAAGCGGCCTGGCTTATGGAATAGACATTGAGTCGCACAAGGCTGCACTTGAATATGGTTTTCCTACCATTGCCGTGCTGGCTCACGGCTTGGACATGATATATCCGTCGTCGCACCGCAGCGTGGCTAAATCCATGCTTGCCAACGGAGGACTTGTCACCGAATTCACATCACGTACCACCCCATTGGCTCATAACTTTGTAAAACGCAACCGTATTATTGCCGGACTGGCCGATGCGGTGGTGGTAGTGGAGAGCGCAGCAAAAAGCGGCTCTCTGGTTACTGCTGAGATTGCAGGCACATATAACCGTGAGTGTTTTGCCTTTCCGGGCAGTGTAGGGGACCCATATTCGGTTGGATGCAATGAACTGATAAGAGACAACCGTGCAGGTCTTATTTGCTCTGCTTTGGATTTTGCCAATGCCATGAACTGGAATGAACGGGCACGTAACAGCGAACCGGTACAAAAAGAACTGTTCCCGGACCTTACTGACGATGAGTCAAAAGTATGGGACAGGATACGTTTAAAGGCACAAGGTGTTTTGATAGGTACTCTTATGACCGAACTGAACATTCCTTTCCCAAAACTCATGTCGGTCCTGTTTTCGCTTGAGATGAAAGGATTGGTCAAGCAGTGCCCAGGTTCGGTTTGCAAGCCTTGTTGAATCCCTTTTTACTGCTCAAGGGATTCCTTGTATTGTGAGGGAGTCATTCCGGTCTCCTGCTTAAAGACAGTGCTGAAATACTGGCTTTCCGAAAAGCCGGTTTCATCGGCAATTGTCCCTACCGGTTTTGTTGTCTTGGCCAGCATCTCCTTGGCAACCTCAATCCTGATCCTACGGATATACTTGTTGGTTGATACGCCTACAAGAGCGTTCATCTTGTTGAACAGAGTGGTACGTGACACACCCATATGTTCCACAATCATGTCAACTCCAAGCATGGAGTTGGCAAGGTTGTCTTTTATAAAGCGGTTCAGTTTAAGTACAAACTGTTCATCGGCCGCGCTGAATGTCTGCTCCTCGGATATTGCGGTTATGAATGATGATGCGTACTGGCGTTTTATGTCAAAGCGGTTCTTTAACTGGCTGCGTATAATCTTGTACAGCAGTTTGGAATCAAACGGCTTGGGCAGGAAAGAATCGGCTCCCATCTTGTAACCCATATCCTGGTTCTTGGGATCGCTGCGCGACGTAAGCAGGATTACAGGAATACTGCTCAGTTCCAGGTCTGTCTTGATAGTCCTGCACAGCTCAAATCCGTTCATCCTGGGCATCATGATGTCGCTTACCACAACGTTAGGTATATGCTGTCTTATAATGTCAAGACCCTCTTTTCCGTCATGAGCTGTATATATGGTCTTGAACAGGGGAGCATATTCATTTTTTATGAATTGCAGGATATCGTCCTGGTCATCCACAATCAGAAGGGTCATGCTCTTTGTGTCAAAATCAAACTCATCGGGCACGGTCTGGTCAACCTGGATGTCATTAACGGTTTCGTTATCTTCGGTCAGCGGTACATGAGGCCTTGAGGTCTTGCGCAGATTCTTTTCGGCCAAATCGGCGGGAATCTCTATGGTGAATGTGGAACCCGGACCGTCATTCCTCGATGCGGTTATGGTACCCTCCAACAGTTCAATCAGGAATCGGGAATATGACAAGCCCATACCATATCCCGGAACAAACTCGTGTTCGGTGTTGTAACGCTTGAACAGCTCCTCGGGTTTGCAGGAGAATCCGCGGCCTTCGTCATGAACCGATATGCTGATATTGTTGTCCTGGAGACCTGTAGATATTGTAATAGTACCGGTATCGCTGAACTTTATAGCATTGGTGATAATGTTGGTAACGGCAATCTCAACTACTTTTCGGTCCAGGAAAACCGTTTCCAGTTTGTCCGATGGCATGAACTCAAGCTTAAGGCCTTTGTCTTTTGTTTCGGGCATGAACTCCCGGATTATATTTTCAAGCCATAAGTTTAGACGTACTGGTTCAATGGCAAGGTCATTCCTGGTAATGTCCCTAGTTCCCTTGTCCAGAATCAGGTTGACCATCTCGGTCATTTTCCGGATTTGGTTGGAAACCTTAAGGAGCCGGTCATAATCGGCACCCTTGACTGTGTTTTCCTCCAGCATATCCTTTACCGGGTTGTAAATAAGGGATAGGGGAGTTCTCAGTTCGTGGGCCAGATTTGACAAAAGGGATATCTTTTCGTCCTTGTATTTGTTTTGCTGTGCATTTATGGTACGGTCCATATCTATCTGTTTAAGGCTGATGCCTACTTTTGAGATAGTGACGCTTATGGATATTATTATGGCGATAATGAGCAGATATGCGGGGATAGTCATTATGAACGGCTTGGCTACATTGAAAGAGAGGATATCCTGAGGTTCGGTCCACCCCTGAACGGTACGTTGACTGATCTGCAACGTAAATGACCCGTATGTTGATTTTGGAATGGATATACCTGTACTTGCAGTAACTCTTTCCAGGACGGGGTCCGGGCGTCCTTTCTTAAGCAATGTATACTTAAGGGGAACCATTCGGGTAGGGTTGAACTGATTTACCGCAACATTTACATCAAGAAGCGAGAATCGGTTGGGTAAGGTCAAAACTTTATCCTTGTTCGTGGTCTGGGAGTTATCAATGGTTTTTCCGTCCAATACGGTCTTGGTGATCATTATGTCAAGCTGGCCGCTGCTTTTCTTTAAATTGACGTCATTAGGGTCAATAACAAGTATGCCCGATGTATGAGGAAAGTACACGAAACCGTCTTTTGAAACCATGGAGAAATCGGTAAGGAAATTCAGGATGGTACCGGAACTCCATCCGGAATAATAGTATGGTTCTTTCCGCACCGCATCTTTTGTGTCATACATTATGATCATGGACTTGTCGGTGGTAATCCACAGTTGGTCCTGATTGTCTATGTTCATTGACAGGAAAACCTCGTTCTCCTGTTTGCCAAGCACATTTGATATCTTGTTCTCTCTGGGATCAAAACTGATCAGTTCATCAGGGGAGCAGGCCCATATCGTTCCCCGGGAGTCTTCGGCAACGTGTGAGATATTATGGTGTCCATCGCCGTTATCCTGATATATGAGTCTGGCCAGAAGAGTCCTGTAATCAATCTGATATATACATCCGTTGCATGCAATGGTAGCATGTGACGGACGGACTACTACATCTTCGACAATACCGTTGTTTTCCTGCCCGTTCATCTGTTGCAGAATTATTTCGTTTACCTGTCCGGTCTTTTGCCTGTAAATGAGATGTCTTCCGCTGCAGTTGAACAACATTATGTCACCATCGGGGGTGGATATGGTCTTGAGGTGTGTCAGTCTGGCTGCCGAAATCATAATGCCGGCATCGGCCAGGAACTGTGTGGGCTTTAATGTTCCGGTCTTTTTGTTGAACAGGAACAGTCCGGATATGCGGTCTGTAATAAGTAGATTGTCCCGGTCAAAGTTGCATATGGAAAAAATCCTCATTCCTTGGGTGGAATTGAACAGGGTGTATTTACCGGTTTTCTCGTTAAAACTCTCTACACCGAATCCTCCGGTTCCAAACCATATGGTTCCGTCATTGTCCTGGAACGCCGATACGGGAATGGTAGCAACCTCGGAATCCTGATTGTTCTCGTCCTGATAGTTGCTGAGGGAATGGAAAAAGGATGATTTAAGTGATACTATTCCTTTATGAAGTGTACCAAGGATTATCTCATTATCCTGACGGTTTACCATGGCGCATGTAACATGAAGCGGAATGTCATAACCGAAAGAAGCGTCTGCCACGGTTCCGTTCTTGCGGTTAAGGATAATCAAACGGTGATTGTCGGAACATATCAGCAGGTTTCCGTCCGGCATCTCTTCCATGCAGCTTATGTTGTCACTCAGTATACCGGAGTTTCCGGTGTCGAACTTGGAAATAAGGTCAAATCCGGACCCTATATAGTAACCCGATACGCCCTTTCCGGTTGTAGCTATCCAAAGAATGTCTTTTGAATCTATGAACGAAGCCCTGGAATTGATGTTTCCGCCTATCTCCCCAATGTGTGTCAGAGTTCCTGTCTTTAGGTCAAAAGTATAGATTCCACGGTCGTTTTCGGCCAGAATGATCTGGTTCCTGTTGTTCTGGCTCTGAAGCAGTTTTGAAAAATGCAACTGGTTTTCGGCGGGGAATTCTGCAATCTTCTCCGTTTGACCGGTCAATGTGATGTATCTCATCAGTGAGCTTAGGGGTGCATTGTAAAAGATTGCCGTGTCGCCCTGCATCATTATGTATTCGGTCCTTATGGTATTTCCGTTGTATGTAACTATCCTGGTGGAATCATTTTCGGGATCAAAGTCCAGAATATGGCTGTTGGTGGCAATTATGGCATGCTTGTAGCAACCTATTGACATGGTGTTGCCGGTTACAATATCGTTGCCGTTAACGGTAAAATAGCGGTATTGCCTGACAGAACCGTTCGATATAAGATTGGCTCCGTTAACGGTACCAACCCACATTCTGCCATATATATCTTTAGTAAACGACCTGACGGCATTGCAACTCAGACCCTTTTCCACTCCAACCTGGTATTGTTGAACAAAGTTGGCCCGGATTGTTGATACAAATCCCATCAAAGCCAGTAAGACCAGAGCTCTTTTCATATTTGAATCAGTAATTGAACCGCTAAAATAGTAAAAGAAAGCTTAAAATGCAACTAATCAGCTTATTCCCTGAATGAGTAGACTGTTTTACCCGTCTCTTTCCTGAATGAAAGATTCATCTGGTCCACGCTTTCAAAGCCGGAATCCTTGGCAATAGTCTCAAGTTCATCGTCGGTGTTCAACAGTTTATCCTTTACGAATCCGTTCCTAATCCTTATCAGATAGCCTGCAATATTGGTGCCAAGCAGACCTTCCATTTTTTTAAGCAGAAGGGTTCTTGACAGGCCAAGCTGTTTGTGAATGGTTTCGTCACTGAAACCGGGATCGGACAGATTGCTCTTTATTACCTGATTCAGGTTCTCAATGAACTGTTCATCGGTAACGCTGAATGTCTGGTCCGGATTCATCATTGTAAAGAATCCGTAATTAAATTGCCGTTTAATCTCAAACCGTCCGCCAAGCTGACTCCTGATTATGGTAAGCAACTGTTTAATGTCATACGGTTTTGGCAGGAATGCATCGGCACCCGTCTTATATCCAAGTTTCCTGTTCCTGGAATCACTGCGGCGGGTCAGTAGCAATACCGGTATATGGCTTATCTGGAATGTACTCTTAATATGGCGGCACAACTCAAATCCGTCCATCTCTGGCATATCGGCGTCGGTTATGACCATATCCAGGGTCATGCGCTCCAGAATTGAAACTGCCTCTTTTCCGTTGTGTGCTGTCATAATGAGCCGGAACATACCGTTAAACTCTTTAAGCAGGTTTTCCAGTTCCTTGTTATCGGCACATACCAGAAGAATGGCCATATTCCTGGTGTCAAAATCCTGTGCCATGGCCTCTTCGGTTTCGGCAGGAGATTCCGGTTCCTTGGGCCCGGTTGTAGCAGTGGCTTTTGTTTGCGGTGTCTGGGTGGGAGATTCCTTAACAATGGTTTTGCCGTTTTCGCCAACAACCTGCGGGAAATCCATAAAGAAGGTGGAACCAACTCCGTCAGTATTGTTTACAGCCGACATGTTTCCACCTATAAGGCTTAGCTGAAGGCGGGCGTAGGGCAGTCCAAGTCCGTATCCCGGTATGCTGTTGTCCACGTTTTCACGGTAATAACGTTTAAACAGGTCCTCGGAGTTGCAGGTAAATCCACGACCCTGGTCCTTGACCGATACCCTTATGGTGTCCTGACCTATCTTTGCGGTGCTGACTGTTATGGTGGTACCGCTGGGGCTGTATTTGATGGCGTTGTTGACCATATTTGACAGTCCGGTCTCTATTATGCGTTTGTCAATGGAAACCTTGCCTATTGACTTGTCCACTATGAATTTAAGTTTGAATCCCTTACCGTAGCAGTCTATACGGTAATCCTCAAGCAGATAATTGAGCCATTCGTTCAAATCAACCTCTTCGATCAGGATATCGGCCTTGTTTACATCGGCACGGCTGCTGTCAAGTATCATATTTACCATTACGGTCATTTTGTTGACCTGGTTAAAGATTCTTTCCATACGTTCATAGTCAATGCCGTCAACCGATTTTTCCTGAAGAAAGTCCTTTACAGGATTATAGATAAGCGAAAGGGGAGTCCTGAGCTCATGAGCTATGTTTGACAGGAACGCAATCTTGTCTTCCCTGTTCTTAATATCCTGCTCAGCCATTGCTTTTTCCATCCTGTTTTTTTCGATTGTGCTTGAGAACCTGGCTATGGAGTAACCGAACAATACCACCAGGGCAAGTGACAGGATCAGACCGGGTATGCTTTTCAGGAAGGGTTTACGTATTACGTATGAGATTATTTTACGGCTTTCACTCAATCCGTTCCTGTAAATCTGCTGTACCTCCAATGTATATTTGCCATGATCCATACGGGGAATGCTGAGAGTAGTGCCGGAGGAGTTGATTGACATTACGGGAGTGTCATCCCTGTATATGGTAAAGATGAACTGATGAGGATATGTGGGGTTGAAAGAGTTGGCAGAGAATTCCAGATGGAGTTCCCTGAATGACGGCGAAAGCTTGAAGGGGTGTATCAGCGAGTTGTCCAGTTCGGCTTTGGTAATCCTGTTACGGTCCGTATAAGCCGAAAGACAGGTAATAGGTTGCGGTTGGTCGTCCTTAGAAAGCATGCTGCGGGTATCAATGCTCAGCATTCCGGTAGCATTTGGAAACAGGATTGTCCCGGAGGCGGTACACAGTGAAAAATGGGTCAGGAAATGTGACTTTGATACTCCGTCCTGTACAGTATAGACCAAGGTTTCTTTCTTGGCATAATCATACATCTGAATGAATTCGCTGGTGGTAGAGAACCAGACCCTGTCATTCTTGTCAACGGCTACATTCAGAAAACGGCCGTTTCCCCATGTGCTCACAATCAGGTCGTCGTTGTTTGACCTGGGGTCATAACGGTGCAGCCCTTGAGGTTCGGTAAAATAGAGGTTGCCGTTTGAATCGGCGGCCAGTGAGGTAATGTTGTGAATAGTCCGGACATTGTTGTAATAAACCCTCTTTGTCTGGAGCGAAGCGGTGTTGATCTCAATGATCGATCCGTGGGTGGTAACATATACGGCATATGGCGAAACGCATATATTCTCAACCTGCTGCAGGTTAATGCCATTATCGTAATCAATCCTTATTTCCTGGATCAGGTTCCGGTCAACCCTGTAAATGTAGTGATGTCCGTCGGCATTGAATATCATGATATCCCCCTCGGATGTATTTACAAAGCGGACATTCCTGGAATTCACTTTGTCAATCAGGTCCGATATGGGATGTCTGGACAACTTTGCGGTTTTCCCCGTATGTCTGTCAAACAGCAGGACCTGACCGCTTTTGTCAAACATTAGTACCTGCCTGTCATCAAACCTGCACATGGAACTCACAACGGCTTTCTGTGCGTCCGGAAAGACGGTCTCAATGTGCCGGTCAACGTCTATTCTTTTTATGCCGTTTCCGCTTGTTCCTACAAGAATGGTTCCCTGGGGTTCTTCAAATACGGATAAATAGTTCTCATAGTTTATTACGCCGTTTGATTTCTCCGTCAAATGGCCTATCTGCCACATGAATGACTCCTTTATAGAGATAAGGCCATGTTCCCTGGTGGCGAACAACGTTTCGTGACTGTCGTAACTGACCATGATGCTGGTAACATCATTCAGGTCATTTATATTCCTTACCGTTATCCTGTTATTGGCAATATCGGTCCTTTGCAGCCTGCACATTCCGGCATCAGGATGACAAAGCAGAAGGTTTCCGTTGTTTAACGGCGAAACAAGACTGATATTATCGGACGGAAGGTTGCAGTTTTGGGTATTGTAATTGGCCACGTTTTCGTAACCGCTGTTTATATAATATCCCTTAATTCCTCCGTTCGGTATGGAAAGCCATATCATTCCGCTTTTGTCAATGGCCGATGCCTTTGCAATTATGGGCCGGTCTGTTCCCGGAACCCGCTGTATTATACCGTTATCCCTGTTGTAACTGTACAATCCAAGCATGTCATCGGCCAGATATATTGTCAGGCTGTCGGATTCAGAACGCATTATTTTGGAAAAGGAGAACTCCGAGTCGCTCTTGAACGAAGCTACAAGCCGGCAAATGCCGTTTTCCATATTGTATGAGAACAGAGAACCGTAATCCTTGTCAAAAAAGGTCACATTGTTTCCCTCAACCAGAAAGTCCTCGGTATGAAGTATTTGTCCGTTGTATTTAAGGGTGGCGGCCGAGTCGCAGCCCAATTCATAATGAAGGATCCTGTCTTGCGAAGATATCAGGGCACTTTGTGTACAGGCAATGCTGCTTATGTTTCCCAGCATGACCGAACCTCCCTCCGATTCCACCTCCCTGATATTGGTCACGGTTCCGTTCGATATGACCGATACGCCCACGTTAGAGCCAATCCAGAGCCGGCCAAGTTGGTCTTTGGCGATGACATTCAGGGACTGGGTCTCTATTCCGCTTCCAATGGTGGTTTGTATTACGGACAGGCTGTTTGCAGCCCACAAACATGCCGATATCAATAATGACAGAGTGGAAAGGATCTTTCTACGCATATGTTGTAATCCTGTTTAGGGTCTTGTTTTGTTCTTTTCTTTGTATTGCCTTGGAGTCATTCCGGTTTCCTGCTTGAAAGTGGTACTGAAATAATGGCTTAACGAAAAACCGGTAACAACGGCAATCTCGCCTATTGATTTGTCCGAATTTGCCAGCAGGTTCTTGGCATATTCAATCCTGATCTTGCGGATGTACCGTTTGGTCGATGTTCCCAAAAGATTGCTCATCTTATTGAACAGGGCGGTACGGGTAATATCCAGATTCTTGGCAAGGAATGAAGAATCCAGGTCCGTATTGGACAGATTCTCCGAGATGAGTTTATTGAGCTTAAGGATAAACTGCTCATCGGCAAGGCTGTATGTCTGCTCTTTGGTAAGGGTTGTGAAAGCCGAATCGGCATACTGTTTTTTAAGGTCCCAACGGTTCTTGAGCAGGTTTGATATCATCTTGTACATAGTCTTGGAGTCAAAAGGCTTTGCAACGAAAGCATCGGCTCCCATCTTGTAACCGGTTTCCTGATTCTGCAGGTTGCTGCGTGAAGTAAGCAGGATGACGGGGATATGACTAAGTTCAAGATCCGATTTTATGGTACGGCATAAGTCGAATCCGTTCATTTCGGGCATCATTATGTCACAGATTATCACATCAGGCATCTTGTCACGGGCAAGTTCCAATGCCTGATAACCGTTATTTGCGGTATAGATGTTGCTGAACAGGTCCTTGTAATCCGTCAGGATATAATCCAGAAGATCAGTATCATCATCGACAAACAGGATCGATGCGTTGGCCGTACTGAAGGGTTTAAGGGGTTTTGAGGACTCTTCTTCAACATCTTCGGCCAGTATTTCAGGGCTTGATGTCAAGGTTTCCGAATGGCCTGAAAGCGGTGAAACCGCCAACAGACTGTCGGCAATTTTCTGGGCCTGTTTAAGAACGTTTTCAAGAATGTCCGATTCTTGTTTTGGAAGCGATTTCCGGTCCAGTATATCCTTAATGGGATTGTAAATTAGTGAAACAGGCGTTTTAAGGTCATGCAGCAGATTGCCCTGGTCGGTTATGACCTTTTCATTCCTGTCCAAAAGCGTTTTGCTGTCCTTTCTTTCCTTGCGTCTTGTCATGACCAGTATTATGCAGACGACCGCAAGGGACAGCAATATTAAGAGGCCTGTAATCAGGATTGCCTTTCCAAGAAGAGTCTGCCATATGGATTCCGTAATGTCAAACTCCAGGATTTTTTTGCCCGATACCCTGTTGCCCGGAGTGTCAAATGATTTGAGCGTATAGTGTCCGGGTTCCAGCGGGATATTTCCCAGACTGTCCGAAAAGATAAAATCATCGGTAAAGGGCTGATTGTCCTTTTCAATCGTAAAGCGGTTTACAGGTTGTGTAAGAATAACTCCTTCGGCTTGTTCCCCGGTTTTTGAGAAAGCTGGGCCGAAAGGGATGTTGGATATCAGGAATAAAACAGAAAAAAAACAGGATAACCTGAAGGGTTTCATTGATTACATTAATTGGTTTCACAAAACTAATAAATTGAAAGGTTTCGTGTGGGCTTTGGGATATGGAATAAGCGTTTTTTTAAACTTTTTTTATGACTCAACCTTCAAATAACAACGGGAGCGTGCAGAGTAACCGCACGCTCCCGTATTAATTTGTAAAACCTGATCAGAGGTTGGGGTTGTATTTCTTCCACTCGCTTACTGCGGGCAGTACGCCAAGTGAGATAACCTCGTCGCGCATAGCCTGCAGATGCTTGTAGCTGGCCTCAATGTCAGCCATCTCAGTAGCGGTTCCCTTAACATCGGTGTAGTGAACGCCGGTAGCGTCAATTGTTGAAGGCATAGCCATCATTACGTTCTGGAACTGTGAGTTGTTTACGTAGCAACCAGCAGGCCACTCAAACTTTTCACCGCCCATGGCAGCGCCTATCATCTCGATTGATACGAATGAGGGGCTCTGGAATGATGAACGTCCGCGGAGTTCTATAATCTTGGCACCTCCCTTGATGACATCCTGTTTCATCTGTGCCCACTGCTCGTTTGTGAGAGCGGGTGTGCCGATGATATCGGTCAGAGGCTTGCCGTCAACCTTGGCGGTTGATGCAAATACTGCCATCTGCTCACCGTGGCCGCCGTATGTGCGGGCTGTGGTAACCTTGTCCTGGGCAATGCCGAAGTGCTTGGCCAGGGCGCTCTGAAGACGGGTTGAGTCAAGAGCAGCAAGAGTGGTTATCTGTGAAGGTTTGAGACCTGAGTAAACCAGAGTTACCAGACCGGTGATATCGGCCGGGTTAAAGATGATTACGCAGTGCTTAAGGTCAGGGCAGTAAGTCTTGATGTCCTTACCCAGCTGCTCGGCTATCTTGGCGTTGCCAACCAGCAGATCCTCGCGGGTCATACCGGCCTTACGGGGTGCGCCACCTGATGAAACCATGTACTTGGCATCCTTGAAAGCCTCCTCAACCTTGTCGGTAAAGGTGATGTTCACACCGGGGAAAGAGCAGTGACGGAGTTCCTCAACTACACCTTCCAGACCGGGAAGATAAACATCATAGAGGCAGATGTTTGATGAAAGTGCGCCAGAGATGACCAGTTTCTCATTTGTCAAAAACTTCATAGCTGTTTTAAGTATATAAGTCCGTTATTTTTGTCTTGGACCACAAAAGTAATCAATAACTTGTTAGATTGGTATATAAATTCAGAAAAGTTGCACTATTTTCGCAATGGAAAAAACAAAAACAATATATGGCTATAATAAAATCAGTTAGGGGCTTTACTCCTGAAATCGGCAAGGATTGTTTTCTTGCAGATAATGCTGCAATAATAGGTGACGTAGTGATTGGCGAGGGCTGTAGTATATGGTTCGGAACGGTACTCAGGGGTGATGTCAACTCCATCCGCATAGGCAACGGAACCAACATTCAGGACGGCAGTGTCATTCATACGCTTTACCAGCGTTCCACCACCGTGATAGGCGATAACGTGTCGGTGGGTCATAATGTGACAATCCATGGTGCCGAGATAAAGGACAACGCCCTGATTGGCATGGGTTCGGTGGTGCTTGACCACGCAGTTGTTGGCGAGGGTGCCATTGTTGCTGCCGGATCGGTTGTGCTGAGCAAGACTGTCATCCCGCCAAACACCATCTGGGCCGGTGTTCCTGCAAAATATGTAAAGGATGTTGATCCGGAGCAGGCCAAGGAGATGAACCAGCGCATTGCCCGCGATTATCACATGTACGCCAGCTGGTATAAGGAGGATTAACCTTTGGGTCAATCCAGGCCTATCTCACCTAAAATTCTGTCCGATGTTCCGCTGCTGCTGCGGACATAGTCTCCCGCAGCGCGTCCGGCTTTCTTAAGGGCCGAAGGATTGCTTATGAACTTGTCAATAAGAATGCGCAGTGAATAGGCATCGGCAATCTCAAATCCGCCTTTAAGACGTTTAAGGTCCTGAGCCTCACGGAAACGTTTGTTGTTGGGGCCGAACAATACCGGTATGTCAAATACGGCGGCCTCAAGTACATTGTGGATACCCACTCCGAATCCGCCTCCTATGTAGGCAATATGACCGTAACGGTAAATTGACGACAGCATTCCAAAGCAATCTATGATAAGGGTGTCATATCCCTTTATGTTGTCAATCGTGGCCTGTGACAGGCGTATGTAATCCCTGCCGTTAAGGAGAGACTCTATCTGCTGCAGATGCTCCTCATGTATCTCATGCGGGGCAATGATAAGTTTCCAGTCTCTTTTGGGCAGGAAATACGGAATGAACAGCTCTTCATCGGCCGGCCACGAACTGCCTGCTATGAATGTGGGATTTCCGTTAACGAATTTCTCTATTATGGGGAACTGCTTTGATGCGGCGGCTACCTCAATCACGCGGTCTGCGCGGGTGTCACCTACAATTGACACGTTGGTAATGCCTATGCTGTACAACAGGTCTTTTGAGTGACGGTCCTGGACAAACAGGTGCTTAAAGTATGTAAGGGCTTTGGCATATCCTTTTCCGTACCATTTAAAAAAGAGCTGGTTGTCACGGAAAATGGATGATATGCTGAATATCTCTATCTTGCGCTTGTTGAGGCCTCTCAGGAAGTTGGGCCAGAACTCATATTTTATAAAGAATGCCTTTTCAATCTTTACCGCATCCAGGAACTTCCTGACGTTAAGTGGGGTGTCAAAGGGGATGTAACAGACTATATCGGCCCCTTTATAGTCTTTTCTTACCTCGTAACCTGAGGGCGAAAAGAAGGTGAGCAGAATCCTACATTCGGGATGCTTGTTATGGATACGCTCAATAAGGGGACGTCCCTGTTCAAACTCTCCCAACGAGGAGGCGTGAAACCAAAGGTATGAGGCCGATTTGTCAACCTGTTCCTGTAGGGTCCTGAATATCTGACGATGGCCCTTAACCAGAAGGCGTGCCTTTTTGTTGAATAGGGAAGCAAGCGTTATGGCGCCTGCGTATAGATAAATACCTACTGAATATATTATCATTACCCTTTGCTTTTATCAGGAGAGAACCGATATTGCCTTGCGGGCACGTCTTAAAGTCTCTTCACGTCCCAAGAAATCAGTTATGCAGAATATCTGCGGTCCCATAGCGGCACCTACCAGAGTAACGCGGAGTGCATTCATGACCTTGCCGGTAGCATAACCCTTGGATGCAATCCAGTCCATTACCTTTGGTTCAAGGATAGTGCCGTTCCAGTCAGGCTGGGATTCCAGAAAATCGCATAGTTCGGCTGTGGTTTTGGGTGCCTCGTCTTTCCACCATTTTTTGAGTGACTTTTCATCGTACTCAACGGGTGCCTCAAACAGATAACAGCAGTTGTCCCAAAGTTCGCCTACAAAATTTACGCGGTTCTTTACAAGACTTACGGCTGTTTCTACACGCTCCATAGGAACCTTGATTCCGTGGCTCTCAAGTATTGGGTTGAACAGTTCCGCAATCTCCCTGTCACTCTTGAGCATTATGTATTCGTGGTTGAACCACACAAGTTTCTGATAGTTGAAACGGGCGCCTGCCTTGCTGCACTTTTCAAGGTTGAACAGGTCAACCATTTCATCCATTGACATTATCTCGCGGTCATCACCGGGATTCCATCCAAGCAGGGCCAGGAAATTTATCACAGCCTCGGGCAGATAATCCTTTTCCCTATAACCCGATGAAATCTCACCTGTCTTGGGATCATGCCATTCCAGCGGAAATACGGGGAATCCCAGGCGGTCTCCGTCACGTTTGCTCAGTTTGCCGTTTCCCTCGGGCTTGAGCAGCAACGGCAGATGCGCAAACTGCGGCATGGTATCCTCCCAACCGAAAGCCCTGTACAACAGGACATGCAGCGGGGCCGATGGCAGCCACTCCTCACCGCGAATCACGTGGCTTACCTCCATAAGATGGTCGTCAACAATGTTTGCCAGATGATAAGTGGGGAGCTGGTCTGCGGATTTATACAGGACCTTGTCATCCAGAACAGATGAGTTTATAGTTACCTTGCCGCGAATAAGGTCATTGACCTCAACCTCCTGACCGGGTTCTATCAGGATACGTACAACATACTGGTTGCCTGCCTCAATAAGGGATTTGACCTGATCGGCCGGCAGCGTAAGTGAGTTGCGCATCTGCATACGTGTACTTGCATCGTACTGGAAATTGGGTATCTCGTTGCGCTTGGCCTCAAGTTCGGCAGGAGTGTCAAAGGCTATGTATGCCTTGC
Organism: uncultured Bacteroidales bacterium; assembly: GCA_902760965.1. GTDB lineage: Bacteria > Bacteroidota > Bacteroidia > Bacteroidales > Bacteroidaceae > Colenecus. The sequence goes on along the minus strand of CACWIN010000016.1, from coordinate 13,841 downwards.
CTGCTTCAAGAAGCTGGTCAACGTATTTCTTGTATATTTCCTTTCGTTCGGACTGACGGTAAGGTCCGTAGTTGCCGCCAAATGATACGCCTTCGTCAAACTTTATACCCAGCCAGCGGAAAGATTCAAGTATGTAATCCTCGGCTCCGGGCACAAAACGGTTTGTGTCGGTGTCCTCAATCCTGAAGATCAGGTCACCCCCGTTTTTACGGGCAAAAAGGTAGTTATATAGTGCCGTACGAACACCTCCTATATGCAGAGGTCCTGTGGGACTGGGCGCAAAACGTACCCTGACGCGACGGCTGCCTGTATTGTCTGTCATCTCTTTTTATTTAGCGCTGCAAAAGTAATCATTTTCTCACTAAAAAGTCTTATTTTTACGAGTCAACAAACGGGAGTTTCTTAATGAATGATAAAAGACAATTCGTAAAGAGCAACAGAAACCTTCTCATCCTGCTGTCGTTCATTGCCGTATTCCTTACGGTATATTTCATGCCGGCCAGCCACAAGGAGAATTATATTTACACCATAGGCAAGCCATGGACCTATAACGTGCTTATTGCACCTTTCAGTTTCTCTATCGAAAAGAGTGATGACGTATGGCAAAAGGAGGCCGACAGCGTGAGGACCTATTTTGCCCCCTATTTTAGCCGTAATGCAAGTGTCGGCGAGACCGCCTTGTCGGATTTTGACCGTTTCTTTACGGACAGCCTGAGCAAACTGGTTTGGGATGAGTCTTACAGGATTCTGCGTCGCAGACTGCAAAAGGTGTACAGTGACGGAGTGATATCCGCCTCCGATGAGGAGATCCTGTCCGGCAAGGAAATGTTCAGGATTTACGAGGGCAACACATCACAGTTTGTCCAGACATCGGACGTAAGGAGCATACGTGACGCATACCGGTATCTGACCGATGCCGACATCTATGTTTATGACCGTTACATCCTGCTCCAGCATAATCTGGAAAACTTTATACAGCCAAACGTAATATACGATGCCGCGCGTTCGGAGGCTGACCTTGAGGCCCAGTTGAGCGAGATCTCGCATTACCGCGGCATGGTGGTGGCCGACCAGAAAATAATAGACCAGGGTGAGATTGTTGATGAGCAGAAAAGCCAGATAATAAAATCCTATCTGGACATTGTCAATGAAAGGACTGCATCAAAACAGTTCCAGCTGCTTACCTGGGGAGGACGTCTGGTATTTGTCTTTCTGTGTTTCCTGGTATTGTTCGTATACCTGAGCCTGTACAGGATGGATGATATTGAAAGCCGCTCCATACTTTATTTCCTATTGGGTTCCATAACTCTTTTTACTGTCGCCGTAGGGTTATTCCGCCAGTATTCAAACTGGAGCATATTCCTGTTCCCGTGTTCCATGCTGGCCATTATGCTGCGCATATTCCTTGATTCCAGGACAGCCTTTACAGGTTATATGGTGTTCATCCTGTCCACCTCGCTTGTCGTATCCATGCCCTATGAGTACATACTTTTGCAGCTTATGGCCGGTCTTACCGGTATATATACCCTAAAGGAGCTCTCTCAGCGTTCCCAGATTCTAAGGACATGTTTTCTGATATTTGTATCTTACAGTCTTGTATGGCTTGCCATCCAGATGACACAACTTGAGAATATACGTGACATTGACCCCTGGATGTTCCTGTTCTTTGCCATAAACTGCGTTGTCATACTGCTCGTCTATCCGCTGTTGTTCGTTATTGAGAAACTGTTTGGTTTTACATCGAACGTCACCCTGATAGAACTGTCAAACATTAACAATCCGTTGCTGCGTGAACTGGCCGAAAAGGCTCCCGGTACATTCCAGCACTCAATGCAGGTCTCAACGCTTGCGGCCGAGGCTGCCACCCGTATCAAGGCAAATCCACAGTTGGTACGTACCGCCGCCCTTTATCATGACATAGGCAAGATGGAGAACGCTCCGTTCTTTACCGAAAACCAGAGCGGTGTAAATCCGCATGACAAACTCACACCCCAGGAGAGTGCCCGTATCATTACCGGACATGTAGAGAATGGTTTACAGTTGGCCGACAAGTATGGTTTACCCAATGCCATCCGCGGTTTCATTGCGTCGCATCACGGAAAAGGAGTAGCCCGTTATTTCTATATAAAATATACTCAGGCCCATTCCGGTCAGGAACCCGATTCCAAAGATTTCTATTATCCGGGCCCCAATCCGTTCTCAAAGGAAACGGCAATCCTAATGATGGCCGATGCAGTCGAGGCGGCTTCACGAAGTCTTAAGGAATATACCGAGGAGAGTATAGGAACGCTTGTAGACAAGATAATTGATACCCAGCTGCAGGAGGGTTATTTCAGGGATTGTCCCATCAGTTGGCTTGAGGTCAACAAGGTCAAGGAGACTTTCAAGGAGAAACTCCGTACAATGTATCACACCAGGATAAGTTATCCTGAGCCTACATCGGATCTGCATCAAAGGCAACAGTAACCCCGTTCAGTCCGTTTTTTGAGGCAACCCTGTTTACAGCCTCGTTTATCTGTGTCCGTACCGAGACATATGTCTGTTCCAGGCCGGTCTTGATCATAATGCGTCTTATGTGACGGTACTGGACCTTTGGGACTGCTGGCGCATCGGGGCCCAGAACCCTTTGTGAACCAAACAGTTCTGCAAGTGAGACTGCCAGCATGGCGGCTGCTGACTGAACCGAATTCAAATCGGTACCCTTAATGGTGACCAATGTAAGCCGGGAATAGGGAGGATAGTTAAAGGTCTTGCGTTCCTGCATCTGCTCATTAAAGAATCCTGAATAATCATTCCTGCATACCATATCAAGAACCGGAGCCTGAGGCTGTCGGGTCTGGATTATAACCGTACCCTGCCGGTCTTTTCGTCCTGCCCGCCCGGCAACCTGTCCCATAAGCTGGAATGCCCGCTCGGTTGCCCTGAAATCGGGATAGTTCATAATGGAATCGGCATCCAGGATTCCCACAACGCTCACTCCGCCAAAATCCAAGCCTTTTGATACCATCTGCGTTCCTATAAGGATATCGGTACGGCCCTCCTGAAAATCATTTATAATGGATTCGTATCCCCCCTTTGCGGAATCCAGGTCAAGTCTGGCTACACGTGCTTTAGGGAAAAGGTTTGCAACCTCCTCTTGGATGCGTTCCGTACCGAATCCCCGGCCACGAAGGCTTTTGCTTCCGCACTCAGGACAAACTACGGGCACCCTGTAGTTTTGGCCGCAGTAATGGCAGGTTGCGGTATCGGTACTTTTATGGAACGTAAGGCTTACGTCGCACCGGTCACATTTCTGTACCCACCCGCAGTCAGGACATTCAACGGTTCCTGCATATCCTCGACGGTTATGGAACAGGATAGCCTGTCTGCCGTTTTGGAGCGCCTCCTGAATATGCTGTGTAAGGATAGGGGAGAAAAGTCCTTTCATGTACTTTTTACGCCTCAGGGTGGCTGTATCTACAATCTCTATCCTGGGTAGCTTTATGTTGCGGAACCTTTCAGTCAGTGTTACAAGTCCGTATTTCCCGTTAATGGCATTTGAGTAACTCTCCAACGAAGGGGTAGCGCTGCCAAGCAGAGTCTTGGCGCCCAGCATTGAGGCCAGCATTATGGCGGTATTGCGGCCCTGGTAACGGGGTGCCGGTTCCTCCTGCTTAAAGTTGGGCTCATGTTCCTCGTCAACAATCACAAGGCTAAGATTCTGCAGCGGAAGCATTACTGCCGAGCGTGCGCCCAGAATCAGTTTGTACGGATTGGGGCCTGCAAGACGGTTCCATACCTCAACCCTTATGTTATCGGAGCATCGGGAATGATATACGCACATATCGCCTCCAAAAACCTTTTGCAGGCGATGCATGATCTGTGTGGTCAGCGCTATCTCAGGAAGAAGGTAAAGGACCTGCCCACCTTTGGCTATATGCTCTTTTATAAGATGGATGTAAATCTCTGTCTTTCCGCTCGATGTGACTCCATGCAAAAGGCATACGTTTTTGCTTTTAAAGCACTTTCTGATATCATTCAATGCCCTTTCCTGGGCGGGGCTCAGAGCCGTGGGCTCCTGTGTGTGGCCGTTGAATTGTGGCAAACGGCCCGTTTCCAGTTCATAACATTCCAACAGTCCGTTATCCAGCAGGGCCTTTAGGGCCGATGCGGACTTGCAGGCATCTGCCAATGTCTTTTTTGTGACAGGAGCAGGATTCTGAGGGTTCTCGTCCAGGTCAGACAGTTCAATGTATTTTTGGAGCGTCTCTTTTTGCCTTACAGCGGTTTTGCCCAGATGCTGCTCCAGGTCAACATCCGGATAACCTTTCAGTTTTGCTCCCGGTTTTACGAATACCTCAATACGTGGTTTGTAAGTATGCTCATTGGAACCGCTGTCAGGTCTTAGCCCTGCTGGAACGGAAGCTTTCATTACATCGCCCGGATTGCACATGCAGTAACCGGTCATCCATTCCATCAGTCTTAGTTGTGACGGAAGGACCGAAGGGCCGTCCGGATCAAGCACACCCAGAATCTCTTTTATTGTATGTCCGTCAGCCGGCTTGTCGGTATGTGTCCTTACAATTATCCCGGTAAGTCTGCGGCCTTTGCCAAAGGGCACGTAAACCCTTGCTCCGGGCACTGCAGAGTGCTCAAGCGTGCCGGGAACCAGATAACAGAACAGCTGGTTAAGAGGTACCGGAAGCATTATGTCGGCATAGAGTGACATGGGATGGCGAAGATAATAAAAAAGACCGGCTCTTTTTTAAGAACCGGCCTTTATGAAAACTTTAATTCAAGATTAGAATGTCCAGGTCAGGATAAACTGGAGAGTGCTTGCCTTGAAAGCGTCGTCGCCTGCCTTGAAAGCATCCAGATACTGTCCATCCTGTACGTTCTCATACAGATTGTATGTACCTTCCTGTGAAAGGGGGATGTTGTAGTTTACGGCTGCCTGGATGTGGTTGATCAGTTTGACGCCGGCGCCCACGTTGATGCTCCATGAGTACTTGTCCAGAAGGAACTCCTGTACATCCTTACCGCTGCCGTCGGTCCTGGCCAATTCAATGGTCTTGTCCAGGTCACCAATCTTATAGTCAAACTGAGGACCTACCTGTCCGAATATTCCCAGAATATTGCCCAGTCCGAAAGTATACTTAAGGCTTACGGGAATTGACAGGGACTGGTCTTTCATATCGCTGCCGTTAGCCAGTTCAAGACCTTTCTGTGAATAGAGCAGAGAAGCATCAATGCCTAAACCTATGATAGGAATCTGGATTTCGGCCATGGGACCGAAAAAGAAACCGGTGTAACTGTCCTTGTCCAAAGCCGATTCCTTGCTGATTGCAGAGATGTCATTATTGACCAGATTCAGACCGCCGCGGAGACCCCAGCTGAACTGAGCTGATGCGGGGATGAATGAAAGCAGCGCAAGACTGCAAACTACTAATGCTTTTTTCATATTGACATAATTTGATAGTTGTATTCGCCTTTATTAGTGGCAAAGTTAAGACATTTTAAATAAAACAAGTAGGTCTGCCATGATTTTTGACAGACCTACCGCTATTTATGTTATGATAATAACGTTAACGGTGTACCGAAATGCGTTCGCCACTTGATGCTGACTGACGTGGAGCGCGGGGAGCCTTTTCCTTTTTTTCTTTTGGTTGTCTGGGCTCTTTCTGGGATTTGCCGGCCGATGTGTTTTGGGTCTTTTCCGTAACAGCGGTATTGTCGGCATCGTTCCAAAGTCCGTTCTGGAAGTCAATGAGCTGCTTTTCTATACGTTCCCTTTCGGCCTGCAGTGCGGAATCGGTTTCGCAATACTCGGACAGCGGCTGGTTTCGCAGGTTGGAGGTCTTGTATATTTCGCCCTCGTACTGACGCATTACAAAGTAGTCGTCAAGCGACATATTGCTGGTATTGTTGTAACTGCTTGTCATGACCTGAGTCTGTCCCAGATAAGGGCTTATCTCATCATAGTTGAGCCAGAACATGGGGTAAGCGGTAGGTTTGTCACCATAACCACCCTGCATCAGTACCGGGCATATTGCAGTCACCTTGGTCTGATAGTTGGAAAGCTTGTCCAGATAGTTGCTCTCCTTGATGTAATACTTGCCAATATCCCTGCTTGGAATGTCAATAATGTATTTGCCTTTTTCATCTTTTTTGTAGTCAATGTAGAATTTGTCAAGCATGCTCTCCAGATCCAGTTCATTGTCAGGGGTGAACAGCTCGTTTCCGTCCAGGCGGTATTCGTAAGCCTTTATCTTTCCGTCCAGGATAAGATTCAATACAAGGGTGAAAAAGTTTACACGGTCACCCAGGGGCTCTTCGGGATAGTAAAGCGCAGCGTTTTTTTCTTTCTTAAGGTCAAGCTCACGGTAAATGTCACGCCTCCAGGTCAGTTCTGTAGGCACGGCTGTCTGAGCTGTATATTGTGAGCGTGCACGGTCTGTCAGAGTCACTGCAGTGGGACTCTTTTCAGCCTCTTTCTGTGCAGCCTGCTCCTGCAGGCGGCGTGCGGGCTGTGCACTGGCGATGGTTGCCATTGCCAATGTCAGAATCAAAAGAACACTCTTTTTCATATTATCGTACTTATCAATTAATAATCACTTCAAGCGCAGTATTAAGCTGACGCTCTATACCATCGGGACCAATAGCCTTTACGCGCTGGATATAGAAACGTTTACCGCGTCCCAGTTGGTCAAACACCCTTTTCTGACGGTTTGAGAAACGTGTTCCGTCCGATATCTCGGGAACGGCGTTACCGTTGTTGTCAAAGAATGTGGTCTCAAAACTGAGTACACGGAACCCTATGTTGAGCAATCCGTCATCAATGGCGGCTACAATGCCGTCGGCAGCTTGCAGGTTCTTCTTTGAAATGGGAGTACCGCCTCCACGATAACGCTGTGTATTGCCGTTGTCATCCTTGTACTCTATGAACGGGGTGGGGTCAGGTAACTGGCGTACGCGGAAAGCATATTCACCCATGCTTTGCTGGCGTCCCTCCTGATTGGCTGTTACGGCTATCACAACATCCTGACCTACACTTGTGGGCTTGCATATGAACCCGTTGCCGCTGCGTGTAAGAGTACCGCCTCCGTTCTTGAGTCGGGCCGAAATCATGTTGCTGGGCACACCGGGAACCGATATGCTTATGGGGTTGTCATAACCGGCATACAGCACATTCATCATGGTGGCCGATACTGTTGCCAAAGGTGAAACCACCGAGTAGTTCTGGGTAAAGTCACGGCGTATCATACCGTTGCCGGACTTGAGTTCCATGTAACCGGAAAGGGTGTAATCGCCGGTCCTGGTGGCGGGTACCTCATACCAACCGTCTTCGGAATCAATCTTTTTGCCGTCAATATATATGGCGGGGCGTGCGGTGGAGTCAACGGCAGCCATAATGATGCGTGCCTTGAAGTTATTGCCCTGAACCACGTTCTGTGATGTGGGAATCACGTATGCGTTTATGGCGTTTACACGCAAGTCACCTATATCAATGTTGTTGACCAGGGTGTGCAGTACCTCACCTTCGGCATAACGCACATCGTTTTGCAGTTTTGTAAGCATTGTAACGGCTGCAGCCACAGGCATGTTCTCATAGTTGTACTCCTGCCAGTTCTTGCCAAGTGAACCCACTGTGAGAGGAACTTCAGTACTGAAGTTGTTGCTTATAATGTCTCTCTGGGTGGGATCGGATACCATCTCCAGAATCCTCTCGCGATAGTTGTTGATGGCGTCATACAGCATGCCTCCCTTGCCGCGTGTAGGATGCAGCATGACTTGCGTGGCTGCCTCCAGGTCTTCACGGTTGTGGATGTTGTTTACATCGGCATCCTTACCGTCGGCCTCAATGGCAATCAGCGTCTTGAGCTCATCGGCAAAATTAAACAGCGAGTCCGATATCTGCTTTACATAAAGGGCCTTGCCGTACCACTCACCCACCTTTTCGTGGTTGATTGAATCGGCGGCGGCAAACTCGCGGTAAGCCTGCTCGTTCTGGATTGTGGCATTGGTCGTGCTCTTTGACAGACTCTCCTCCACTATCTTGAAACCGTTCAGTACGTCCGATGACACGTTCATGGCAAGCATCGCCAAAAGGACGATGTACATGAGGTTGATCATCTTCTGACGCGCCGATGGCGGTCTCTGTATCACTTTTCTCTTCATACCTTTTTACTTGGTTCCCATCTGGGAATTCACCTTCATAGCCTCCACCATACGTGCATAGACGCGGTTCAGTTCCTCAATCTGGGCAACCATCTGGCGGGTTTGCTCGTTAACCTTCTCAATGTTCTCCATCTGCGTGCTTGCCGACTTGAGATGCATCTCATAGAAGGTATTTATGCTTATAAGGTTACGTGACAGCTGCTCAATCTCCTCGGAGCTCTGTTCCATCTTTTCAGAGTGACGGCACATCTGCTCCATCTTGAGAGTAAGGTCATGTACACGTGCTATGTAGTCCTGTGTTATGTTTTCAACACCGTTCACGTTCAAGGTGCTTACGGATTGACCGTCCGATGCTGCTACAGGCGCCTGAACCGTCTGTACGGGTGCCTGGGCAGGTGCACCGGCGGCACTGCCGTTTATGATGATGTTTCCACGGAGACGCGGAGCTTCGTCCTCATCGTCCTCATCTTCCTGGCCCGGAATGTAAGGCCTTTCAAAACCTGAAATAAAGAATACCAATACCTCGGTACCCATACCTATAAACAACATCAGGTTGGCACCCTTTATGTGAGTCAGTTTGAACAATGCTCCAAGAATTACCACAGCTGCACCCCAGCTGTACAGATAATTGAGCAGGATTCTTCCCTTGGGTGAATCCAAATAGTCCTGTATCCTGGTCAGAAGACCTTTCTTCTCTGTATTTTCCATATCAAACGTTTTATCGGTTTATTTGCGGCCCTTTGTGCTGGCGGCGGTGCCTACCTGTGTACGAACGCAACGGAATCCTATATATGAACGCTGCTCGTTCTGATACTCGTATGTGCGCCAAGATGATTCAATGAACTTTTCGGGATCTTTCCACGAACCGCCGCGTACGGCCTTGCGTTTCATGTAGTAAGGATCCTCCACAGCTGCATTGTAATAGAGCTCGGGATTCATATCGTTCATCTGGAGTATACCGGCCTCGGTATATGTGGTCGATGTCCATTCGGCTACATTGCCTGCCATATCATAGAGACCGTTGGTGTTTGGCTTGTAAGAACCCACCTTGGTGGTAATAAGACTGCCGTCCTTGGTGTAGTTGCCGCGTTCAGGCTTAAAGTTTGCATAAAAGCAGCCGTCTTCGTCCTTTGAACCGGAAACCTTCCACGGATAGCGGTTGTTTTCGCGGCCGCGGGCTGCAAATTCCCATTCGGCCTCGGTAGGCAGGCGGTAACGCTGAACATACTTGGCCTGTGCTCCCAGTCCTGCCAGAAGATAATCCGTACGCCATGCGCAGAATGCGTTTGCCTGTTCCCAACTTACACCTACAACAGGATAGTCGTTATAGTTGGGGTGCGAAAAATAGAGCCTCATATAGGTCTCGTTATTGGCGTTGGGAAAATCATTGACCCAGCATGTGGTGTCAGGGAAGATGTTAACTATATAGGTGTTCACAAAATCATAAAGGCTGGACAGCTCCCTGTTTATGGTTTTGCGTACTATATTGCCGTTGTCATCAATGTAAGCCGTGTCTTTTGAGATCATTACCTTCTCGTTTGACACCTGCTGGTCTGTGTTCTTTATCCTGTCGTTTGGATCAAGCTGGTTCTTGCGGAGTGCAGCCTGGGTGTAGTCAAATATCTCATAACGGTAGTTGAGCTGCTTTACATCCAGTTGCCTTTCACCTGTAATGGGGTGGGTATAATATACGCTTTCAATAGCCCTGGCCTGATCTTCGTTAGGCTTTTTCCAGGGTATGGGCTTGTTCCAGTTAAGGTGCGGAGTTACGGGCTCGCCGTACTTGTCCTCGGTAATCAGGTATGATTCGTCACCTCCGTATGCGGGGTCGGCCAGACGGGTACGGATAATGGAATCACGAACCCAGTTTATGAACTGGCGGTATTTTGCGTTTGACACCTCTTTTTCATCCATCCAGAATGATTCTACCGAGATTTCTTTAGTGGGAGCATTGGATCCCCAAAGGCTGTCGTTGCCCTCTTCACCTATCTTGAGCGAACCTCTTTTTACCAATACCATGCCGTAAGGAACAGGCTCGCGTAAGGCAACCTGCGATGAACCGGTCACTTCGCCGCCGTTTGCACCGGCATAGCCGCTGCTGGTACATGATGCCGTCAGACACAAAATGGCTGCCGCTCCTAACCAAACAATGTTCTTTAGTCTCATATGTTCTTTATAAGTATCTTACACTTTTATGTACGTTCTTGCCCTTTTTGAAAAAATCAACATCGGTCTGCCAGTTTATCATAATGTCATGGCTTCCGTTAAGGGAACCAACTCCGCTGGTAAAGAACTCGTATGCGTATCCAATAAGGACATTCCTGTATTTTCCGCCTGCCATTGCCGTTACCGATATGCCCGGACTGTAGGTTGCACCTATATAAAACAGCTGGGAGTCATAACTGTAACTGCCTTTGACTGAAATGTCGGTCCTGTAAAAGTCCAGGTCGCTCTCAACCATGAAGGCCGGCTGTACCTGTAATAACGGATTCCGGAGCTTGATATTGCATCCTCCCGTCAAATATAGTGTAGGCTTGATATCCATTTGGGCTGTTTTTCCGGTTGATTTGCCAAATTCAACATGCGGAAAATTAAGATGTTGGGCCGATGCACCCACGTACCAGTCGCCCCTTACATAGAGCACTCCGGCGCCCAGGTCTGCTACGGTTCCCCTCTCTTCTGATGACGGAAAAGCCGGGTCATTCTGCATTTCGGTACGGAGCTTTCCGCTGCTGAACTGTTCCGACATTACGCCTCCCTGGATACCTATGTTCATCCATCCTTTTCCTATACCTATTTTATATGCATAGTTGAACAGCAGCCTGCGGTTAGTAAAAAGACCTATGGTCTCGTTAAACAGGACGGCACCTACCGAGTGCCGCATACGGTCAAACGGAAGAGCGGTATTGCCGCCTACATACATTGATACGGGGGCATTGGTATACCCTTTCATCTGCATGGAAAGCGAAGCCGTGACATTTGCCATTGAGTTGCGGTTCATGGCCGCAGGGTTATAAAAATTCTCCACTTCACGGAAATGCGTAAAGTGAGCGTCAAACTGAGCCCGGACGGAGACCGCCAGACAGAGTGCCATGGCAATGATAACAGACCGTTTTATGGTGTTCATCAATATAATAACGGCAAAAAATAGTCATTATTTTTGCTCTTGATGAAAAAATGCCTAATTTTGCGCCGCTAATTTCTGTAGAAAAAGTAAGAACTAAATAAAAACAAACAATTTAAAATGATCATTGTTCCAGTTAAAGAGGGTGAGAACATAGAGCGCGCCCTTAAAAAATTCAAGAGAAAGTATGAAAAGACCGGTGTTGTAAAAGAACTCCGCCGTCGTCAGCAGTTTGACAAACCTTCAGAGTTGAAGCGTCTCAAGATGGAGCACGCCATATACGTACAGAAATTGCAGCAGACCGAAGAATAAAAAAAGTCCCCCAGGGGCTTGCATTTCTTTTTTTTCTTTTCTATATTCGTCACTGAAACCATTCAGCGACGAATTTTGTTATGTACATAGACCAGTTCGCAGAATATCTAAGGTTAGAGAGGAACTACTCTGAAAGAACGGTTTCCAGCTACTGCAGTGACCTGACCCTTTTCCGGCAGTTCCTTAAGGAAACCGATGCTGGTCTGGATTTTCTTTCGGCCGACAGGGATGTAGTGCGTCTGTGGGTTGTGGACATGATGGAAAAAGGTGAAACAACCACTACCGTCAACCGCAAACTGAGCGCGTTGCGTTCCTTTTATCGTTTTCTGCGAATCAAAGGTCTCGTTACAGCTTCGCCTGCTCAGGGCGTAAAAGGACCAAAAAACAAAAAACCTCTTCCGCAGTTTGTCAGGGAGGCCGATATGGACCGGCTTCTGGATGATCCGGAAATAGATTTGGGAGACGGATTCCTTGGCGTCAGGAACAGAACGGTGATAGCTGTCTTTTATGAGACAGGAATGCGTATGGCGGAGCTGATAGGACTGGATGACAGGGATGTTGATTTTGGCTCGCGTACCATCAAGGTTACCGGTAAACGTGACAAGCAGCGTTTCATTCCTTTCGGTGAAGAACTGGAACGCCGTCTTAAGGAGTACCTTGAGGCCAGGACTGCTGAGTTTGGCGAGACTCACGGGGCTTTCTTCCTGAGCCAGAAAGGCGAGCGCATACCGCGTCATCAGGTTTATCTGTTGGTAAAGGATGCTTTGGGCAAGGTGTCGGACGTTTCAAAAAAGAGCCCTCACGTACTGCGTCACACATTTGCCACCTCCATGCTCAACCACGATGCCGAGCTTGGAGCAGTTAAGGAGCTTCTTGGCCACAACAGTCTGCAGACCACCCAGATTTATGTGCATACAACATTTAAGGAACTGAAGGAAATATATAAACAGGCTCATCCAAGGGCCTAAAACCAAAAGACTATGGAAACTAAGATTAAGGCGTTGCATTTTACTGCAACAGAACAGCTTCAGGCGTTCATTGAAAAGAAGTGTGCAAAACTGGAAAGAGTGCACGAGTTGATTCAGAAAGTGGAGGTTACCCTGAAAGTAGTCAAGCCCGAAACCGCCTTGAACAAGCAGGCAAGCATTGACGTTACAATCCCTAACGGGGAGTTTTTTGCCGAAAAGACTTGCGATACATTTGAGGAAGCAGTTGACGGTTGCCTTGACGCATTGACCCGACAGCTAAAGAAAAACAAGGAAAAACAGCGTGAGAAATAAAAAAACCGCCATATTTCTTTGCTAGGAAATAATTTTGGAATATCTTTGCACCCGCTCTTCGCTCCAGGCGAGGGGCGGGTTCTTTGAAACAATGCCGCTATGGCTCAATGGTAGAGCAACGCACTTGTAATGCGTAGGTTGTTGGTTCGATTCCGACTAGCGGCTCTGAGGGGTGAATTCCAGAGTGGCCAAATGGGGCAGACTGTAAATCTGCTGTCTCTCGACTTCGGTGGTTCGAATCCATCTTCACCCACAAACAAGGCCGTCCGATTCCGGTTATTCCGGAGCCTTGCCGCATTCATGAAACCACCTTATTATATAAGGAAGGTCAGAATGAAAAGTCGGGACAAATAAAGTTGCGGGAATAGCTCAGTTGATAGAGCATTAGCCTTCCAAGCTGAGGGTCGCGGGTATTTGTCGCTGTTATAGCTCAGCTGGTAGAGCGCATCCTTGGTAAGGATGAGGTCCCCGGTTCAAATCCGGGTAACAGCTCAATTTGATAGAGGATAGGAGGAGACCGCCCTGGCGGGAGCCTTTTTGTAGTTGACATCAAGTTTATAATCAATAAAATAGCTTTTAACTATGGCAAAAGAAACATTTGTGCGCACTAAACCGCACGTAAACATCGGTACTATCGGTCACGTTGACCACGGTAAGACTACCCTGACTGCTGCTATCACCAAGGTGTTGGCTGAGAGAGTATCAGGTAACGCTGACAAGATCAAGTCATTTGATCAGATTGATAACGCACCTGAGGAGAAGGAGCGTGGTATAACCATCAACACCGCTCACGTTGAGTACGAGACTGAGAAGCGTCACTACGCTCACGTTGACTGCCCGGGTCACGCCGACTATGTAAAGAACATGGTTACCGGTGCTGCTCAGATGGATGGTGCTATCGTTGTTGTAGCTGCTACTGATGGTCCTATGCCTCAGACTCGTGAGCACATCCTGCTCGCCCGTCAGGT
>CACWIN010000015.1 GCA_902760965.1 uncultured Bacteroidales bacterium | reverse complement strand
AAGCAGCTGACCCTTCCTGTCCTCTGTGTTCTCAATGTAAACCTCAACTTCGTCACCTACCTTGAGGTCGGGGTTGTAGCGGAATTCGCTGATGGGGATAATACCATCGGACTTGTAACCGATGTTTACGATAACCTCGCGCTTGTTGATGAAATTCCTGAAGGGGAGCTACATTCTTTAAATCTTCCATTAGTTAAATTTTGAAACTAAGATAAAGTTAGACAATATGTTGTAAACACACGCCAAGGCCACTTGGGCGCTTAGCGGGCGCAAAGATACTATTTTATTATATAATAAAGAAATACGCGGACCTTTTTTTTAAAAATCCTGGTTCAAAGTGTAGGGAGTACCCGATATAGTGATGCCCGATGCCTCTATGTGGAATTTCTTGGTTATTGAGTTGTTGTAGAACTCAACGGTTGCCTTTCCGATTGAATCGGTAAGAACATTGGGCTCCCAATAGAGAGTACGGCGGTAATCCACATCACCCGGAATAGGGCCGTCAGGATATTCAGGTGAATAGAAACTGTACGGATTGGAGTATCCTTCGACCGATGTGATACGCTTGTTTATCTTGTACAGGTCCTTACGTGTGCTCAGGTCAAAGTCCTCCTTGACCAGAATGTCTACCATAAAGACACGGTCATACTCCTCGGGACTTCCTTCCAGATTGGTCAGGGTGTGGGTCATATGCTCCATGTATAAGGGGGCAAGCATCCATGCTTCTCTCTTGAACAGCGGGTGGTCATAAATCAGAATGCTCTTTATGTCCTTTGTATCAATCCTGTGAGGAGATTCAAACACGCCGTTATACTTGAGTTTTGAAGCGTTGTGTACATAAAAGAATGGCTCAAATCCGTTGATTGATTCAATTGAATCGGAACCGTCCTCACCCATAGTCATGTAAACCAGATATCCTTTATCCTGAAGGTATCCCAGTACGTCGGTCGTGTAGTCTCCCTTGTCCAGGTCAAGTTCCACGTCCTTAAGGACATCGTAAGCCTTGAATGTGTAGTAATCAACGTACTTGCGGTGCTCGTTGATCTCCACATCGGGCAGGATGTATCCGGTCTCAATGTTGATTACCGTGGGGAGTCCGTCATCTTTCTTTGCTGAACTTGAACTTGCTGTACCGGTGGTCTTTTTTTGTGCAGAGAGGCTGTTGAACACCATCTCGCCGGGCTGGAATGCTCTTATCTGGGGAGATATGGAGCGTTCAAACAGGATACGTGCCGAAGTACCTATCCACCTGTCCCTTTTGGGGTCGGCGCTTATGGTGAATTTTCCGCGGTCATAAAAATCAACCCCTATGTCAAATCCAAAATATCCGGATTCATCGGTCTGGTAAGTATAAGTCTCCAGCAGTTTCTTGTCCTGGGGAATAAGTGCGGCGTTCACGCTCACGCCCTCAAGCGGTTCCTTGCCCGAAGGACTCATTACCCAACCGTTAAGCGTGAGACTCTTTTCAAGTCTGTGTTTCTCCTGGAATGAATCAATTCCGGCCATGGTTTTCCAGTCATACCTTTCCCATCCCTGAACCATGCACAAAAGGTCAAGCATTGAGTCGCGGTCCTGGTTCTGGGGGTCAAAGTAATATGACGGGTTCTCAATGAATCCTTTAAGGTCCGATGACAGCAGCAACGAGGTCCTAAGGTCATCCCTGAATACGTTTCCCTGACCGCGTGAATCTCTGACTGCCAGACAGAAACGGTCACGGAAGGGGACGCCTTTTGCGTCGGTCAGGTTGAATGTGAGACTTACTTTCTCAAACGGGGCATATTGGCTCTTGTCGGTCTGAACCTGCAGTGACGGAGTGACCTGTGTCTGGCTCCTGTGATAGAACGAGCGGGTGGCCAGGATATCGCCTGTGGTGGTAAACAGGGTCAAGCGGAATACACCTTCGGGTTGTGACGAAAGGTCAAATACGTGGCTTACCGATTCCTGATCCATTTCAACTGTGGTAAAATCCATCAGTTCACCCCTGCAGGTCAGGGTAAGTCCCAGCTGGGTGCTCATAAAGCTTTGGGACGGATTGACGGTTATCTGCAGGTTTTCATCGGTTACCATTGCGCGCATCGCACAGCCGTCTGTTTCGGCATCGGGCAGGCTGAATGACCGGGAACTGCCTTCTACCGTGAATTCAACGCTGTTGTTGCGTTTGGTAGGAGTGAACTCAAAAATGCCCATTCCGTCATGCTGGGTGCTGAATGTAATCTGTGAACCTTCAAGAACGCCTTGGGCATCGGTGCCAAGACCGTTTTCATCGGTCACCTTAAATGCAACACGGCATGGCTGGCCTATGATGATATGGCCTCCTTCGGGGTGGAAGGATGCGTTTATCTTGCGCTGACGGGGAGTTTCAGGGCGCTTTTGTTTCATTTCGGTCTGGCGGATGGTTATTACCGGACTTTCATCATAGTAGTGACCCTCCTCCTTGGGCTTGTCATATACGGCCAGAACTCTGCTGAAAAGTGTTTCATCACTAAAGTTCTGCATAAAGTTGGTGTACGCACGAACCTCGTAAAAACCGCTGGGATATCCAAGAACGCCGCGAAGGTCACGGGCCTGTGCGGTGGATCCGTCAACCAGTGGGAATGATCCGTCGGCCTGACCGGCTACCACTTTAAGCTTTTGTCTTTTAAGCAGTACGCCGTCGGGTGACAGCAACTCCACGTAAAGGACTTTGCTCTGGGCCCTTTCAAGGTTCGAGGCATTCACTACAAAGGCCTTGAACCAGATGGTTTCGCCTGTATAGTATGATGTATTGTCAAACTGCAGATATACTTTTTCCTGGGGGAATATGCTGTTGAACTGATGGATGTTGCCGGCAAACGTCATCAGTTTCTCTTTATCCGTAGTCTGTGCGCCAAGGCTAGGGAACAATAACGTTGCAAGCAAAGTAAAGGTCAATAATCTGTTCATCTTTCGTTAAAAGTTTTGGTCGTAAATGTATGGTATTCCGCTTGATGTGATTCCGGCGGCGGAAATGTTGAAGTGCGTCGTTATGGAATTGTTGTAGAATTCAACCTGGGCCTGGCCTATGCTGTCCGTTACCACATTGGGATCCCAATACAGGGTGCGACGGTAATCCACGTCACCAAATACGGGACCCTCGGGGTATTGGGGTGAATAGAACATGTAAGGCCTGGAGTAGCCGGTAACGGTAGTGAGACGCTTGTTTATCTTGTAGATCTCCTTACGGGTGCTTAGCTCATGGTCTTCCTTTACCTGGATATCTACAAGAAGGAGCCTCTGATAGAGCCTGTCGCTGCCTGTCAGGTCCTGAAGGGTGTGGTTCAGGTATTCCTGGTAAAGCGGACACTGAATGAGGATGTTCATCAGGAACATGGGCCTGTCAAACACTATTATGCTCTTTATGTCCTTTGAATCAATGGTTGACGGGTTCTCAAATATTCCCTGATATTTGTACTTCTTTGTGTTGTGGACATAAAAGAACGGTTCAAACCCGTTTATCGAGGCTATTCTACCGTCATCATCGGAAATAACGATATATCCTTTGTCCAGCAGGTAACCCATAAGGTCTGTGGAATACTCGCCTTTGTCAAGGTCCAGCTCCACATCCTTAACTACATCAAATGCATTGAACGTAAAGTAGTCAATGTACATGCGTTCCTCCTCAATGTCAACCTCGGGCAACAGATAGCCGGTAAACTGGTTTATCACTGTGGGCAGACCGTCGTCCTTCTCCTTTTTTTGCTCTTTGGCCGATGACGATACCTTTCCGTTTTGGGTAAGGGAGTTGAATACCAGTTCCTGGGGCTCGTATTGGCGCGGGGCGGGAATCATGGACCGGTCAAACTGTATTCTTGCACTGGTTCCTATAAGACGTTCACGTTTGGTGTGGGCGTCGATGGTAAAGTGCGCCTTGTCATAGAAATCAACTCCTATGTTGAACCCGAAATAGCCGGATGAATCGGTCTTGTATGTGTAAACCTCGGATAGGGTCTTGTCTTTTGGAGTCAAGGCGGCAAGTACATTCACGCCTTCAAGCTTTTTCTTGCCCGACGGATTGAGAACCCATCCGTTGAGCGTAAGACCCTCTTCAAGTCTGTGGCGCTCGGTAAACTCCTTTTGGCCGGTCATTGTAGCCCAGTCATAGCGTTCCCATCCCTGAATCATGCAGAGCAGGTCAAGAGCCCGGTCGCGGCTGTCATCGGTCTGTTCAAAATACCATGACGGGTCCTCGATAAGACCTTTAAGGTCCGATGACAGGAGCATGAATGTGCGCAGGTCATCGGCAAAGGCATTGCCTTGTCCACGGCTGTCCCTTACCGAAAGACAGAACCTGTCGCGGAACGGAACGCCGGCGTAATCGGTCAGTTCAAGCTTTAGGGCAACCTTTTGGAACGGGCCGTATTTAGGTTGGTCGGGGATGACCTGGAGGACCGGTGACTTAACGGTCTGGCTTCTGTGATAAAGCGACCGGCTGGCATATATGTTGCCGTTGCTGTCAAACAGGTTCAGGCGACACACGCCTTCGGGCACTCCGTAAAGCGATATGATCTTTTCTGTAGGGCTGTCCCCGACAGTCAAGGTGCTGAAATCCATCAGTTCACCGCGGCAGGTGAGCGTAATTCCCAATATGGAGCCAGTAAAGTCCGAAGTGCCGTCAACAACAACTCTTATGCTGTCCACACCATAGCGGGTAACCTCCATACCGCATCCCGAAGTCTCGGCCTGCGGCAGCTGGAATGACCTTGAGGTCCCGTCGACAGTTATCTCTGCGGTACTGTGCCTGTCTTTGGGCGTAAATGTGAAAGAACCCATTCCGTTGTGCTCGGTACTGAACTCCTGGCCGGTCTCCTGAAGGGTTCCGTTGGCTTTTATTCCGAATCCGGAGTCATCGGTAACCTTAAAAGCCACGCGGCAGGGCTTGCCAACTATCAGATGACCGCCTTCGGGGTAAAACGAAACGTTTATCTTACGCAGTTTTGGGGTTGCCGGACGAGGTTCCGAAATGTCCGATTTGCGCAGGGTGATTGTAGGACTGCTGTCATAGTACTGGCCTTCGTTCTTAGGCTTGTCATATACCGCAATAACCCTTGAGAACAGTATCTCATCACCAAAATTCTGCATGTAATTGGTGTAGGCGCGTATCTCGTAGAATCCGCTGGGGTAGTTCATTACACCGCGCTTTTCACGTGCCTGCTCGGTAGCTCCGTCAATAAGAGGGAAAGAGCCGTCGGCCTGACCGGCAACAATCTTGAGCTTTTCCTGTTTGAGCAGTATTCCGGTGGGCGAAATAAGGTCAACGTACAGGACCTTGCTCTGTGCACGGTTCAAACCGGATGCATTTACCACAAAAGCCTTGAACCAGATGGTCTCGCCGGTATAATATGACGTGTTGTCCAGTTGGACGAATACTTTTTCCTGTGGGAATATGGAATTGAACTGGTGTATGTTGCCCGCAAATACCATAAGCGAATCCACGTTCCCGGAAAGGGCAGACATGGGTGTGCTCATAGTGATGATTGACAATATGGTCAATGCACATTTTTTTAAGGCACCTGACAGATGTGCGGATAATCTCATTACAGCCCAGTGTATTATTGCAGGCGCGAAGTTAATAAAAAATGGGATTGACTATTTAAATAACCATTTATATTTCATATCTTCGCAGTCCGTTATGATATACGGATTTGACAACGAAAAGTATCTGAGGATACAGTCTGAACACATCAAAGAGCGCATAGCTCAGTTCGGTGACAAGCTTTATCTTGAGTTCGGCGGCAAACTGTTTGACGACCATCACGCCAGCCGCGTCCTTCCCGGTTTCCAGCCTGACAGTAAGTTGCGTATGCTTAAGCAACTCAGCGATTATGCTGAGATTGTGATTGTAATCAGTGCCGTTGACATTGAAAAGAACAAAGTGCGCAGCGACCTGGGCATAACTTACGATATGGATGTGCTCCGTCTAAGGGAGGAGTTCCAGAGCCGTGGCCTGCTGGTTGGATCGGTGGTAATTACCCACTATAACGGTCAGGCCAGTGCCGATGCCTTCCGCGAGCGCCTTAAACGTCTTGGTATTGTTACCTATGTGCACTATATCATTGAGGGTTACCCCAACAATGTGCCTCTTATCGCTTCCGATGAGGGATTCGGCCGTAACGATTACGTTGTTACATCGCGTCCTCTGGTGGTTGTCACTGCCCCCGGTCCCGGTAGCGGAAAGATGGCAGTCTGTCTGAGCCAGCTGTATCAGGAGCAGAAACACGGTGTCAAGGCCGGTTATTCCAAATTTGAGACATTCCCCATTTGGAACCTGCCTCTGAACCATCCCGTGAACATAGCATACGAGGCTGCTACGGCCGATCTTGACGATGTGAACATGATTGACCCGTTCCATCTGGAGGCTTACGGCAAGACTACCGTAAACTACAACCGCGATATAGAGATATTCCCTGTGCTGGATGCCTTGTTTAAAGGCATTTACGGCCACAATCCGTATAAGTCACCTACCGATATGGGTGTCAACATGGCTGGCTTCTGCATCAGTGATGATGAGGTATGCTGCCGTGCCGCCAAGGATGAGGTGATACGCCGTTACTATACCGCACTTGGTGATATGGCCAGCGGCAAGACAAACGAGACCGAGGTCAACAAGATTGCCTTGCTCATGAACAAGGCGGGAATAACCACAGCTACCCGCCGTACCACCGTTGCAGCCAAGCAGCGTCAGGATGAGACCGGTGTGCCGGCTGCCGCAATGGAACTGAGTGACGGAACAATCATAACCTCAAAGACTACAGCCCTTCTGGGTCCCAGCGCAGCTCTTATACTCAATGCTACCAAGTATCTGGCAGGCATTGACCATAACGTGAAGCTTATTGCCCAGAACATGATTGAGCCTATCCAAAAGACCAAGGTTGATTATCTTCACGGCAACAACCCCCGCCTGCATACCGACGAGGTCCTGGTGGCGCTCTCCATATTGAGCCAGCAGGATGATAATTGCCGCAAAGCCCTTGAAATGCTGCCCGAACTGCGCGGCTGTCAGGTTCATTGTACGGTACTTCTCAGCGAGGTTGACCGCAAGATATTCCGCAAACTGGGCGTGGGCCTGACCTGTGACCCGGTCAAAAAGAAATATTTTGCCGGCGGCAAATCCTAAAGATTATGGCTCAGGGGAGTGACCTGTCAGGTGAGGTGAGCATATCATTGTTTGATGATATGACTCTGTGTACCGATGAACAGGTTGAGCGTATGATTCCCCTTGTTCCTGAACCGCGCCGCAGCCAGGCGCTTAAGTTCAGGCATACATTCGGGCGTTTTGCCTGTCTAAAGTCATATCTTATGCTTTCCGGACTGCTTGAAAGCAGGTTTGGAATAACAGATTTCAAGATATCCATAGCAGAACACGGCAAGCCGTATCTTGCAGACTATCCCAATGTGCATTTCAGTATAAGTCATTGCCAAAAGGCAATTGCGGTTGGTGTCAGCGGCAATCCGGTGGGTATAGATGTGGAAGGGTTCCGCCATTTTAACGAGACTCTTCTTGACAAGACAATGAACGCCACTCAAAAGGCCGATATCATTGCATCCCAGTCACCCGAACAGACGTTTGCAGCATACTGGACCCGTAAGGAGGCGGTATTCAAACTGTTGGGTACAGGTATCACTGATAATCTGCACGATATTCTCACAGACAAAACAAAGACCGATACCACTTTGAACCTTGACAAAGGTTACGCGGTATCGGTCGCTGTATTCAACAGGTAGTGCGGGTTCAGTCGGCTGAACCGTGATAATCAACCAGTCCTTTCATGGGGCTGGCCTCTATTTTTCCTATGGTCATACCCAGGGAATCGGCAGCCTCTTTAAGCTCATCCGAAAAACTGTTGGCAAGTGAACCTACAAAGTGAACCGGCATCCATGGCTTGTGGTAACTCATTACATTGCGGGTAAAGAACTCCGAGAAGCACTGTACCAATAGTTTGTGAACCCCCGGATTGTCTCGTTTGTCAATAAGGAAGGTTGCAAAACTGGCAATATATCGGTTTGCCATGGGCTTTCGGTAAACGTTTTCCAGTACAATATCCCTGGTCAGGGAATACTTGTCCATGAACTCCTTGCTGACCGATTCGGGGAGCTGGCGCTTAAAGCAGTCTCCAATGAGCCTGCGGCCTAACGCAACTGCGCTTCCCTCATCGCCAAGAATATATCCCAGCGAGGGGACCTGGTCCTTGATTGTCTTGCCGTTGTACAGGCAGGAATTGGAGCCGGTTCCCAGAACGCATGCCACACCTTCGGAATGACCGCACAGGGCACGGGCGGCACCAAGCATATCGCTGTCGACCGTAATGGACGCATTCGGGAAGAATTCTCTCAGGATTGCCTCCATTTGCGAGCACATGGTCTTGTTTGCACAACCGGACCCGTAAAAGAACATCTCCGAGATCTGGTCGGGCTTTATTTCGGGATAATTATCCAGAAGTTCGTGTGATATTATGTCTTTAAGTTCATCGCCATGAAGGTGCAAAGGGTTCATGCCCTGTGTCTTGTAAACCTTCAGGTCGCTGGGGGTGTTAAAAAATCCCCAATCGGTTTTTGTTGAACCGCTGTCAACAACAAGTTTCATTGCTTTTTTCCAAAATCAGGTTCATATTTGATCAGTGCCGATACT
This sequence comes from uncultured Bacteroidales bacterium, assembly GCA_902760965.1. Classification (GTDB taxonomy): domain Bacteria; phylum Bacteroidota; class Bacteroidia; order Bacteroidales; family Bacteroidaceae; genus Colenecus. The sequence goes on along the minus strand of CACWIN010000015.1, from coordinate 29,245 downwards.
ACACATGTTACGGCGCAACATGCTATTATCCATACAAAGAACCACTGGTATCCCATGTGCTCCTGCAGCCAGCCGGAAATCATGCCCGGCAACATCATTCCAAGTGCCATGATACCTGTGCTTATTGCATAGTGCGATGTCTGGTGCTCTCCACGGGCAAAATACATAAGGAACAGGGTGTAGGCAGTAAAACCAAAACCGTAACCCATCTGCTCAATAAATATGCAGCTGCTTATCAGAGCCATATTCTGAGTGGGCATCCAGCTAAGATATACATAGACCAGATCCGGCACCGATATTGCGGCCACCATGAACCAAATGCATTTCTTGAGTCCGAACTTGGACAGGGTTATACCTCCCAGAATGCCTCCAAGCAGCAGTCCTATAACACCAAGCGTACCTTGGGCAAAACCAATCTGCTGTGTGGTGAGACCCAGACCACCGTTTGCAATGTCGTCAATCAGGAACAACGGGGCAATCTTGCCTATCTGAGCCTCCGGGAAACGGAACAATAGTATGAAAAGCAGGGCCGGAATGATGTACGGCTTTTGAAAGTAGCTTACAAAAGTCATTCCAAACTCCTTTACTATGTTCTTGCCCGATACTCCTGTGGTGCAGTCGGCAACCGGATGGGGGAGGATATATGAGTGATATAGCCAAAGCAGGATCATCAATCCTCCGGCAATCAGGAATCCAAGGCTCCAAGCTCTTACGGCACTGCCAAACATTTTCTGGAACAGGCCTACAAGTATAAGCAGACCGCCTTGTCCGGCAATCATGGCTATGCGGTAAGCGGTATTCCTGATACCCACAAACATGGACTGCTCGCCTTCGTCAAGGCCAAGCATGTAGAATCCGTCAATGGATATGTCGTGCGTGGCCGAACTGAAAGCCATGAGCCATAATATGGCAAGTGTCCAGCGGAAAAAGTTGGGTGTGTTAAGCGTAAGGCCCACACCAGCCAGTCCGGCTCCAAGTATGAGCTGTGTAAGCAGCAGCCACCAGCGTTTTGTCTTGACAAGATCCACAAAGGGGCTCCAGAATGGTTTTATTACCCATGGCAGATAAAGCCAACTAGTGTATAGAGCAACCTCGGTATTGCTTATGCCAAGCTGCTTGAACATGATGGCAGATACTGTCACCACCAGCACATAAGGTAGACCTTCGGCAAAATAGAGTGTGGGAACCCATGCCCACGATGTTCTTGGTGCGCCCATTTACTTTTCTGCGGGAATAGCTTCCTTGAGTTTGTCAATTACAGCCTGACGTGCCTCGGGGGTAGGATTGCGCTTTAATGTGGTACCTTCTACCAGTTTCAGGTCTGGATACTGTTCCTTGAGCTTGTTGAAAGAGTTGGTCAGGTTGCTGCTGCCTGATGTTGAGAAGATAATGACGGTCTTGCCCTTAAGGTCATTCTTCTCAATGAATGTGTTGATGATGTTGGGTGCTGCATCACCCCAGATGGGGAATCCTATGTAAACCACATCATACTGCTTAAGGTTCTTGGGGTTCTCCTTGAGTTCGGGACGCATTGCCTTATCGGCCATCTCCTTAAAGGCGCGTGCCTCACGGTTACCCAGGTTTACATCTTCGGCGGTATAGGGCTGTGCTCCCTCTATCTCAAACAGGTCAGCGCCAGTAGCTTTGGCCAGATCCTGTGACAGGGACTTGGTTGTGCCGGAAGCTGAAAAATAAGAAATCAATACTTTAGGTTCCTTTGCTGTGCATGCGGTTATGACCATAACCATCAGTGCAAGAATCAGACTTTTCTTCATATTTAAGTTGTTTAATTTTGTTCTAGGGTGCAAACATATAAAAAAAGGGGATAAGTAGTACCTTTGCGCACAGATTTGGAATAATTGATATGGACAGAAAGCCGCATTGGACTCCCGGAATGGATTATTCGTCATGCCGATTCTTTATCCGCAGGATGGATGCTCCGGATAATGCGCATACCCAGGATGTTCCCGTTGCTAAACTGCCGCTTATTGGTTTTATATATGTAACCCGCGGCGAAGTCCTTGTAGAGGCCTACGGAAACACTTTTCTTTGTCAAACCGGTCATGCACTTATAATACCTGCAGAGTGTCCGTTCTCAATCAGGTATTACAGGGATGCAGCCGGATATACCGGTGCTTTCTCGTCATCGTTCATTACCGATGCCAAACCGCTGCGCTATCTTACCGTTCCTGTCCATCAGGCTTTCTGGTTTGACGAGGGGGTCTTTATGGCCCAACTTTTCAATATGATCCAGGAGTCGTTTGACAAGGGTGACCAGGTGTTTGTTGAAAAGGCTCTGGACCTTTTCCTGTCGCGTATAAAATCCGGAAAGCCTCTGGCTGTTCCCGATGTGGTAAACCGTTTCCTGGAGTCTGTGTTCAACCCAGACCAGCCTATTGGGACAATCTCTGCCTATGCACAGGCTGCAGGAATAAGTGAAAACTACCTGAGCCGTCAGATTAAACAGTACACCGGCCGTAGCGTGGGGGAATGGATTGACGCCGAAAGGATTGTGAGAGCAAAGAAACTGCTGGCCGGGACATCGGTCCCCATAATTGATGTGGCGGTTGCCGTGGGCCTGGAAGATCAGTCCTATTTTGCAAGGTTCTTTAAGCGGGAAACGGGTATAACGCCCTCTGGCTTTAGAAAGGCCATGCAAGGATAATCCTAATTTCTGTATTTGCAGTTCTAAAAGGCACCGCTGTTTTTGGGGATCTTTGCACCCGCAATGACAGCAGTCCTTTTATTATCATTTCTGACAGCAGGAACACCATTGGTTGACAGCCTGTTCCAACTTCCGCAGGTGAGCATTACGGCCCTCAAGGAGCAGGTCCCTGAAGAACGTATAGCCGGAGCGGTATCAACAATTCAGCAGGAATCAATCAAAAGGGAAGGCATATACAGGCCCAATTCACTGTCACAAAAGATACCCGGACTTCATATTCCTGACTATGGAGCGTCGCTTACATCGACCGTATATATGCGCGGACTGGGTTCACGGATGGAAAATCCGGTAATGGGGCTTTATATTGACGGCATTCCTGTCCTGGACAAGAACATGTATGATTTTGATTGGGAGGGGATTAGCAAGGTATCTATGCTTCGTGGCCCTCAAGGGACCCTTTACGGCCGCAATTCAATGGGTGGGGTCCTGTCATTGGCTACTCTGTCACCTGCAACTGATGCAGCTCCAACCTTTAATCTGGAATACGGCACCGCCAATACCGTCAGGGCTGGTGCCGCTTTCATAATAGGCAGCAACGCGCTGTCGGCCACATACAGACATACTGACGGATATTTTCTCAATACCTTTAAGAACAGCAACTGTGATCCGTACAACGGCCTCTCCTTGCGCTGGAAATGGGAACGTCATTCAGGAGAAAGGCTCATTATGAGCAATCTGCTTATGGCTAACGTTTCTCGTGAGGGAGGCTTTGCGTACGGACAGTGGAAAGATGACACGCAATACCCGGTATCATATAATGATGAGAGCGGTTACAGCCGCCTCTCTCTAATTGACGGATATACACTCAAATACAACGGTAAGTCCATAACCACCCAGGCCGCCGCATCGGTCCAGATCCTGGCCGATGACATGCATATGGACCAGGATTATACCAGCCGTTCCGTATTCACTCTGCAGCAAAGGCAGAACAGCGGTGCTGCAACAGTGGAACTATCCATGCGCAAGTCCGATACCCGGTCTGTCTGGCAGCCTCAGACCGGAGTGTTCTCTTTCTTTAAGCGCAATCATCTTGATGCACCGGTAACATTCAAGTGTGACGGCATTGAGAGCCTGATCCTGGATAACGCCAACAGCCATATTCCTACATCGATGGGTTATCTGGCCATAAGTGACATGGAAATGCCGGTGAATTCGTGCTTTTTTATAGATACCTGGAATGCCGCCGTTTATCATGAATCGGTCTTTGACATTGAACGTTGGAGGCTAACTGCAGGTATTCGTCTGGACTACGAAGGCGGCAGAATGGACTATGACTGCCTGGCCAGGCTTAACTACCGGTTTGTGCCTAACATGAGCGGCTACAAGGAACTGTCTGTACCATACACCGGAACGGTGAGTCATTCATGCCTGGAGGTGATACCTAAACTCTCTGTGTTGTTCAAGGCAACGGACCGTATTACGCTGTACGCGACTCTGTCCAAGGGGTACCGTGCAGGCGGATTCAATACGCAGATATTCTCGGACATCCTTCAGAACCGGACTATGAATGCCGTGATGAGTGACCTGGGGGTATATCTGGACAGGCCGTCAGTATCGGTCTTGGCACAGAATACCGAGTATGATCCCGAGACGGCATGGAACATGGAACTGGGGACACGTATCCGCAAAGGGACATTCAATGCCGCATTTGCTTTGTACCGCATAGATGTGCAGAACCAGCAACTTACAGTCTTTCCTCCTGGAATGTCAACAGGCAGGATGATGACAAATGCAGGCCGCAGCCGCAGTTTAGGAGCCGAAACCGAGGTGGGTTGGAATCGTGACGGTTTCCGCTTGCAGTTTGCATGGTCATGGTGCGATGCAAGGTTTGTATGGTTCAACGACGGCAACAACGATTATTCAGGAAACCGTATTCCTTACATACCGGAGCATACCCTGAACATTTCGGCAGGTTATAGTATAAAGGTTAAGGACAAAACTGTCGATGCCGATGTTACGTTTGCCGGAGTAGGTCCGTTCAACTGGGATGAGTCAGGAACAAGACAGGAACAGTTCAGGATAAGGACAGGTGGACGTATTGCACTTGTGGGTTCCGGCTGGGAAATATACGTTCGTGGAGAGAATCTTACAAATGCCAGGGGAAACGCGTTCTACTTTAAGTCGGTGGGCAATGAATTCTTTGCCGCAACAAAGCCCAGGATGATAATGACAGGTATAACAATAAAACTATAAAGAAAGATGAAAAAGATCAGTATCCTTTTGCTGGCCCTTATGGGGGTCATTGTGAGTTGTGACAACAAAGATGAACTTAACGCCGTTCAAGAAGAGCAAAAATCAATGAACAAAGATTACCTGGGAACAATGACGGTAACCTTTCAGACTGTGGATTATGACACTGACAGTGTCAGGATAAGCCTTACACCTAACGCTGCGGGCGATTCTGTTTCCATTGCATTCTATCAGGTAAAGTTTGTACCCCAGATGCCGGTCAAGGTTGACATTACAGTACCCGGCATAGCAGTAAGCAAGACAGGACAGGGAGCGGAGCTTTTTTGCGATGAGTCAATTCCGTTGTCGGCCGGAGGTCCTACAGAGCGTTACAAGGTAACATCATTCCAGGGACAGATTATAGGCGACAGCATCTCATTCTCGCTCAATTTTGGCAGTTATCCCACTTCTTACCATGGCAAGCTGTCAGTAAAGTGATATTTTAGCAACGCATATATTAATGGGGATTGTTTAACGGCAATCCCCTTTTTTATGATTGTTTTTTATAAGTTTGCAGAAAAGAATTTTGTTGGATTTATGTTATCCTGTAGAAAACCGGTGTTGCTATTGGCTGTTTTGGCCGTATGCGGAGGAGCGTTGGCTCAGAAACGTGGAATGAGTAATCCCCAGGCAGTCCTTATTGAGAAAGGGACCTTTTCGGCCGGATTGTCGTTTGGATTTGATTCCTGGGATGCTTCGGGCGATGACGGATATAACCTGCTTGGCATTTTTGAAGGACTTGACGGGTATGCCCGTAAAATAGATGTATCCGCACAAAGTGCCTGGTTTGTAGGTGACAACCTGTCTGTTGGACTTAGGTTTGGTTATGATGATACCAGGTTGTCGATTGACAGCACTAAATTTTCAAGTCTTGAGATTCCGGACAGGAATATCATTTATCAGGCTTTTAACGGAGCATTGACATGCCGCGGGTATCTGCCCCTGTTTGACGGTCATATCATCGCTATGTTCTGCGAGGGGCGTCTGTCAGGCTCGGTAGGCTACTCCAAAAGCTATAGGGAAACCAGCAACGGCAAGGAGGGTGTTTACAGTGACATATGGACTGCATCGGCCGGATTATATCCGGGTATTTGCGTATTTGCAACCCAGAATGTTGCGTTCGAGGTGTCGCTTCCGCTGCTTGAGGGCGGCGTACGCTGGCAAAAACAGGACGGGACCGATGCAAACGGAACCCTGTCACGCACATTCTTTAATTTCAAGCCTAAACTGATTGGCCTCAGGATGGGTCTCATTTATCATTTCTGACCGCTATGAAAAAACTATCAGTCTTATTGACGGCCTTTGCCGTGATGGTCTCTTGCAGTGAATGGGACAATGACATATATAAGCCGCAACCCGTTCCTCCCGAACTGGCCCCTGCGGTTGATTCAAAAGGCCAGCTTTACAACATGGGGTTTGACTCCTGGAGCAGTTCGGGTGATTGTTATGCCGACAATGCATCACAAGAACAAAAGAGAGTATGGGCTTCGGCAAGTTCCGCAACTAAATCTTTCTGCGGGCCTATCTGTTCTCAGGAAAGTGAGTTTGTGGCAATTCAAGGACCAGGTGAAAGTGCAGTCAAGCTGGAGACCAAGTATATTGACTCCGAGATACTGTTTTTCAGGATTACAAAATTGGCATCGGGCAACATGTTTACAGGTCAGATGGGCGATATTGAATATTTTAATCAGAATGCCAAGCTAAAATGGGGGATACCTTTCAACCGTCGCCCTGTGGCCCTGGAAGGCTATGCGTGCTATAGGCCTGTAGCAATTGATGTGGCCGATGATCAGCACAAAAACCTGATTGGTGTCAATGACAGCGCACATGTGTTCGTGCTTTTGACAGACTGGGATGAACAGTTTATTGTAGATCCTGCGGCCAACTCTTTTGTGGATATTGACAATGACCCGCATATAATAGGTTACGGCAAGAAAGGATACAGAAACTATATGCAGGATTATGAAAAATTTACCATCAACATAGAGTATCGCAGTTCCCGCACTCCAAGATATGTGGTCATTGTGGCATCATCGAGTGCTTATGGTGACTACTTTACCGGCGGAAACGGCAGTGTGTTCTATCTGGATGAGTTCAAATTCCTGTATTGATTGCGTAACGTTTATGAATAAGGAACTTAGGGATTTGTGTGTGGCATATGGCGGCATGGAACCGGAGTTAGTTGTTAGGCTCACTGCAGCCGGTTCCAACCGCGTTTATTACCGTTTGTCGTTTCCTGACGGGCAGACAGTAGTTGGAGTGGAGGGCACAAATGCCGATGAAAACAAGGCTTTTCTGGTTATAGGACGTCATTTGCTTGAGGCCGGTCTGCCGGTGCCTCAGGTCCTGGCGGTATTGGACAGCGGTATGTGCTATTTATTGCAGGATCTGGGCGACGAGTCCCTGTTTGGACTTATGGAGAGCGCACGCCAAAGCGGTTCATACAATGACGGGCAGGTTGCCTTGCTTGAAAAGGTAATGCAGTTACTTCCCGATTTACAGTTTAAAGGCGGTGCAGGGCTGGACTACAGTGTTTGTTTTCCTTGCGAATCATTTGACCGCCGCAGCATATTCTGGGACCTGAACTATTTTAAGTACTCGTTCCTTAAGGCAACCGGACTTGAGTTTCATGAGGCACTTCTGGAGGATGGTTTTGAAAAGTTTGCATCGGTTCTGCTTGCCGGTGCACCTTACAATACATTCATGTACCGTGATTTTCAGGCGCGGAACGTGATGGTGCAGGATGGCCAGCCTTGGTTCATTGATTTTCAGGGAGGCCGCCGCGGGCCTGTGGAGTATGATCTGGCATCGTTCCTTTGGCAGGCGCGTGCCGCTTATCCTAAAGATTTGCGTGAGCATCTTATTGATACATATATTGGTTCTCTTGTCCGATACCGTAAAGTGGATGCCGGGGAATTCCGAAAGGGACTTATGCATTTTGTAATGTTCCGCACCCTTCAGGTGCTTGGGGCTTACGGGTTCCGCGGGTATTTTGAGCGCAAGCAGCACTTTATTGACAGCATACCTGCCGCAATAAACAATCTTAGGGATTTGCTTGCTGCTGGAGTAGGTGAGAGCGAGTATCCATACTTGACAAGCGTGTTGCGCGGGCTGGTGGAACTGCCAAGGTTTGCGCCTGTTACAGTGCCGGCTGACCAAAAGCTTACCGTACGCATAATGAGTTTCGGCTACCGTAAGGGTGGAATACCTCAGGATGACAGCGGCAACGGAGGCGGTTTTGTGTTTGACTGCCGCGCCATGAATAACCCCGGTAAATACGACCAGTACAAGAGCATTACCGGAGCCGATGCCCCTGTGATAGAGTTCCTTGAATCTCAAGGTGAGGTGCAGCGTTATCTGGAGCATGTCTATGCTTTGGTTGATCCTGCAGTTGAAAAATACATTGAGCGCGGATTCCTGAACCTGATGGTTGCATTTGGCTGTACCGGCGGTCAGCATCGGTCGTTATATTGCGCAAACCATCTGGCTGAGCATTTGAAAGAGAAATACTCAGGCAGGATTCACATAGTGCTTGAGCATCGCGAACAGAAAATACGCAAGGAGTTATGAATGCACTTATTCTTGCCGCCGGATTGGGCACGCGACTGGGTGAATTTACATCGGACCGACCCAAGGCGCTGGTTGAGGTGGCCGGGCATACCATGCTTGAGCATCAACTTAAGCATTTGCATGCTGCCGGTTTTGACCATTTTGTAATCAACATACATCATTTTGCTGCTTCCGTACGGGAGTTTCTTGAGGCCCACGGCAATTTTGGGCTTGACATACGCCTGTCCGATGAAAGCGGTATGCTGCTTGATACAGGTGGTGGCATACGCAAGGCAATGCGGCTGTTTGATGATGAGCAGCCTGTTCTGGTACATAACGTGGATATTTTCTCGTGCGTTGATTTAAGGGCTCTTTACTGCGGTCACATTGAGAGTGGGGCCGATGCAACGCTTTTGGTTGCTGAGCGGTCTACATCCAGATATCTCTATTTTGATTCCCAAGGTTTGCTGCGCGGCTGGAGCAATGAGAAGACCGGACAGGTTAGGTCTCCTTACCCCGGTTTTGACAAGACAATGTTTGCGCCCCGTGCATTCCAGGGCATTCATGTGGTATCGCGTTCTTTGCTGCCGTTGCTTGATTCGGTTGCGGAAGATAAGTTTTCAATAACCGATTTTTATGTGGATAATGCCGCACGGTTGCGTTTGCACTCGGTTGTATCGGACCCAAAAGACTGGGTGGATGCGGGCAAACCCGAGACCCTTGCGGCGGCGGCAGCGGTAACCCGTTTGTGGAAAGATGAGTAACATACTTAAAGAGCAGATAATTGCGCATGCTGACCCGTCACAGGTTGAGGGGTTGATGCGTTTCTTCAAGACAGGCCCCGGCCAGTATGGTGAGGGCGACAAGTTTCTTGGAATCAAGGTGCCGGTTACGCGTTCCGTTGTCAAGGAGTGCTGGAAAGACGTGGGCTTTACGGAACTTGAGGAGTGCATAATGAGTGAGTATCATGAGATTCGTCTGGCTGCACTTTTGACACTGGTGCAGATATTCGCTCATGCCAAAAAGAACCCTGAATTGCAAGAGCAATGCGTTGATTTTTACCTTTCGCATACTGACCGCATAAACAACTGGGACCTGGTTGATTTGTCTTGTTATGAGCTCATCGGCTCATGGCTGCTTGACAAGGACCGCACTTTGCTGTATGACCTGGCATGCAACGGACGAAATATTTGGGAGCAGCGTATTGGAATGGTCAGCACCATGCAGTTCATCCGCCACGGCCAGACTGCCGATACCTATGCCATTGCCGACATCCTGCTTAATCATAAGCATGACCTGATCCAGAAAGCTGTGGGATGGCTGCTCCGCGAAGCCGGCAAGCGCAATCCCGATGCCTTACGCCAGTGGCTTGAGCCCCGCGCCAACACCATGCCTCGCACCGCCCTCCGCTACGCCATCGAGAAATTTCCCGACTCCGAGCGCCGCTCCTGGCTCGCTCTCTAGGGGCACAAAGGGGACGGTTCTTTTTGTGCCCCTCTCTAGAACACCTCCTAGAGCAATAATTAGGGGCACAAAAAGAACCGTCCCCTTTGTGCCCCTGGAGTTAATGTCCGTATTGAGTAATGGAAATAATAGTGTCGTTAACTCCGTTTTCACGACAAGTCAGCTGTCCTGTCCTAATGGTGCTGGGATTCTCATTTACATGAACTGTAACAAGGGTATTGCCTGTAGTTCCTTTAACTGGTGAAACTGTCACCCAATCAGGAATACGAACAAACTCCCAGTTTACATTGTATGAGGTTATAGTCAGGGATGTTTCCGATGCCGATGCTGTTTCTATCACAATATTGCTTTTGTCAAGTCTGAAGATGTATGTGTTTTCATCGGCTATAGGAGTTGACAGTGTAGGGTTATAGCCATCTTCACGACAACCTGCCAAAATAGTGGTAACCGTAAACAAGAACAAGAGGAAATATGATGTTAAACGTATTTGTTTCATAATGCTCAAAAGGTGTAATCAACTCCAAAGATCAAGGAAAGGCCCTTAATGTATAATCCTTGATTCCAGTTTCTTATCAAATCGGCCCCATTATCAAGTGTCTGGGCTATATCGCCCATTTTGAATGGGAAGATATCATAATGCGCTATTCCAAACAGTGAAAAGTGATTGGATAATAACAGGTCATATTTGATTCTTGCATTCAAAAATAATGACCACGTATGCTGCAGAGAATATTCTGTTGAATACTTGGAATCACCTTCATATTGTTCCATGGAAACACCAATTTGAGGGGTCAGGAACATATTCTTCCGTTTTTTGTCATTCAGACCTATCCTATATCCAATCTCTGTGAATAGGATGTATTCTTTCTTATAGTCCCAGACTCCGCTAAGAGAGTTGGTTCCTTCTTGAGGCATCCAATACACCGAAGTTTCTGATTTATAGGGGAAAGCACAATCTACTTCAAGATTTATGTTTTCAAGAACAGGTAAGCTATTATTCAAATTAACGCCGATAGAGAGGTAAGGATAGTCGTATCCGCTTGATCCATAACCAATACCAACGTATTTCTCCGTTTTCTTTTTAATATATCTCTTATATGATGAAAGGTTGTTATCCTTGACCAATGTGTCCTGTATCGGGTTTAATGATATGTTCATCGGTCCCCACTGCTGTAGTACAGGAGTCTGCCCATTAATGTTGTTCACGTTACAATAGTTGACAACGTAATTGGATATTCTGTTGCCAAGTTCTGCAACATTCAGATTGGGTACGGTTAAAAATGTATCAAGAGCCTCACAGAAAGGACTGTTTTCGCCTTTGGGACCATCAAAGGCCTTTTGACCCTGGGCAGCAGAATAAAAGACCCATATACTGTCATATGTTTTCGTTGCAATGCTGTTAGAAACAGATGATTTACCTAATGATTCCAGAGAGCGACATGCGTCAAAAAACAGTATCTTGTTTTTACAGCCCGTTTTGATCAATGTTTCCTGGACACTGGAGAGAGTAGGACATTTATTGCCTATGTCCGATGTGGAATAAATTGCAGCTTTCGTAGGTATAAGGTAGTTTTCGGTTCCGTTTCTGGTATTGGCACTCATTCCATGTCCCGTATAATATACAATGGCCGTTTCATACTTTTTGTCCTTTGCTTTATCGGCAAACTGATTAAGACTGTTGTTGATATCATCTTGAGTTTTAAGGTTTGTCCTTATTATGACATCATATTTCAATTCTTTAAATGTCTTTTCAATGCGTTTGCCATCATTTACGGCATTAGGCAACACATCGGCAACCTCTGAATATTTGGAATTGGCAATTATCAGTACAATTCCTCTTTTTTCATTGGTCGCCCCAAATAACAAAGAGTTACTGGCTAACAGATTGACTATAACAATGAAGTATATTAAAAAACGATGCTTCATTTGTTTATGTAAAAAGTGTATTTATCCATTGGAACATCTGAGTATTCATTAGTGGATTCATACTCTCTTTTGAATACCCAGGTGGTTATAGTTTTCTTTTTGTCCTTGAACAAGTCATATGTGGCATATACATTTCCGTCACGTATCTTTAATGGGACCATTTTTTCATTCAGCTCAATAAAGTAAGTGACATTCTTTTCCGTCTTTATAGGTAGTTTTACTTCTTTTTTGTTTGATGAAAGAACAAAAACGTCATTACGATTGTTTACTCCTTTTCCAGTCAGGTTAAGGTAGGCCAAACTGTTGGCTTTCTTGCTTTTCATCTCTCCACTGGTTATTTTTATGGTCCCACCTATTTCACTGTCAAGGGGAGTCACATAAACAGTTATATCGGCATTTCCATTCCATTGCCACACCTGATTCTCCGAAATGACATCATACCGATGCATCTTAATTCCGTCAATGACAATAGTGGTATCGGCCCCGGTTATATCCATAATCTGAAAAAGAAACTTGTCGGCGTGGCAATAAGTTGAAACGCAGATAATAAATGCTAAGGTTAAAGCAATTCTATAAATTCGGTTGTTTTTTTTCATCTTTCAGGCTAATAAAGGGTGATAATAAAGATATGAATAATACAGGGAAGAATAGACAGAAATAGATATGAAAGCAATAGAACAGAATAACTTTGATGATATTGTATATTATTGTAACACTTAAAAATGAACTCAGCAGGCTGGCAAGTTTGTGGTTCTTGATTTTTGTCATTTTGATTAGAGACCAGCCTTCCATCATTGCATAGAAAGTGAATAAGAACAGGAAGAAACAAAAAACGACAAATCCCCATTTGACTACGTTCCATTCATTCATTAGTGAGAAGAACTCATTCAAAATGACCAATGATCCTGCAATTGTACCATAATACGACAATACTTTATCATTCTCGTAATCACCTATGATTATTATTTTTTTGCTCAGCCTTTTTGGGGCCGTTGCTTTAAGAGCATTAGCCTGCAGATAATCTGCACCGAGCATGGTGTATAACGTACTTTGATGCTGGTATCCGTTAAAGTCTCTTACTGCTTTGTCTTTGACATAATTGAATGCAAATACTTTTTTGTAACATAACTTACGGCCCAATTTACTATAAAGCGGATGCTCCTGATATAATACCTTTGTTGAATCTTCAAATACACGTAAGGGTATTGATTTAACGCCATTGTGCTGCAATGGGAGTGGAGTCAAACTCTTTATCCTCCATGTGCCCAAAAGAACCGCGCTATATGCAATGTCATTCAAGCGGTCATCAAGTAGTTGCTTATAATTACCATCTTCATCGACAGGTAACGGAATGAACACTTTCTTCATGGACAACAATAAGTCAACAAGTTTGTTGTCAATGGAATCATTATTGCCGTCCATCAGTTCTTTTGAAAAATCCAGATCAATTATCAAGTATCTGTAATCCGATTGCTTTGCCAATTCCAGGAAATCTATCAGTTTGCGTCGGTCTGTAATGAATTGTTTACCTATTATTCGGCCTCCGGGTTCATCGTTTTCATGTTTGTCAATAGACGATTTGTCAAAAGCAGTGTTTATGAGCAGGTAATTTGAAGGTTCCACTTTATTGTGTTTGTTAAGAGAACCATCGGTAATCAACTCAATTAATCTGATAAGGTCATAGTTTTCCAACAATGGCCTTCTTATGTTGTTCCCCCAGTAAGAAACTACCAAAAGAAACAGGGATATGATTGATGAAATTATTAGATGTGTCCCTTTTATTTTCATGCCCACTATTATCCCATTTAACTAATTGATAACATGACAAAAATAATAGAATTCTGATACTATTCCAAAAAGTTGTAAAAAAATGAGTCCATTGGGGACGGTTCCGTTTGGCTCATTTGTTAAAAACGAGCCAAACGGAACCGTCCCCAATGGCTCGGGGCACAAAAAGAACCGTCCCCTTTGTGCCCCTAGGTGCTACTAGTAGAAGCGGGAAAGGGTGGTGTGGGGGTAGTAGTGGTGGAGGATTTCGCGGTAGGTGTAGCCTTTGGCGGCCATGACGGCGGCGCCGATTTGGCAGAGACCTACTCCGTGACCCCAGCCGGCTCCGTGAAGGATAAATCCGTCCTGAGTTTTCTCAATTACGAATGCACTGCTGAACAGGTGTGATTCTGACAGGGTGCGGCGAATCTCCAGTTCCTTGCCGATGGTGACTGTCTGTTTTGTGCCTTCAATCTCCAGTTCATAGATACGGCCCGATGGCCCGCGCCTTATGGGGCGAAGGTCAACGATGTCACCGATATCCAGACCCGATTTGCGACGGAATATGTCCGATACCTGTTCCACAGTGTACTCCACTTTCCAACGATAATAATCGGGCGTTTCCAGGTCATAGCCGTTGAGTGATTCTGACAGGATGTTGCCGTCGGCCGAGTTGCAGAATGACTTGGGTTCTGACATTATCCACTGGCGTGCGTTCTCCTCAATTGAGAGGTCGGGCAGGGCGCCCTCATTAATGCTGCTGTCACGCAATGCTACCAGATATGGCTTGTGCTCATCCTGCCAGCATGTCTCAAATTGCTCGGTAACGCCGCCGCAGCACTTGCTGAAACGGGCATCACAAAGGTGGCCGTCAAACACTAACGTCTGGCCAAGTGTCTCCTTGACTGCGGCCTGGGCTGCAGCACTGATTATGCGGGTGCGGCCCTGGTAGCGCTGGCAATGGTCATCGGCACAGACGTCAAACAGGGTGTGCTGGTCGTGGTCATACCACTTGATTATGCGGTCCAGAATGTAATCATGTCCAGTCGATGCATCAGTTGAAGGCGTGGCTTCAGTCTTGCGGAACGGAGAACGCAGTTGCGCCAGTACCCAACTGCGTGAAATCACGGCATGTGCCTTTAGGAATTCCTTGGAAGCCGTGGGTTTCATCTCTGATGAGATAACGCTTGTCAGGTACTCCTCGACAGGCAGAATGTTGATGGCGTGAACCAATTCGTTTTCAACAATGAACTTAAGTTGCCCTGAGAAAGTCTGCTCCTCATTGCGTTCCCAGTGGAATCCGATGCCAATAGTCACATCATGCAGGGTGAACGTGCTGCCATGCTCATTGGGAGTGAGCGTGAGACTGTCAATCAGTATTCCGTTCCAACTCAGGCGGCCGCCCACAACGCTTATGCTCATTTCGCCCTCAAAACTGCTGCGGCCGTCGGTGTAGCTGTCGTTTAGGCAGAACTTAATCAAAGGAGCAGCCATGATACCCACCTTGATCTTGGGCTGCTGCGGGGTGACCTGACGGTAAATGTCAAGTACCTGGCGCTCAGTGAGCGAATCAAAATCCTCCTTGCGCGGAGTAATGACCAGTCCGAACATATCCACAGCGCCGGGACTAACCATGACCTTGTCCGGCCCGTCTGAATAGTAACAGTCCGGGCGGTGCTTGCTACGCGGTATGATGGCGGTTATTACTTGTCCGTCACGGTTAAATGCAAGCACATTCATGCGCGGCTCATACTCTCCATCATATATGGTCATGCCGCTTACGTAATCCCACAGCTTGTCCGGGTCAGAGCCCTTTATTATTACCACTGGGAATCCGAACGGCTGAATGGTTACAGGCTCGTCTTTTGCCGACGGCTCGTTCTGGCGCAGTTTATCTACCAACGGAATGCCCTCGGAACGTCCAATCTGCATATGCAGATGGTCAGGGGCCGATGCCCCGCTGCGAGGACCGTTGTAAAAAATCATATAGCCGGGTTCAAGCTCCTGAGCTATGCCAAGCATTACTTTGTAGCAATCTTTGAACATCTGGAGCCGATGCTCGCGGCTCACTACACAAAAGTGCTCGCGCAGGATGGGATAGGGATTTACCAGAAGGTCAAATCCGTTGCCTGCATCAAAAGCTATCTGCTCCTGCGGGCGGTTATCCTTGCACAAAAAACATGCACGGGTAGTGACTTCGGCCGGCTTTACCTTAGCTGTTGTAGAGATTATCCGTGCGGGGTTATGCTGGAGTGCAAGTCCCGATGATGATAGTACACGAGTCTGTACCTGTTCCAGATTGCTGAATGCCTCACGTGCCGCAGGCCATACGTTGAGTTGCTGTTCAAGGCAGACATCCAGATGCTTGAAAATGTTGTCCATCAGTTAAAGGCTGTTGTTCTTTATTCTTCTCTCCAGCTCAGCAGTGCGCAGAGAGTCTTTGTAAAGGTTGTTTGCATTGACTTTTTCGGGACTCAATGCGGCGTCACTGTTACCCTCCCAGCGGCGGCACAGGTAGAGCTCGTCAAAGATTCGGCCCAGACGGTACTCTCCGGTTATGCGTATGGCTACGGCATAATCCTCACCGTAACTCACGTTGGGGAATCCTATCTGTCGTACTATAGGCGTGTAGAAAGCACGAGGTGCGCCCAGTCCGTTTATGCGCAGCGCGTTGTTCGGGCCGTTTTCATCGGTCCATTCACGGTGGTCAATTATTCCGGGGGGCAAGGTTTCAAGGTCAAAGTTGCACATGCGGTAACTGCCTATCACCATGGAGTATCCGCCCTCACGGAACTTGTCAATCACTTTCTGCAAGGTGTCAGGTCCGCTGTACAGGTCATCGCTGTCCAACTGGACCGCAAACCTGCCGCAACGGCTGTCGTTTACTGCAAGGTTCCAGCATCCGCCTATACCAAGGTCAGTCTGTACAGGTATAATGTGGACCAGGTTAGGGTGTTTGGCTGCCAGTTCATCAAGAATGTCAGTGGTGCCGTCGGTTGAATGGTTGTCAACCACTATCACATTGAACTTACCGTCAAGCTTTTGGTCAAGCGCCGACTTAACCGCATCGGCAATGGTGCGGACTCGGTTGCGCACAGGGATTATGACCGATGCCAAAACCGGAAATTCTCCGTCATTGGTATTGACGGCCTGTCCCGCTCCGGGTTTGATATAACCGTCAATCAACTTAAGGTGTTCAGTGCAGGCGGCTTCCATCTCAATCTGCACATCGCGGTTGCGCGGATTTACGTAATCAAACTGCTTTTGGCCCGATGTACGGAAATCGGTCTCGGCAATGGTGTAGAGCGGCTGCGGAACACGCACAATGGGGAGTGAACGCTGTATTGCCAGACGCATCTGGTAGAATCCTGCAGTCCGGAACTCCGCACCGCTAAAACCAAGATACGCCTCTATGCCGGCAGGAGTAAGCAGGACCAATGCTCCAAAGTCAAAATCGTCTCTAAGACTGCCGGTCTGGATGTCTATCAACGGGGCGGGGACTATGGCATCGGCCCCCATGGTCTTAAGGTAATCCGAGTATACCATGCCGGCGTTTGATGAGTCCGCAAACTGTTTCATGCGGTCTGCGGCATCCTGGGTTATGGTTACTTCCCTGCCGCTTATGTTGAGCAGGATATATTGGTTGCGGAATGCTTTCAACGTGTCTCTTACAGACTGAGTTGAACTGCCGTATTGCGGTAAATCAATTGTGTGTATCATATTCAGCGAATATACAAACAAAAAATCGTATCTTCGCAACTTAAACAGACGTATTTTGAATACCGCCGCGTTTTTAAGTAAAATAGATTACAAATGGCCTTGAATAATCTGGTAGGAATGACTCTGGCTCAGCTGCAGCAGGTGGCTGTGGAGAACGGTATGCCACTGTTTACAGCCAAGCAGATGGCCGACTGGCTTTACGTAAAGCAGGTCAGGTCAATTGATGAGATGACCAACCTGTCACTCAAGGCCAGGACCAGACTGGCGCAGAACTATCAGGTCGGTCTGGCAGAGCCGTCGCATAAGGCGGCATCGCAGGACGGTACGGTAAAATACCTCTTTCCTGTCCAGAACGGTCATTATGTTGAGGCCGTCTATATCCCCGACGGTGACCGCGCCACACTATGCATATCCAGTCAGGTGGGCTGCAAGATGGGATGCGTATTCTGCATGACCGGACGCCAGCACTATACGGCCAGCCTTACTGCCGGTGAGATCCTTAACCAGATACTCTCACTGCCTGGAAAGGAAAACCTGACCAATGTGGTATTCATGGGCATGGGCGAGCCGTTGGACAACCTTGAGAACGTGCTTGCCGTCCAAGAGATCCTGACCGCCCCCTGGGGATTCGGGTGGAGCCCAAAACGCATCACGATATCAACCGTTGGACTGAGGCGTGAACTAAAACGGCTCATTGAGAGCTGCGAGTGCCACATAGCGGTGAGTCTGCATGCTCCCACGCCCCAAAAGCGCATTGAACTGATTCCGGCCGAGAAGGCGTTCTCCATGACCGAGATGCTGGAGGTGCTCCGCCGGTATGATTTCAGTCATCAGCGCCGCCTGTCATTTGAGTACACCATGTTCCAAGGTGTGAATGACTCCATTGACGATGCCCGACAGCTGGTAAAGACCCTTAACGGCCTTAGCTGCCGAGTGAACCTTATACGTTTCCATGCCATTCCGGACAGTCCTTTGCGTCCGGTGGCCGAAGAAAGCATGATAGAGTTCCGTGACTGGCTTACCGCTCACGGCGTGTTTGCAACCATACGTGCATCACGCGGAGAGGATATATGGGCCGCCTGCGGAATGTTGAGTACAGCAAAAAACGAACAATGATATGAAAAAGATCCTATTAGCTGTTTGCATTATTATGATTGCGGCAATGAACATGGTTGGATGCCGTGACAATAAAGGAGCCGATAAAAAGCCAAAGGCCAGGAGTGCAGCCAAGGCAAAAGCCAAAAAGCCCCTGTTTACGCCTACATCGGCCGGCGGCCCTTATGAGGTGCTGGTCGTTTATGAGCCTAATGACCTTTTGACCGGTGCTTTTGATACGTTGTATAATGTCCTTACCGATGATGTGCTGGGCCTTTCGCAGGCGGAACCTTCGTTTGACGTTATGAAGGTATCGTCAAACAACTTTTCAAAGAACCTGCACCTGTGCCGTAACATCATAATAATGAACATTGACTCAAGGACGTACACGCAGTGTAAGTTCAAATATACCAAGAACGTATATGCATATCCGCAGATAGTGATGAACATCCAGGCTCCCAATGCCGAGGAGTTCAAGCGTTTTGTAAAGACCAACCACGACGTGATAATCAATTTCTTTACCCGCGCCGAACTGAATCATGAGGCCGAACACCTTAAGGAGCAGTATAACCCCATGGTCAGGGAAAAGGTAATGAACATGTTTGGCTGTGATATCTTTTCTTTGCCTGAACTTAACAAGACCAAAACCGGAAGGAACTTTTTGTGGTTCAGCACCGACAGGGTCAACAAGGATATGAATTTTGTAATCTACTCCTATCCCTACCGTGACAAGAGGACCTTTACAAAAGATTATTTTATCCGTAAGCGTGACTCTGTTATGAAAGCCAATGTCCCGGGTCCCAGGGAAGGTCAGTACATGATGACCACCCCGTTCGTAATGTTCAACGATGACGAGGTTCACGGCGCATACGCCCAGGTAGTCCGCGGCTTGTGGAACATAAGGAACTACGATATGGGAGGCCCGTTTGTATCGGTCGCTAGAGTTGACGAAAAGAACCAGCGTGTAATTGTAGTGGAGGGATTCGTGTACTCTCCTGCAACTGACAAGCGCAACCTGATACGCAGGCTTGAGGCGTCGCTCTACACTCTGCGGCTCCCCGAGGAACTGGATCTGGCCAGGAATACTTTTGATTTGGACGAAATAGAAATAAATCCCGAATAAACAATATAATAATGAGCGATAAAATAGTTGTGGGCATCACTCAGGGTGATGTTAACGGAATAGGATACGAGATCATACTTAAGACATTCGCTGACCCGGCAATGTTCGAGTTCTGCATACCGGTGGTTTACGGTTCCCCAAAAGTTGCCACTTATCACCGTAAAGTGGTGGATTCACAGACCAACTTTAATGTGATAGACTCTGCCAGGGATGCACAGCCCGACCGCCTTAACCTGGTTAACTGCAACGATGAGGATGTAAAGGTTGATTTTGGCATGCCTACCCAAGAGAGTGGCAATGCCGCATTCCAGGCGCTGGAACGTGCCGTTAAGGAGTACAGGGACGGAATGATTGACGTCCTGGTTACCGCTCCAATCAACAAAAAGACCATACATTCCGAAAAGTTCAATTTTCCCGGTCATACGGAGTATATCGAGGCACAGTTGGGCCAGGGCAACAAGGCCCTTATGATCCTTATGAACAGCTCCATGAGAGTGGCGCTGGCTACGGTTCATGATCCTATATCAAAGGTTGCTTCAATCCTGAGCAAGGACCTTATAAAGGAGAAACTTGCCATACTTAACAACTCGCTCAAGACCGATTTCGGCATAGAGATACCCCGCATAGCAGTATTGGCCCTGAATCCTCATGCCAGCGATGACGGTCTGATAGGCAAGGAGGAGAACGAGATAATCAAACCTGCCATTGACGAGGCTGTAGCCGAAAAGATACAGTGCTTTGGCCCCTTCCCGGCCGATGGATTTTTTGGCAGCGGCGATTACCGCAAGTTTGATGCAATCCTGGCAATGTACCATGACCAGGGGCTTATTCCGCTTAAGGCACTTGACATGGACGGCGGCGTGAACTATACCGCCGGTCTGCCGGTAGTACGCACATCGCCCGACCATGGTACCGCATACGATATCGCAGGTAAGGGCTTGGCCAGCGAGGAGTCAATGCGTCAGGCAATATTTGCAGCCATTGACATTTTCCGCTCACGTAGCAACGAGGAGGAGATACATGCAAATCCTCTAAAAAAGCTCTATTTTGACCGTCGCGATGACAGCGACAAACTAAAGCATCTGGATACGGGCAAGGAATAATCTTTCCAAACAGGTAATGCGTTTTGGCATCATATCAGCAGGGCAGGGCAGCCGTCTGGCATCCGAAGGATTCAGCCAGCCCAAGCCGTTGGTGCCCATATGCGGCACGCCCATGATTGAACGCCTGGCCCGCATATTCATTAACTGCGGTGCCGATAGCGTTGCCGTAATAGTAAACGGAACAAATCCCGAGACAGCCGATTATATCAAGGAGATGTCCCATATGATGCCTATTGACCTGATAGTTAAGAGTACCCCTACGCCCATGCACAGCCTGATGGAACTTGCTCCCTATTTGGGGCAGGACAGGTTCTGCGTGACCACGGTCGATACTGTCTTTCAGGAAAGCCGTTTCCGTGCCATGGTTGATGAGTTCTCCAATACGCCGTTTGACGGATTAATGGGCGTAACCGCGTTTGTTGACGATGAAAAGCCTTTGTTTGTTGAAACCGATAAAACAATGACCATTACCGGTTTTCACGATACCCGTAATGACTGCAGTTTTGTATCGGCAGGAATTTACGCGTTAAAGGTACAGGCCCTTGACGTGTTGGCTGAGTGTTTGGAGAGCGGCCAGACCAGGATGCGATATTTTCAGCGTAAGTTGCTTGAGGCCGGAATGAGACTCAAGGCCTTTGATATGGGTCAGGTGGTCGATGTTGACCATGTATGTGACATAAAAAAAGCCCAAAAGATAGCACAGCAGGAATGAGATATCTGGGAATAAGCAGAGCAGAACAGTTCTCGCCCAATCGTACATTGGCCGATGGGGCAGTGTTCCGTGCCGTGGTCCTGGAATTGGAACGCGGCGGAAACAGCGTGCTATGCTTGAACGAGCAGGAACTGGTGGAGCACGGTATTCCCGATGGTATTGACGGTATATTCCAGATGGCCCGAAGCAAGGAGGCATTGTCAATGCTTGAACGGGCCTGTGTTCCTGTAACCAACAGCGTGCAGGCAGTAAGGAACTGCGTGCGTGCAGCCCAGACCATGATACTTAAAGACTCCGGTCTGATTCCAGACAGCTTAGTCTGCTCTAAAAACGCCGGTCCCGGTTCATGGAACAGCTATCCCTGCTGGATAAAGAGGGGTGACAGTCATGCTGTTCAGCAGGATGACGTACAGTATATCCGCAACAATGACGAATGTGCTGCTGCAATGCATAGCCTTGCCGCTCGCGGAGTTGATACCTGCGTTATTCAGGAACATGTGCGCGGTTGGGTTGTAAAGTTTTACGGAGTAAGGGGACATGGACTTACCGACTGTTATGCTGCCACCGCAAAGGATGGCAAGTTTGGCCTGGAGGAATATAATGACCAGCCCGAAAGCGCATATGTTGATATTGATGCCTTGACCGCAGTGGCCGAGCGTGCATCGGACTTGCTTGGCGTGGACGTTTACGGCGGTGATGCAGTGGTGGGCCCGGACGGAAAGATTACAATCATAGATTTTAATGACTGGCCCAGTTTCAGGACATGTACAGTGGGCGCAGCATCACGTATAGCCCGGTTGATTATTGATAAGAGATGACAGACAGAAAGAGATCAATAGAGTCAACATACAAGTCAAAAGATACCGAGGAGTGGCTGGACATATGGTTTACAAGACCAATAGGATATGTCCTGGCCCTATTCTTTGACGCTTTGGGCATACACCCCAACGTTGTAACCATAATATCCATAATACTTGGCATGTTTGCCGGCTTTTGCTGGTGGCATACCACAATGGATTGGACGGTACTTGGCATAATAATGCTTATGCTTGCCAATTTCCTGGATAGTGCCGATGGTCAGCTAGCCCGTATGACAGGTAAGAAAACCCTTTGGGGGCGGCTCCTGGACGGTCTTGCAGGCGATTTGTGGTTCATAACCATTTCTTTCTTCCTGTCACTGAGACTGTATGATGAACCAATCCCGTTTGCAGGAGGAACCACCTGGGGAATATGGGTTTTTGTGCTCTTTTTTGGTACCGGATTTATATTCCATGCACGGCAGGCAGGCCTGTCGGATTATTACAGGAACATTTATCTTTTGTTCCATGGTGACCATTCGGAACTGAATGACAGCCGCGAACTTGCCTCCCAGCAGGCATCAACACCTTGGAAAAAACGCTGGTTCTGGAAAATATGGCTCTTTTTTTACCAGAACTATACCCGCGGTCAGGAGCGAATGACCCCGTGTTTCCAAAATTTCTACGCCGATGTTCGCGGCAAATACGGCAATCAGGTGCCATTGGAACTTGGACAGGAGTTCTGCAGCCGCACATACAGGTTGCTTAAATGGACAAATATCCTTACCTTTAATACCCGCGCCATAACCCTTTACATCATACTGATAATTGGAGAACCTTGGCTTTATCCAATTTTTGAACTTACGGTAATGAATGTAATCTGGTTGTATATGAGGGCGGCGCACGAGAAAGTGTGTCGTGAAATGACAGACCTGATATGAAAAAACGTTGGCAGACCATATTCTTTCTGTTTGGAGTGGCGGCAGTCGTGCTTATGCTCCTTACGTTCAATGCTGACTGGGCTCGCGTAAAGGAGGTGCTTGGTCAGGCAGGGATATGGTTCCCGGTCATTGTCCTGCTCTGGGGCTTTATATACCTTATCAACGCATGCTCATTTGGCCTGATTATTAATGACGGAAAGGGTAGGAGAGTACCGCTTGGCAAAGTATTTCAGCTCACCGTATCGGGCTATGCGCTGAACTATGTTACTCCGCTTGGACTAATGGGTGGTGAGCCTTACCGCATTCTGGAACTGTCAAACTATGTGGGCGGCAGGAAAGCCACATCATCGGTTATCCTGTACTCCATGATGCATATATGCTCGCATTTCTGTTTCTGGGCATCGGCTGTAGTGCTGTATTTGATACTGCACTTTACAGTAGGTGGCTACGGACTGGATGTGTGGATGTGCATTATGCTGGGTGTTATGACGGTAGTCTTTGCTTTTGTGTTGTGGATATTCTCATTGGGTTACCGCAAAGGATTCGTTGTTAAGGCATTTGGCATTCTGTGTCGTATTCCGATTGTAAAAAAATGGGCTACAAGCTACCTGGACAAACATAGGAAGGATCTTGAGGAGGTGGACAGCCAGATTGCATTCCTGCATAAGGAGCGTCGCGCCCCGTTCCGCTGGTCGCTGTTCTTGGAGTATGCGGCACGCGTAGTGTCATGCCTGGAGTATTGGCTGCTAATAGGTATGTTCATGCCGGGATTCACCTTTTGGGACAGCATATTGGTCATGGCGTTCTCATCGCTGTTCAGTAACCTTATTTTCTTTTCACCCATGCAGATGGGCGGATTTGAAGGGGGGATGGCCCTTGCGGCTGGAGGCGTTCAGATTCCGGGCGCATACGGACTGTACACTGCACTGGTAGCACGCATAAGGCAGATAGTTTGGACCGTAATAGGAGTCCTGATTATAAAAATTGGCAGAAAGCATGATTAAGGGCATACTTATAGACTTTGGCGGAACCATTGACAGCGACGGCATACATTGGTTCGATGCATTCCGGGAGGGCTACTCCGTTGTGGCCGATATTCCCAAGGATTTGCTGTATGAGGCGTATGTTTACACCGAACGAACCTTGGGCCGCAATCCAATAATCACTCCGGATTACTCTTTCTGCAAGACACTCCAAACCAAGATAGTATTGCAGACCCAATATCTTAACTCAAAGGGCATTCTGCTTACTAAACAGGATACTATTCTTGATTACTGTTACAACAAGGTTGTCCGGCATATAGAGACGGTCTCCAAACCTGTGCTGGAAAAACTGAGCCGAAAGTATCCAATGGTATTGGTGACCAATTTTTACGGAAATATGCATACTGTCCTTGAAGAGTTCGGCTTGAGCCATCTGTTCAAGGATGTTATTGAATCGGCCGTAGTAGGAATCCGTAAACCTGATCCTGAAATTTTCCGCCTTGGAGTAAAAGCGCTGGGCCTGGAACCGCAGGAAACCATCATGATTGGCGACAGCCTTGAAAAAGACATCCTGCCCGCCCAATCCATCGGCTGTCAAACCTTCTGCCTCCGCAGAACACCAGGGGCACAAAAGGGACGGTTCTTTTTGTGCCCCTATTGTGAAACATTGAGAGAACTCTCGTCTTTGTTATAAGGGCACAAAAAGAACCGTCCCTTTTGTGCCCCAATCCCTAATGGGTCATCTTGAATAGCGGGTGGGGGATACGCCGGTCTCTTTCTTGAAAACTGAGTGGAAATGGGTGCGGCTTATACCGCAGTGGTCTGCTACGTATTCTATGGAGTAGTCAGGGTGCTCTGCGAGCAGGCGCTTGGCCTCTTCAATGCGCAGGGTGGTTATCCATCGGGTGAATGATTCGTAGCCCGATGCCTTAACCCATGCAAGCAGGTGTGAACGCGGTATCTTAAGGTCCTTGGCCACATCGGCGCTCTTTATGTCATGATGGAGATAACCGCCTTGAGCCACCCATTTCTCAACCACCTTGTCAAGCCTGTCAGGTTTTATGCTCTTGACCTTGGCCTCCTCTGACTCAGTTTCGCTCTCACTCTCCTCAGCCTCCTTGATATGGCTGGCGGCGCTCGTCTGGACATAGCGGCAGAAACAGAACCAGTGATAGAAAATGGTACCCAAAACCAGCACCCCGTAGGCAGCCAGCGGCCAACCGTTGGAGAAAATTACCATCGGTGCAGTCAATGCCACAAGCGTCAGTGCTATTACGCTTATCAGCATCCAGTTGAGCAATCCGTACATCTCATGGTCATAGAAATCGGCCAGCATCTGTCTCATTCGTTTAAACTGATGTGCAATGCGGGCGGTGTAATAGATCTGCATAAGGGTATAAAGTGCACTTGCCATTATCTCTGCCCAGAGCAAGTTTGGTGAATCATGCATGAACGGTTTTCCGCCAGTGAGTGCGGTTATGCCTATGATAAGCATGGCAATCACCCATGTGGGCAGTAAGATGAGACGGTCGCACAAATTGAGATTACCCTGACGTTGCAGGTTAAGCACGCTAATTGACATCAGGGCAGATGTGGGCATGAAAAGCATCAGGTTCAAGGCTACGGCCTGAATAGGGCTTGTGGAGCGCAAACCTAATGTATATTGCAGCAGGAACTGGATGCACAATAAAACCAGCCCCATTGTCATGACTGTACGCGACAGTTGGAGTACCTTGTCCTCTTTAACCTTACGTGGCATAAGAAACATCAATGCCACAGACATAAGTGCCGTTAAAAGGACGGCCGAAAACTGCATCTCTTTCATTTGTACTGCAAAAATACAAAAAAAATATTGTCTCATTTCGCGAATCAAGACACCATTTTTTGTGAATCAAGACACCCCTTTGCAAATTAAGACAAACCGATATGCTCATGCGTTATACTTTTGCGCCTATGTGGGTTGTCATCTTGGTCGGCATCATATATGCAGCCCTGGTTGTGGCCGCCATTGTCATTATCTGGCGTTGCCTTAGTAAATGACCGCTTAACCTGAAAACAATGATAAAAAAATATGATTAACATGAGTAAAAACAGAAAGAACTTGATTCAGCGGGTTGCTATGACGTTGCTCGCTCTGGTGCTCACCTCGGCAAGTGCGTGGGCAGAAGACGTTAGCTATTTCGACCCTACGGCATCTATTGGGCTGCAGACGAAACAGGCCACGAACCCGACGGCAATCACTGCCAGCGCTGAGACGCTTGGCACAACGGGACAGGCCACGTGGTACTACGTCAGCGGCACATTTACCAATAACAATCGCATAGAGGTTCTTGGCTCGGTGAACATCATCCTGGTTGACGGCTGCCAATTTACTGCGTCACAAGGCATCTGTGTGCCTTATGGCAGTACGCTAAATATCTGGGCCCAGAGCACGGGCAACGGCTGTGGCAGACTCACTGCCTATCAAAAAGGCAAAAATGCTGCCATCGGTGGCCAGGGTGGCCCTGATGCCGATGGCAATGGCCCTGATATCAATGAGCCAGATAATTTTGAAAATACAACTCCAGATGCTGCCAATGCTCCCGAAGCTGGCACCATCACCATCTATGGTGGTGACATCTATGTGAAGGGTAACATTGGCGGCGGCGACGGCGGCGACGGACACCCTTCCTATAATAAATCAGGCATTGGTGGTAAAGGCGGCGATGGCACCATCATCATCCACGACGGAAACATCGTTGTCTATGGCAATATGGGCGGCGGAAAAGGTGGTTACGGGCATGGAGTTGAGTTGGATGAGAATACATATCAAGGCGGCCAAGGCGGCAATGGTGGCGCAGGTACCGTCACTATCAATGGCGGCTATGTTAATGTTTATGGAGACATGGGCGGCGGTTACATGGGCGAAGCCGATGGAGGATGTGGAAATAATGGCTCTGGTTATGTCAGCCTTTCATGGAACAAGGTTTCCGACATGATTACCGCTCAAACATATCGAGGTACGGTTCATCTCCTGAAGTCATTTATGGACATGTACGAGGTTGTCTACGAGGGGGATTATGAAGGTGGCGAAAGAGATGGCGCAAGACTTTACAACAAGTGGCTATACCCTTACGACACAATGTATGACATCACCATCGGTGGTGGCTATGACCCTGCATGTCTGGAGTCGAACAAGGCTCATGCTATGGAGGGTGCGGAAATCACACTGACGGCCGTCAAAGGCTACAAGGTGAGCAGCCTGACGGTGAAGGATGCCGACAACCAGGACGTCTGCCTGACTGACAACCAGAACGGCACGTGGACATTCACCATGCCCGCCAAGGCTGTCACCGTCACTTCTACGGCTACGCGCTTCTATCAGGTCAGCGGCAGTAACAATATTTCATGTGATGTTGCCGATGCCAATGACAAGATGGTTCAGAATGGTAAGACCTACTATCGTCCAGAAGCCGCAGTCAACTTCCAGGTCACTGTGCCCGACGGCTACGCGCTCC
Source organism: uncultured Bacteroidales bacterium (assembly GCA_902760965.1). GTDB lineage: Bacteria > Bacteroidota > Bacteroidia > Bacteroidales > Bacteroidaceae > Colenecus. The sequence continues at coordinate 1,614 of CACWIN010000015.1, read as the reverse complement.
AGAGCCTGACCGTCAAGGATGAGGATGATCAGAACGTCAGCTACAGCGCCAATGGTACTAACGCCTACACGTTCACCATGCCCGCCAAGGCTGTTACAATGAAAGCCGTCACCGTGCGCTACTTCCCAGGGCTGACCCTTATAGAGGGAACAGCAGCCTTCACGGTGACTGGTGGAACAGATGATGGTTGCGACTACGGTCCCGAGAACCTGTTGGACGGCATGTATTCATCTACCGATGACAGCAACTACTCAAAGTGGATCGTGGATGATGTTACTAATGGCTGCTCTGTGGAATTCAACACCGCCGCGCCAGTAGTCCCGAAGCATTATACGTTGATATCTACAAACAGTTATGGAGGCATTATTGGCTGCTACCCCACCAGCTGGACCATCAAGGCCAAGGCATCTGCCGGTGGCGAATGGACGACTATCGCAGCTGAATCTGACAACTATACAATGAATGATGAACAAACCTGCCACTCCTATCTCTTCGACTTCAACAATTCAGGCAATAACGCCTACAAATATTTCCGTTTTGAAGTGACAGCCGTAGAAGGATGGGAGGAATTGGGTGATGAATGGAATCCGACGGTCTATCATAACTGGCTTGAGCTCTCCGAGATGCAGATGTACGTAAGAAGTGAAACGCTCGCAGCCGTTACAAACGGTACGTGTGGTGACATAAGCATTAATAGAGGTAATGACGTGACTTGGAAATATAATACCTCGACTAAGGTGCTGACTATCAGCGGTACCGGCCCAATGATGTACTATGGCAGTGCATTGGGTACTGACAACAAATATCACAGCACCGCCCCTTGGAGCAAATATGATGACAAAATAGAGAAGGTTGTTGTGGAGAATGGAGTGACTTACATAGGCAGCTATGCTTTTGCCTATTGTACGGCTCTGACCAGCGTTAGCCTGCCGGCATCTGTAGTAGCATTGGGTAATTATGTGTGCTATACCAGCAATGTCATTCGCATTGATATTCCAAGCACGACTGCTGCGACACTTGGAGAAGGAGGATTCGGCTATTGTCCCGACCTGCAGATTGTAGTGCCTTCTACACTGCTGGGTACGTATCGAACAGCTGATAACTGGAGCACATACGCTGGTAAACTTGTAGGTTCGCTCAGTGAAGTCACCGGATTCGATCCTGATTATTTTGTTACAGGTAAATATGAATTCAAGCGTACGCTCAGATGCGGTGTGTCTTCAACCATCTGCCTGCCGTTCGGCATCTCAGCAGATCAGGCATCATCGGTGGGACGGTTCTACAGCTTTGTTGGAATAGACAAGAGTGGTGAACAGTGGACTGTTATCATGCAGGAGGTTAATCAGGTGAAAGATGGTCTTGTCGCATACAGACCGTATCTCTTTATCCCGTATATTCTTGACGGCATGAGTTTTGGAGAGCAGTTTGAATTCACTTTCAGCGGCAGTGTAAGTTCACTTACGATTGCAGGTTCTGTCAATAAGGAAGAGGATAAATATTATGGCAGTTTCTGGTCATTCCAAGGCGTGTTCTACAACATACTGTGGGATGAAACGCATAATTCTGGAATGCTTGGCAAGGTGTATGGATTTGCAGCCAACAGCTATAGTCCCG
>CACWIN010000014.1 GCA_902760965.1 uncultured Bacteroidales bacterium | reverse complement strand
CACCAAGAACAGGAAGAACACTCCTGAGAGACTGGAACTTAAGAAGTATAACCCCATTCTCAAGAGGATGACAATCCATCGTGAGATCAAGTAATACGTTTTAAACCATGGCAAAGAAAGTAGTTGCTACCCTGCGTCAGGGTAAGGTCTCAATGGCCAAGGTCATTAAGATGGTAAAGTCACCCAAGACCGGTGCTTATATGTTCACAGAGCAGATCGTATCAGACGAGCAGCTTAAGGACGCTATCAAGTAAGATAAACTTGACACATAATAATCTTAAGAGCGACCCAAACGGGCCGCTCTTATTATTTGCATTTATCACCTTATTTATATATTTTTGCCGTATTCACCGAACATATGGGATTGTTTTCATTTTTTAGTAAGGAAAAGAAAGAAGTACTGGACAAAGGGTTGGAAAAAACCAAGTCCAGCGTATTCTCCAAGATAGCCCGTGCAGTAGCCGGCAAGTCCACTGTCGATGACGAGGTACTGGACAATCTTGAGGAGGTTCTTATTACGTCCGATGTTGGAGTAGAGACCACCCTTAAGATAATTAAACGCATCCAGGAGCGTGTTGCACGTGACAAATACATGGGTACGTCCGAATTGAACGGCATTCTTAGGGAAGAGATATCGGCCCTGCTGGTTGAGAATAACCCGGACGACAAATCCGAGCCGTTCAGCGTTCCGTCGGACCGCAAGCCGTATGTGGTACTTGTGGTTGGCGTAAACGGAGTAGGCAAGACTACAACCATAGGCAAGCTGGCGTACCAGTTCAAAAAACGCGGCCTTAAGGTGGTGCTTGGCGCTGCTGATACTTTCCGTGCCGCAGCCATTGAGCAGCTGCAGGAGTGGGGACGCAGGGTTGACGTGCCGGTAATACGGCAGGAAATGGGTTCCGATCCCGCATCGGTTGCATATGATACGCTCAGTCATGCCGTGGCTAATGGCGCCGACGTGGTTCTGATTGATACGGCCGGACGTCTGCACAACAAGGTTGGCCTTATGAACGAGCTCACCAAGATACGCAACGTGATGAACAAGGTTGTTGAGGGTGCCCCTGACGATGTTCTGCTGGTTCTTGACGGTTCCACAGGCCAGAATGCCTTTGAGCAGGCCAAGCAGTTCACACTGGCTACAAAAGTTACCCAATTGGCCATAACCAAGCTTGACGGAACAGCCAAGGGAGGTGTTGTAATTGGCATATCGGACCAGTTCAAGGTACCTGTAAAGTACGTTGGCCTGGGTGAAGCAATAGATAATCTCCAGGTGTTCAACAAGACCGAATTTGTGGATTCCCTATTTAAACAGGATTGAACATGAGGCGTGGCAGTGTGGATATAATCACTTTAGGATGCTCTAAGAATCTTGTTGATTCTGAGAAACTTATAGCTCAATTCCGAGCTAACGGCATTAAGGTGAGACATGATCCCGACAAGGTTAGCGCCGAGACTGTAATTATCAATACATGCGGCTTTATTGGCGATGCGCAGGAGGAATCAATCAATATGATTCTGGAATGCTGCCAACTAAAAAAAACCGGAAAGGTAGGGCGTGTGTTCGTAATGGGATGCCTGTCGCAAAAGTTCCATAAGGAGCTTATGGCCGAAATCCCTGAGGTTGACGGCTGGTACGGAAAGTTTGACTGGAACGGCATAATAAAGGAGATGGGGCAGCAATGGCACGGGGAGATTGAGAACGACCGTGTAATTACAACTCCGCCTCATTATGCGTATCTAAAGATTGCCGAAGGGTGCAACCGCGGCTGTGCATACTGCGCAATACCGCTTATGACCGGCAAATACCGTTCACGCAGCCAGGATGACATTCTTGACGAGGCCCGCAAGCTTGTGGCAAAAGGCGTAAAGGAGATCCAGCTCATAGCTCAGGACCTCACTTATTACGGAACTGACGTTGCTCACAAGTCAACCATCGCAGAGCTTGTACAGCGTTTGTCAGACATTCCGGGAGTGGAGTGGCTGCGCCTTCATTACGGCTATCCCAATAACTTTCCATTGGACCTGCTGCCGGTAATGCGTCAGCGTGACAATGTGTGCAAGTATATGGATATTGCGCTTCAGCATATCAGTGACCCTGTATTAAAGCGCATGCACAGGAATATTACGGCTCAGGAAACCCGTGATTTGCTTGCAAAAATCCGTCAGGAGGTTCCCGGAATACACTTGCGTACCACTCTCATGGTAGGTTTTCCGGGTGAGACCGATGATGACTTTAACCAACTTGTGGATTTTGTTAAGGAGCAGCGTTTTGAGCGCATGGGTGCCTTTGCATACTGTCAGGTTGACGGCACATATTCGGCCATCCACTATAAGGACGATATCACTGACGATGTAAAGCAGGCCCGTCTGTCACGCCTTATGCGTGTGCAGCAGGATATTTCGGCTCAGATAAGCGAATCCAAGGTGGGAGGCTTGTTCAAGACCATGATTGACCGTCTGGAGGGCGATTATTACATAGGCCGCACTGAGTTTGATTCGCCCGAGGTTGATCCGGAGGTGCTTATTAAAGCTGACCGGGAGCTCCCCATAGGCCGGTTTGTAATTGTCAGGGTTACCGAGGCCGATGCCTTTGACCTGTATGGAAAAGTAGAGTAATAACAACTAACCTATATGAATAACAAGCAGTTTTTGACAGAACTATCCGGCAAATGCCAATTGACGCCGGAAAAGACAGCCAGTCAGGTTCAGGCCTTGATTGAGGTTATGGAAAATCTGTGGAGCAACGGCGATTCCGTAAGTCTTTCAGGATTTGGTGTTCTTGAGGTCAAAAAAAAGAACGAGCGCGTATCGGTCAATCCTACAACCGGCGTACGCATGCTTATTCCGCCAAAACTTGTGCTTACATACAAGCCAAGTTCACTTTTAAAGGACAAACTTAAATAAGGCAGCGCTATGGATAAAAAGATAAATCTTTCACAGCTGGCCGACATGCTGTCACAGCAGGGTGGAATGTCCAAAAGTGCATCGGAGCAGTTTGTCAAGACATTCTTTGATATAATATCAAACACAGTACTCCAGGAGGGCCTTGTCAAGGTTAAAGGATTCGGCACATTCAAGCTGCTCCAGATGGAGGACCGCGAGAGCGTTAACGTTAATACCGGCGAACGCTTTACCATAGAGGGTCACCAGAAAATATCCTTTACCCCCGATGCAGAGCTCAAGGAGCGCATTAACAAGCCGTTTGCGGCTTTTGAGATAGTTGAGATTACTCCTGAACAGGCCGATAAGCTTGGCGATGTGGAGACAACCACTGCTGCCCCTGAATCCAACAGTGCCGATGAGCCCGAAGAGACCGTCGCTCCCGAGCCCGTAGAGGAAATCAAAACGCCTCAGGTTAAGGATATTACCCAGAAAGGTATTACCAGGTTCTTTTTACGGCTGCTGGTTTGGATTTTCTCATTGGTGCTTATTGCTGCAGTCGCCCTGTATCTGTTATGGCCTGTAGTTGGCGATAAGGTTACTGAGTTTATAAATGACAAGTTTCCCGGCATAACTCTGGTGGAACCGGTCCAGACTCCAGTAAGAGCTCCCAAGCCCCAGGAAATCAAACCTAATCCTGTTGTTGAGCAGGTGGAGGTGGTGACAATACCTGCTGATACTACAACAATTCAGCCTGTAGTAGCACCTGACACCGTACAGACAATCGTGCTGTCAAAAGCCGATCAGGACAAGAAACTGGCGCTCTTTACCGAGGCTGACACCGTAAACTTTAGGATAACAGGCACGTTGGCAGCTCATAAGGTACAGAAAGGCGAATCCATGGTAAAACTTGCATTCAGGTATTACGGAAGCAAGAAACTGTGGCCTTATATAGCCCGATACAATAAATTGACCGCAGCCAGCCAATTGATTGAAAACAGCACTATCAATATACCCAGGCTTGCTGTAAAGTGATAAATATGTTTAAAGCTAACTGATAACAATACTATTTAAATCTTTTTAGTTCATACCCGTTTCCAAATAGTCATATATTTGGCGCCGGTATCCTTTTCAGGATAACGGTAAAGGACAAACGTAAAATTAATCTTATGAGTGAAAATGTAGACATTAGGGAACTGAATGAGCGTATTGAAAAACAGAGCGCATTCGTTACCAACCTGATGGCCGGAATGGATCAGGTTATTGTGGGACAGAAACATCTTGTAGAATCTTTGCTTATTGGTCTTCTTTCCGATGGACACATACTTCTTGAAGGTGTTCCCGGTTTGGCCAAGACACTTGCCATAAAGACCCTGGCATCGCTGATTGACGCAAGTTTCAACCGAATACAGTTTACCCCTGACTTGCTGCCTGCCGACGTGGTAGGTACCATGATATACAGCCAGAAGGACGAAACCTTCCTGCCTAAAAAGGGACCTGTATTTGCCAACTTTATATTGGCCGATGAAATTAACCGTGCTCCGGCCAAGGTTCAGAGCGCATTGCTTGAGGCCATGCAGGAGCGTCAGGTAACACTTGGAGGCGAAACTTTCAAGCTTCCTAAGCCGTTCCTGGTAATGGCAACCCAGAACCCGATAGAACAGGAAGGTACATATCCGCTTCCTGAGGCTCAGGTTGACCGTTTTATGCTTAAGGCTGTCATTGACTATCCCAAGATTGAGGAGGAAAAGAAGATTATCCACCAGCAGATACATCACGAGATAGGCACCGTAAAGCCCGTAATGAGCACAGACGATATCATTGAGGCCCGCAAGGTGGTCGATATGGTATATCTTGACGAAAAGATTGAGCAGTATATTGCCGATATAGTATTTGCAACCCGTTACCCCGAAAAGTACGGTCTTAAGGAGATAAAGGAACTTATCTCGTTTGGAGGTTCACCCCGTGCATCAATAAATCTGGCTCTTGCCGCCCGTTCGTACGCATTCATAAAGCGTCGCGGCTATGTGGTTCCCGAGGATGTACGCGCCATTGCTCACGATGTACTGCGTCACCGTATTGGTCTTACATACGAGGCCGAGGCCACAAACGTAACACAGGACGAGCTTGTAAGCCGTATCTTGAACAAGGTCGAAGTACCTTGATTTAACCTCCTTACAATCAGTTTAATATGGAAACAAGTGAACTGATAGCAAAGGTCCGGAAAATTGAGATCAAGACACGAGGTCTGTCCAGTAATATTTTTGCCGGTCAGTACCATACCGCGTTCAAGGGACGTGGTATGGCATTCAGCGAGGTGCGTGAATACCAGTATGGCGACGAACCCCGCGATATTGACTGGAATGTTACCGCCCGTATGAACAAACCCTATTCAAAGGTCTTTGAGGAGGAGCGTGAACTTACGGTTATGCTTATGGTCGATGTGTCAAACAGCCTTAATTTTGGAACCAGCGTCATGATGAAGCGTGAAATGGTTACCGAGATTGCGGCTACACTGGCATTTGCAGCCATTGAGAATAATGATAAGGTGGGTTTGCTGTTCTTTAGTGACCGGATAGAAAAGTTCATTCCGCCCCAGAAAGGCCGCAAGCACATTCTGTATCTGATTCGTGAACTGCTTGATTTTCAGCCGGAGAGTAATGCAACCAATATTACCGTTCCGTTGGAGTTCCTTACAGGTGCGGTTAAGAAACGCTGTACAGCTTTCCTTTTGAGCGACTTTATTGACTCCCATGATTTCCGTAACGCCTTGAGCATAGCCAACCGAAAGCACGATATTGTGGCAATACGGGTATATGACAGGCGTATGGAGGAACTGCCCGATGTAGGTCTCATGAAACTGTTGGATTCCGAGACAGGGCAGGAGATGTACATTGACACCTCTTCGGCCCGTGTACGTGAGGCTCATCACAAATGGTTCGTAGAGAATACTGAACGTGTCAAGGATTATCTTACCCGTAGCCGTGTTGACTCCGTGGCTATCCGGACCGATCAGGACTATGTAAAGGGACTTATGGGACTGTTCGCCAAGAGAAATTGAGAATTGAAAATTGAGAATTAAATGAAAAGATTCGCCATATTTCTGTTCTTATTGAGTCTTTTACCGGTGTCATTGGTATCGGCGCAGAACGTTGTCGTTCAGGCCGAGGTGGATTCCATGATGATGTGGGTAGGGCAGCAGACCGGACTGCATCTGGAGGTTACCTGTGACGCAGGACAGGATATTGTATTCCCGGTTTACCGTGACACAATTGTCAAGGGACTGGAAATATTGCCGCCTGTTGTCACCGATACCCAGTATGTAAACAACGGCCAGCGTATGACTGTAAAACGCAGCTATACCGTTACCTGTTTTGACTCCACGCTGATATACATACCTTATCTGCCCGTACAGGTTGATGGGGTTGAATATCAGTCCAACCGTCTGGCACTGGCGTTCATGACATACGATATCCCCGAGGGTCAGGAAACACAGATTTTCGGCCCCAAGGAGAATATGAAAACTCCTGTCCGATTCTATGAGGTGAGGGGGCTTATCCTTTACGGACTTTTGGCCATAATTGCCATAGTGATAGCAGTTTATCTGTTTGTTCGCTATCGTGATGACAAGCCTATAATAAGAAAGGTCAGGATTGAACCCAAAGTGCCTGCGCACATAAGGGCAATATCGCAGATTGAGAATCTGCGTCAGGCCGGAGGTCCGCACAACGAAGATGCCAAGGCATATTACACCCAGCTAACCGATATCCTGCGCGAGTATATCAATGACAGGTTTGGGTTTAATGCAACCGAAATGACATCGTATGAGATTCTGGAACGGCTTGAGGAGAGCCAGGACAAGGAATCTCTCAGTGAGCTTAGGGATCTGCTCTCAACATCGGATATGGTAAAGTTTGCCAAGTTCAAGCCAATGCTTAACGAGAATGACCGCAATCTGGTAAGTGCGCTTGAGTTTGTGAACGTAACCAAGGTTGAGGTTCCGGAATCGGAGCTGCAACCCCGTGAAGAGGAGACTGTTATAGAGATGAAACGCAGCAAGGGAGCCCGTTTGGCACTGCTTGTGACCGGTGTGGCAATATCGGTGGCAGGAGCGGCGTTCCTGGTTCTGGCGGTTTTAAAGTTGTATTATCTGTTCTTTTAATTGACTGAGCCATGACATTTGCAAACAGCGCATATCTCCTGTTGATGCTTCTGGTCATACCGTGCGTTATATGGTATGTGCTCAGAGGCCGTAAGAGACGTGCTACTCTGTCCGTGCCGTCTACATCGATGTACGGCGGAATGGGTAAGAGCTGGAAATATTACCTTATTCATGTTCCTTTTATACTCGAAATGGCTGCACTGGTACTGCTGTCGCTCATTCTGGCGCGTCCGCAGTCAACAGACCGGTGGCAGGACACCCAGATAGAAGGAATAGATATAATGTTGTGTGTTGACGTATCCACCAGTATGCTGGCCGAAGACCTTAAACCCAACCGTCTTGAGGCAGCCAAGCAGGTGGCCGCGGAGTTCATAAACGGACGTCCCAATGACAATATAGGTCTTACCATCTTTGCCGGTGAGGCATTTACGCAGTGTCCCATGACGGTCGATCATGCTGTCCTGCTAAATATGTTCCAGAACGTTAGCAGTGATATTGCTGCAAAGGGCATAATTGAGGATGGTACCGCTATTGGAATGGGACTTGCCAACGCCATCAGCAGGCTTAAAGACAGTCAGGCTAAATCAAAGGTTATCATATTGTTAACCGATGGTTCCAATAACCGTGGCGAAATTTCGCCAATGACTGCCGCCGAGATGGCCAAGAGTTTTGGCATCAGGGTGTATACTATTGGTGTGGGTACCAATGGCACAGCTCCATATCCCGTACAGGGCGCTTTTGGCAAGCAGTATGTGAATGTGGCTGTTGAGATTGATGAGAACGTGCTCCGGCAGATTGCACAGACTGCCAGTGGCCAGTATTACCGTGCCACCAGCAACAGCAAGCTAAAGGAGGTTTATGAGGAGATTGACAAACTGGAGAGGACCAAGCTTCAGGTCAAGGAGTTCAGCAAGAACCAGGAGGAATATCAGCCGCTTGCGCTTGCCCTCTTGCTCTGTCTGCTGCTTTCTGTCCTGCTTAAGCAAACCATCCTAAGGACCATCCCCTAAAGCCAAAGCCAACGCCAAAGCCAAAGTTTTAAAAAACAACGCTATGTTCAAATTTGCAAATCCCGAATATCTGTATCTGCTGGCACTGGTTCCGGTGCTGGTAGCCCTACATATATTCTCAAATATCCGTCGTAGGAAAAAACTGGCTGAGTACGGTGATGCCGATTTGCTGTCAGTCCTTATGCCCGACGCCTCGGTAAGCCGTCCCAACATAAAGTTCTGGCTGCTGTTTTCGGCATACACGCTGTGCTGTTTCCTGCTGGCCAGACCTCAGTTCGGTTCCAAGCAGGAGACCGTAACCCGCAAGGGTATAGAGACTGTGATAGCACTGGATATTTCAAACTCCATGCTTGCCGATGACGTTACTCCAAGCCGTCTTGAAAAGTCCAAGCGTATCATATCCAATCTGGTTGACCAGTTCAAGGATGACAAGATTGGATTGATAGTCTTTGCAGGCGATGCATTCGTGCAGCTGCCCATAACCAGCGACTTTATATCGGCCAAGGTATTCCTTAATACAATCTCGCCGGCGCTTATTACCCGTCAGGGAACCGACATAAAGACTGCCATTGAGCTGGCTACCCGCAGCTTTACGCCCAACCAGGGTGTAGGCAAGGCAATCATTGTGATTACCGATGGCGAAAACCACGAGGGTGGGGCCGTTGAGGCGGCACAGGCTGCAGCCGAGAAGGGCTATATGGTTTATGTTATGGGTGTTGGCCTGCCGTCAGGTTCGCCCATTCCCGGTGAAAGGAGAGGAGAGTTCCGTAAGGATAAGGACGGCAATGTGGTAGTTACCCATCTTGATGAGGAGATGTGCCGTAGCATTGCTGCTGCCGGAAAGGGTGCGTATTTTTATGTTGACAACTCAAATGCCGCCGAAAAGGCCCTCCAAAAGGAGATTGACAAACTGGCCAAGGCCGACATTGAGTCAACTGTATATACCGAATATGACGAACAGTTTGCAATCATTGCCTGGATGATACTTTTCATTCTGCTGTTTGAGATATTCATATGTGAAAGCCGTAACCCAAGGCTCAGGAATTTCAGTCTGTTCAAAACAGAAGAGGAGAAATCAAAATGAAAAAGATATTGTTGTTTTGTATATTGACGGCATGCGTAGCCGGTGCAAATGCGCAGCGATCGGACCGATCGTTTGTGCGCAAGGGCAACCGTATGTTCCAGGACAGCTTGTTCATAAAGGCCGAGGAGAACTATCTCAAGGCCGTGGACATGAATCCCAGTCTGTATGAGGGAAACTACAATCTGGGCAATGCATATACCGCACAGCAAAAACCCAACGAGGCTGTTGAGCAGTACCGCAAGACTGCAAATGCTCTTGAGAGCCGTAAAAAGGAACTCATGGACAATCCGTCGGCATCGGCCAGGGAACTGGAACGCTGCAAGGAGGAACTGGCCAAGACATATCACAACACAGGTGTGGTTTATCACATGTGCGAGCAGTATGACAAGGCCGTGGAATCTTATAAGGAGGCCCTAAGGAACAATCCTCTCGATGACGAAACCCGATACAATATGATTCTTGCCCAGCGAATGCTCAAAGAGCAGCAACAGCAACAGCAACAGGATCAGCAGCAGGATCAGCAGCAACAACAGGATCAGCAGCAGGACCAGCAGCAACAGCAGGAGCAGGAACAGCAACAGGAAGAACAGCAGCAGCAACAGCAGGAGCAGCAGGAACAGGATATGTCGCAGGAGAATGCCGAGCAGATCCTGGAGGCTGCCATGCAGGACGAGAAAGATGTCCAGGAGCGTGTTCAGGAACAGCTGCTTAAGGTTCAACCTAAAAAACCATTGGAAAAAGATTGGTAATCATGAATATATCAAACAAGACAAAAAGACTGTTATTGCCGGTCATACTGCTTATGATGGCCGGGATACAAGCCATTGCCCAGGATGTATCGTTCACTGCCCAGGCGCCTCAGGCGGTGGTTGTTGGTGAACGTTTCAGAATTACATATAAGGTTGACAGCCGTGACTCCAAGGAGTTCCGGGCTCCGGACATGAAGAGCTTGAATGTACTGGCAGGTCCAAGCACCTCCACATCGTCCAGCACCCAGATAATAAACGGCCAGATATCAAGTTCATATACAATGACTTATACCTATGTTGTTGTAGCAACCCAGGAGGGCGATGTTGAACTTGACGGCGCCACGATAACAGCTGGCGGCAAGCAGGTTACATCAAACAGACTGACCATCAAGGTACTGCCGCCTGATCAGACCTCACAGCAGCAACAGGGCAGCAGGCAAGGGCAGGGGAGCAGCCAGTCTGCAAACCAGAGAACATCGGGCCAGACATCGACGGCATCCAGTGCCGATGAGCTGTTTATGCTGGCAACAGTCGACAAGACAACTGTTTATGAGCAGGAGGCTCTGCTGCTCACATTCAAGATATATAAGTTGCCGTCGGTTGACCTTAGGACCATGAGCAACAAGATGCCGGACCTTAAGAACTGTCACGTTCAGGAGGTTGAACTCCCTCAGCAGAAAGAGTTCAATCTGGAGCACTACAACGGCCGTAACTATCAGACAATGGTCTGGAGCCAGTACGTACTGTTCCCGCAGCATTCAGGCGAACTTGAAATACCGGCTACGCCATTCGAGGGCGTTGTGGCTCAGCGCGTTGAGAACCGCAGCAACGATGTGTTTGATATGTTCTTTAACTCCTCGCGTTATGTGGAGGTTAAAAAGGACCTTACCACACGCAGCATAAAGATAAACGTCAAGCCTCTGCCTCAGGGCAAGAGCAGTGCGTTTTACGGCGGCGTTGGTGACTTTAACATAAGTTCCTCCATAAGTTCCACCGATGTCACCGCAAACGACGCTGTTACAGTACGTGTAATTCTGTCCGGTACCGGTAACCTTAAGTTGGTAAAGACCCCAGAGATAAAGTTCCCGCAGGACTTTGACATATATGATCCAAAGGTTGAGAACAAATATACCATCAAGGGCGGCCGTCAGACAGGCAACAAGGTATACGAGTACCTTGTAATCCCGCGTCATGCAGGCCAATATACCATTCCTGCCCTTGAGTTCCAGTATTTTGATCCCAAGAGCGCATCGTACAAGACCGTCAAGACCGATGAATATACCCTGAACGTATCCAAAGGGCAGGGCGGGGGTGAGTCCCAGACATCGGTATCATATGTAAATAAGGAGGATCTTAAGTATGTAGGGCAGGATGTCCGCTTCCACGCCACTCCAGTTGCGCTTAAGTCAGACAGTACGCAGTTCTTTGGTTCGCTGCTTTTCTGGCTGCTTTTGGTATTGCCGTTGGTAATACTTTTGGCACTGGTAGTAATTTCACGCAAACGTATTGCCGATAATGCCAATATAGCCAAGGTTCGTGTCAAGAAGGCCAGCTCGGTAGCTTCAAAACGTCTCAAGGTGGCCCGTAAGCTGATGAAAGAGAACCGTAAGAACGAGTTTTATGACGAGATGATGCGTGCTTTGCTTGGTTACTTTGGCGATAAGCTGTCCATTCCGGTGGCCGAGCTTTCAAAGGATAATATCCAGTCTGAGTTGAAACGCCGTGCCGTTGCCGAGGAGCCTGTAAAACAGGTAGTGGCTCTGCTTGATGACTGTGAGTTTGCCCGCTTTGCTCCCGGCGATGACACCGGACGTATGGACCGCATTTACGAACAGGCTGTTGGAGTGATCGGTCAGATAGAAAACTCAATAAAGTGATTGAAATATGAAAAAGATATTTGCTCTATTGTTGTTGATGGTTCCGGTGCTGGGAATGGCACAGGAAAGTGAAGGAATGATGAGTCTTGTGGCCGATTCCACAAAGATTGATGCTATACCAACGTTGGCCGAGGCTGACAGCGCATATATACAAGGTGATTATCTTACAGCTATCAGCATGTATGAATGGATTGTCCAGAATCAGGGAGTAAATGCCACCTTATATATGAATCTGGGGAACTGCTGGCTTAAGCGTGACGAGGTTGCCAAGGCAATCTTATGCTATGAGCGCGCATACCTTATTGATCCGTCCGATCCCGATATAAGGTTTAATCTGGAACTGGCCCGCACCAAGACTGTCGACAAGGTAAATCCCGTTAACCAGCTGTTCATTGTGGTATGGTTCAAAAAGCTTCTGGCAGTGCTCGATGTAAACGGTTGGGCAGTCCTGACAGTGGTTTTGTTTGCAATTACCATTCTTTTGGCCGGAGTGTTGCTGTTCTCCAAGAAATCAGGCATAAGAAAAATATCTTTTTCTTTTAGCGCGTTTTTCTTGCTTTTATCCATTTTATCTTTTATCTTCGCTACTACGCAAATGGGAAATCTCAAGGAGCGTGACACGGCAATTATAATGTCGCCAAGCGTAACGGTAAAGAGTACTCCCAGTAGCGGCGGTACAGACCTGTTCATTATTCATGAAGGACGCAAGGTTAAGATCCTTGATTCTTCAATGAAAGAGTGGGTGGAGATAAGGCTTGAGGACGGAAATACAGGTTGGGTACCGGTTAACGTAATGGAAATCATTTAAACGGTTATGAATGACTGAATTACAGGGTCTCATAGAGACAGACAGATTGGCCACGCTGTCAATTAATGGCAGCAATTCCCTATATTGGGATAATGTGGCCGGTCTATATACTTCAGTCATAATCTGGATACCTCTTGCAATAACCGCTATTTTTCTGTTAATCAGGAACATAAATTCAAAAAGACTGTTGCTGGTACTGCTTATGGTAGTGCTTACCATAGTGCTGTGTGACCAGCTGTCGTCATCGGTATTTAAACCGCTTGTACACAGATTAAGACCAACTCGTGACCCATATATACTTGATATGGTTGACACCATAAAAGGCTATCGTGGAGGTCTTTACGGGTTCTTTTCGGGGCATGCCGCCAATTCGTTCGGCATTGTAACGCTGTTCATTTTGCTTGTAAAGGACAAATGGTTCAGCATTGCAGTCCTGGCTTGGGCCGTAATTAACTCATTAATAAGAACTTATATAGGCGTTCATTTTTTAGGTGACATCATTGTTGGTGCCATTGTGGGATGCCTGTTGGGTAGTTTTACATACTGGATATACAACCTGGTTACACGCAATGACAGGGACCGCTGGAACGTCCATAATTCGAGCATTTTATATACCAGCTCGGGATTTATGCGCAGCGACGTGTTTTTGTTTCTTTGCGTGTTGTTTGGGAGTTATTCGGTAATAATGATTGGAGCATGCTTTACTATTTGAGAATAGAGAATTTATAAACTTAATTGATAATAAACCTAATTTTATTGCTTATGACCAGATTAATCACATTCAATGAACTGCGCCAGATCAAGGCGCAACTTCCAGAGGGCAGTATTCACAGAATTGCCGATGAGCTGAATCTTGATGTAGAGACAGTAAGAAACTTCTTTGGAGGTACAGACTACAAGAAAGGTTCAGCGGTAGGTTTCCATATAGAGCCGGGACCAAACGGCGGATGCGTTGTCCTGGATGATACTACAGTTCTTGACAGAGCCCTTGAAATTATAGCAGAAAGCAAGAAATAACCGTTCTGCAGAAAATAGCCCAATTTTTGCATAATAACTATTATGTTAAATAGGGAATATTAAAACAAAAACGGGTCCTATCCCACAGCTAAAAAAAAGAAGAGCCGATAGAAATTCTACCGGCTCTCTTTGTGTATTTACTAATATGATCAGATGATATCGTTAGCCTTAAGCATCTTTTCAATATCGTTGTACTCCTTGTCCATTGACAGCTTGTAGTAAATCTGGTAAAGCAGAATTCCCCATTTGCTTATATTACCGGGCTCAAGCTCTCTGAGCTTTTCAATGTAAGGCAGAGCTTTCTTATAATACTCTTTCTCTTCCTGAAGAGCTTTCTTGTACTCAGCTGAACGGAAATTCAGGTCTTTCTTGGAATCCATGAATTCTGTAGCCTCTTTCATATAGCACAAGCCAATGTTGTTGATTGCCTCAGTCATTGAAGGATCTTTTTCGATTGCTATTGCATACTGTTCAATAGCTTTTTCATAGTCGTTGTTCTGCTGAGCAATCAGACCAAGAACAAAGTAGTTATATGACTTTTCGGGATCAATCTTGATCATGTCCTTAACAAACTCTTCAAGTTCGGATCTGTTATTCCTATAGTAGTAAACCAACTTCGTGTAGAAATAATCAGATGACGGATACTTTAACAGACCTGCTTTTACAGCCTCCAGCCATTTTACTGAATCGCCCATCTCTCCATAGCTGTCGCAAATGAATTGTGTGGCAAGCTCGCCGTTTTCCTCGTCATCTACAGCCGCTGTAGCATACTTGAGGGTCTTTGTCCAATCCTGCATGTTGTATGCTGCAAGAGCCGGGAAGAACGAATAGTAAGCCTTGCGCTGATGGTAAATGCTGTCGTTATCAATATAAGCCTTGACAACAGGGTTTTCACCCATTGTAAAGTAAGCGTCAAAGATCTTATAAGCCATAGGATAATCACGGCGGTTGTTAAAGTAATAGATACCGGCCTGGATAAGTGCAGGCATACAACGGTGAATATCCTGGGCATGCTTACGTCTTACTTCGTCCGATGTCTTGCCTTTCTCGTTGGGAATCTGCTGGATTGAGTCGGCCTTAAGGTCAAACTTGTACCAGTCAAGCAGCAGGTTGTACATAGCGGCTGTATCAACTCTTTCCCTACGTGAGAACTTGATGTCCTCATCATAGTAGAAATACTTATAGATTTCGGCTGCCTCGAACCATGTCTGGTCCCAATCTTTCAACAGAGGATCCTTAATGGCCTGGTCAATAAGTCTTTTTGCTCCGCTTTTGTTAGGAACATCGTCCCTTTGCATTATCTCACGTGCTTCCTTAACCGTCTTTTGTGCAGCTTTCGTGGCTTTCTTGAGCTCTTTTTCGGACATCTGAGCGTATGATGCGCATGATACTCCAAGAGCGGCAATCAATACAAAAATTAGCTTCTTCATTTTGAATAAAGTTTTATGGGTTTTACATTATTAATATATCAATTATAGTGTCATGTTAAAGTCACTCCGTTGCAGGTGCATCCTGGGCGGTTTCAGGAGCGGGTTCCTCCCCACCCTGAGCCGGTTCCTCTATAGGCTCGCTGTCAACCTTGCATATTGAACCTATCTGGTCATTACGCTTTTCAAGGTTAATCAGCCTTACGCCCTGTGTGGCACGTCCCATTACACGGAAATCCGATACGCTTACGCGCAGTGTGATACCTGATTTGTTAATGATTACCAGGTCGTTATCATCGGTAACTGCCTGTATTGATACCAGTTTTCCGGTCTTTTCGGTAATGTTGAGTGTCTTTACGCCCTTGCCGCCACGGTTGGTCTTGCGGTAGTCCTCAATCTCAGAGCGCTTGCCGTAGCCCTGTTCCGATACAACCATGATGGTCTCTTCGGGCTGCTCGTCGACTGCAATCATACCTACAACCTGATCCTCGCCGTCATCATCAAGAGTCATGGCGCGTACACCGGTCGATACACGTCCCATGCCGCGAACAGTGCTCTCGTTGAAGCGGATGGCACGACCGTTGCGATTTGCAATGATTATCTCCTTGTTGCCGTCGGTCAGCAGAACGTTTATTACCTTGTCACCCTCGTTCAGGTTAATGGCATTGATACCGTTCTGGCGAGGACGTGAATAATCCTGCAGAATGGTCTTCTTGATTACGCCGTTCTGAGTGCAGAATATCAGGTAATGGTTGGATGTAAACTCTACATCACCAAGGTTCTTTATTGCTATATAGGCATTTACGGCGTCATCGGGCTCAATGTTGAGCATATTCTGGATGGCACGGCCCTTTGATGTCTTGCCGCCCTCAGGGATGTCATATACCTTAAGCCAGTAGCAACGGCCCTTTTGTGTAAAGAACAGTATGTAATTGTGGGTGGTGGCTGTAAAGATGTGCTCAATAAAGTCCTCGTCACGCTTGTCGCTGCCGCGGGATCCTACTCCACCCCTGCCCTGCAGACGGTACTCTGTAAGAGCGGTACGCTTAATGTAACCCAGATGAGACATTGTAATGATCATGGGCTCATCGGCATAGAAATCCTCGGGGTTGAACTCCTCGCTGGCCAGGACTATCTCTGTCTTGCGCTCGTCGCCGTACTTGTCTATAATGGCCTGCATTTCATCCTTAATGACCTGCTTGCACTTTTCGGGATCATCCAGGATACTCTGTAACTCCTCTATACGTGCCATTACCTGATTATACTCATCATGCAGCTGATCCTGCATGAGTCCGGTAAGCTGGCGCAGACGCATGTCAACAATTGCCTTTGCCTGGATTTCGTCCAGTCCAAAGCGGTCCATAAGATTCTGGATTGCATCGTTAGGAGTCTTGGCCTTCTTGATGATCTGAATCACCTCATCAATATTGTCCGATGCAATGATCAGACCTTCAAGAATATGGGCGCGTTTCTTGGCCTCATCCAGGTCAAACTGGGTGCGGCGGATAACCACCTCATGACGATGGTCAATAAAGCACTTTATAAGTTCACGCAAGTTGAGGCATTTTGGACGGCCCTTTACCAGTGCAATGTTGTTTACGCCGAACGATGTCTGCAATGCAGTCATCTTGAACAGCTTGTTGAGCACAACACCGGCATTGGCGTCACGCTTTACGTCAATGACGATACGCATACCCTCACGGTCGGACTCGTCATTCACGTTGCTTATGCCCTCAATCTTTTTATCTGTGACAAGTTCTGCTATGAACTTGATAAGCTCCGCCTTGTTTACGCCGTAAGGAATCTCGGTAACAACAATCTTGTCATGCTGCTCGCCGGCCTCAATCTCGGTCTTGGCACGCATTATAACGCGTCCGCGGC
This sequence comes from uncultured Bacteroidales bacterium, assembly GCA_902760965.1. Taxonomy (GTDB): domain Bacteria; phylum Bacteroidota; class Bacteroidia; order Bacteroidales; family Bacteroidaceae; genus Colenecus. The sequence continues at coordinate 18,105 of CACWIN010000014.1, read as the reverse complement.
CAGTCTCGTAAGCCTCACGTACACCGCTTATACCATAGATGTATGCACCTGTTGGGAAATCAGGAGCCTTGATGAACTGCATCAGCTCATCGACCGTGATGTCAGGATTGTCCACCATTGCCATGCAGCCGTTCAAAACCTCGGTCAGGTTGTGAGGCGGCATGTTGGTTGCCATACCTACGGCTATACCGGATGAACCGTTTACAAGAAGGTTAGGTATGCAGGCCGGAAGAACTGTAGGCTCCTCCTCCTTGTTGTCATAGTTGGGTACAAAGTCAACGGTGTTCTTGTTGATGTCCTGCATCATCTCCTCGCCAATCTTGCGCAGACGAACCTCGGTATAACGCATGGCAGCGGGGCTGTCACCGTCAATTGAGCCAAAGTTACCCTGGCCGTCAACAAGCGGATAACGCATTATCCAATCCTGGGCAAGACGCACAAGAGCGCCGTATACTGATGAGTCACCATGAGGATGGAAGTGTCCTAACACATCACCCACCGTACGGGCCGATTTGCGGTATCCCTTGTCCGATGTGTTGCCGTCACGCATCATGCTGTACAGTATGCGGCGGTGTACCGGTTTGAGACCGTCACGGGCATCCGGAAGGGCTCTGGCTACGATTACAGACATTGAATAGTCAATGTATGAGGACTTCATCTCCTCCTCAATGTTCACCCTGATAATTCTGTCCTGGTTTTCCAATTTGCTAGTTTTTTATGTCTTTTACAATAGTAATTCCGCCTTTTGGCGTAAAACATCCAAAAGTACTCCAAAAATACATTATAGGCAACTTTACGCGCGTATTTTTAATAAGGTGTTGATAAGTTTTTCGGACTTTATGGCATAACTTGGGGAATGGCATGTGATTTGTTGGTATCTTTGCATTAACAGGGCCTGCGGCCCAATCCAAAAAGACTGAATGGAATACAGAATATCAGATAAATTAAACACAATACTGTCACTCTCCAAAGAGGAGGCCGAACGTCTCACCCACCCCGAAGTCACGGCTCATCACCTGCTTCTGGGCATGATCAGGGACGGACAGAACAAGGCCGTGGAGCTGCTTGTAAAGCTTGGGGTTGACCTGAACGAACTGCGCATGCGCCTGGAATCGGACAATATTGTTACCGATGCCAATGCCGATAAGATTCCTATCGAAAAGATTGCGCTGTCCGTTGCAGTTACAAGACTGCTCAAGATAAGCATGCTTGAGGCAAGGCTCCAGAAAAAAGAAGAGGTTCAGGCCGAGCATCTGCTTCTGGCCATTGCCCGTGACCGTTCCAGCTCAACGGCCGATGTGCTTTTGTCATACAACGTGGATTACCGCAGTCTGCTGGCTCAGCTCAACGAGTCCGGAAACGGTGTCCAGATGGGTATGGGCCTTACTGACAGCGAAGACGACGATGATGAGGATGAATCATCTTCACTCCCGCAGTCCGATTCAGGAAAGTCCAAAACGTCCAGGACCGCCACTGCCGCAAAATCCGGAAGCAACACACCTGTTCTTGACAGTTTCAGCACAGATATGACACAGGCCGCACAGGATGGAAAACTGGATCCTGTTGTAGGTCGTGAAAAGGAGATTGAGCGCCTGGCACAGATACTTACCCGCCGCAAAAAGAACAACCCTATCCTTATTGGTGAACCCGGTGTGGGTAAATCGGCCATCGTGGAAGGCCTTTCACAGCGTATCGTGCAGCGCAAGGTGTCACGGATGCTGTTTGGCAAACGTATCCTTTCGCTGGATATGGCAGCCGTTGTAGCTGGCACAAAATACCGCGGACAGTTTGAGGAAAGACTCCGTTCCATAATAATGGAGCTAAAGAAAAATCCTGACATAATCCTGTTTATTGACGAGATACACACCATAATTGGTGCAGGTTCTGCTCCCGGTTCCATGGATGCAGCCAACATGCTCAAGCCCGCCCTTTCACGCGGCGAAGTTCAGTGCATTGGTGCAACCACCGTCGACGAGTACCGCAAGTCAATCGAAAAGGACGGAGCGCTTGAACGCCGTTTCCAGAAGATCCTGGTAGAACCCACAAATCCGGACGAAACGCTGCAGATCCTTGAAAACATTAAGGACCGCTACGAGGAGCATCATAACGTTACATACACCAGCGACGCCCTTAAGGCATGCGTAACTCTGGCACAGCGTTACATAACAGACCGCTCCTTCCCCGACAAGGCCATCGATGTAATGGACGAAGCCGGTTCACGCACCCACCTGTCAAATCTTTCGGTCCCCAAGGAGATTGAGGATAAGGAACATGAGATAGACTTTACCCGTCAGGGAAAGAATGATGCCGTTGCCCGTCAGGACTTTGAACTGGCAGCCCGTTTCCGTGACCGTGAAAAAGAACTGGAGACAGAGCTTGAGGGTATGAGGAAAGAGTGGGAAAAGTCACTCAAGAGTCATCGCGAAACGGTCAATGACGAGAGCATTGCCACCGTTGTTTCCATGATGAGCGGCGTTCCCGTACAAAAGATAGCCCGCGAGGAGGGTGAACGCCTTAAAGGTCTGGCCCCTGCCCTTAAGTTAAAGGTTATAGCTCAGGATTCGGCAATAGATTTGCTGGCAAGAGCTATCCGTAGGAGCCGCGTAGGATTGAAAAATCCAAACAAACCTATAGGTTCATTCCTGTTCCTGGGTCCCACCGGCGTAGGCAAGACGCTCCTTGCAAAAGAGTTGGCCGAGCAGATGTTCGGTACATCCGACGCCCTGATCCGCGTGGACATGAGCGAGTTTATGGAAAAGTTTGCCGTGTCACGTCTGGTTGGAGCGCCTCCCGGATACGTAGGTTACGAGGAAGGCGGACAGCTTACGGAGAAAGTGCGCCGCAAGCCCTACTCCATCGTGCTGCTTGACGAGATAGAAAAGGCCCATCAGGATGTGTTCAATATCCTGCTTCAGGTTATGGATGAGGGACGTCTTACCGACAGCGAGAGCCGTACGGTCGATTTCCGCAACACCATTATAATAATGACATCCAACTTAGGTTCACGTCAGATACAGGAATATGGCCGCGGAATAGGCTTCGGCACTACCGATGCAGGAACGGACCTGGCACGTCAGGACATTATCCGCAAGGCGCTCAACAAGTCGTTCGCTCCGGAATTCATTAACCGTATTGACGAGATAATAACCTTTAACCAGCTTGACCGTGAGGCAGTTGGCCGTATTGTGGAGATTGAGCTTGCCCAACTCTCTTCAAGGATGGAAGGCATGGGTTACTCCCTTACCGTAACCGATAAGGCCAAGTCTTTCCTGGCCGACAAGGGTTACAGCCGCGAATACGGTGCACGTCCGCTAAAGCGCGCAATCCAGACTTACGTTGAGGACAAGCTTGCCGAGGTTATGATTGACGGCGAGTGTCCTTTAGGTTCGGCCCTTACAGTCGATGTTAATTCCGACAGTACTGACCTGACGGCAACGGTATGACCGGTTGTCATAGAGTCAGCCACATACTCTCATTCAGCCAAAATGTCAGCCGCATTAGCGTCTGGCATTTTTGTTGTATCATATGGGACAGGACAAATAATCAAAAAACAATATAGATATGCAGAAAGGTAAAATTGGAGTAACGACCGAGAACATATTCCCGATCATTAAACAGTTCCTGTACAGCGACCGTGAGATATTCTTGCGTGAGATAGTCTCAAATGCAGTCGATGCAACCCAAAAGCTCAAGACACTCTCATCCAAGGGTGAGTTCAAGGGTGAGATGGGTGACCTTACGGTACATGTGACAGTCGGAAAGGATACCATAACCGTAAGTGACCGCGGTATTGGTATGACCGCTGCCGAAATTGACAAGTACATAAATCAGATAGCTTTTTCGGGCGCAAATGATTTTCTTGAAAAATACAAGAACGAGGCAAATGCCATTATAGGCCACTTTGGCCTTGGCTTTTACTCGGCCTTTATGGTTTCAAAAAAGGTTGAGATCATTACCAAGTCTTATCAGGAAGGCGCACAGGCCGTAAAATGGAGCTGCGACGGATCACCCGAATTCCAGCTGTCCGACAGCGACAAGCAGGAGCGCGGAACCGATATAATCCTGTATCTTGACGATGACAGCAAGGAGTATCTGCAGGAGACCACCATCCAGAACCTGCTCAAGAAATACTGCCGTTTCCTGCCTGTTCCTATTGCCTGCGGCAAGAAAAAGATATGGAAAGACGGCAAGGAGGTTGATACTCAGGAGGACAACGTAATAAACAGCGTTGAGCCGCTGTGGACCAAGACTCCCAGTGAACTCAAGGACGATGACTACAAGAACTTTTACCGTGAGCTCTATCCCATGCAGGATGAACCTCTGTTCTGGATACACCTTAACGTTGATTTCCCGTTCCATCTTACCGGAATCCTGTACTTCCCCAAGATCAAGACCAATCTGGACCTGCAAAAGAACCGCATCCAGTTGTATTGCAACCAGGTGTTCGTAACTGATTCCGTTGAGGGTATAGTTCCTGATTTCCTTACCCTGCTGCATGGTGTAATAGATTCACCGGATATCCCACTTAACGTATCACGTTCATATCTGCAGAGTGATTCCAACGTCAAGAAGATATCGGGCTACATAACCAAGAAGGTGGCCGACCGTCTTACCTCAATCTTCAAGAATGACCGCAAGGAGTTTGAGCAAAAGTGGGACGATGTTAAGCTGTTCATCAATTACGGTATGCTTACCGAGGAGGATTTCTACTCCAAGATGGAAAAGGTTGCCCTGCTCAAGGATACCGACGGCAAATACTTTACTTTCGAAGAGTACAAGAAACTCATTGAGGCAAACCAGACCGACAAGAACAAGAACCTTATCTATCTGTACGCCACAAACAAGGAGGAGCAGTTCGGATACATTGAAGCCGCAAAGAACAAGGGCTACAGCGTATTGCTCATGGACAACCAGCTGGATATACCTGTAATTGGCATGCTGGAGCAGAAGTTTGGCAACAACAGCCGTTTCCAGAGGGTTGACAGTGATTCGGTCGACAACCTGATTGCCAAGGAGGACAACGCCAAGACAGACCTGCCTGCAGCTGAACTCCGCATGATTACCAAGGTTTTCAGCAGCCAGATGCCAAAGATCCAAAAGGCCGATTTCCATGTTGACGCCCAGTCACTCGGCGAGTCCGCCCTACCCGTTATGGTAACCTGCAGCGAGTATATGCGCCGTATGAAAGATATGGCCGCCATCCAGCCCGGCATGAGTTTTTACGGCGATATGCCCGATATGTACACCGTAATCCTTAACAAGGACCATAAGCTTATAAAGCGCGTTATGGATGATGCCCAGGCCGCATGTAACGACAAGATCAAGCCGGAGGATGATAAGTTGAATGCCCTCAAGGAGCGTCAGTCCGAACTGCGCAAGGCCCGCGAAGGCAAGAAAGACGATGAAGTTCCTCAGGAACAAAAGGATGAGCTTAAGGATATTGACGGCAAGATTACCGAGGCCGAGAATGCAATATCCGGCATTTATTCGGAGTACGCTGCCGGTAACAGGATAGTTCACGAACTTATAGACCTGGCACTGCTTCAGAACGGAATGCTTAAGGGCGAACAGCTCGCTGCATTTATCCGCCGCAGCGTTGACCTTATCTGAAAAACTACTTTTTAGATTAAAAAGGGCACCGATTGAACAATGGTGCCCTTTTTTGTTTATTTTTGCAAATAAGCGTAAAAAGTATGTACAAAAGGGCTTATTTGATAATAATTGCCATGTTTATGCTGCTTTCTGTACCTGTTTCGGCCCAGAAAGTAGGTTTGGTATTGAGTGGCGGCGGAGCAAAAGGCATGGCTCATATAGGAGTTATACGTGCCCTTGAGGAGAATCAGATACCTATTGACTATATTACCGGAACATCAATGGGTGCAGTTATAGGCTCTTTGTACGCAATGGGCTATTCGCCCGACGAGATGGAGGAACTTATCCGTTCCGATGAATTCAAGAACTGGTACACCGGTGCCAAGGATATGAACTACCAGTTCTATTTTAAGCAGAACCCTCCCACTCCGGCTATAGTTTCGGCCCAGGTAGCCATTAGGGATTCAATGACCGTAATCAGGCCTATGGTCAACAGCGTGATTGACCCGTTGCAGATGAATCTGGCGTTTGTTGACATATATGCAGGTGCTACGGCTGTGTGCGGCAAGAATTTTGACAACCTGTTTGTGCCTTTCAGGGCGGTTGCATCGGACGTGTTTAACAAGAATTCCATTATCCTTGACAAGGGCGATTTGGGTAAGGCAGTACGTGCTTCAATGTCGTTCCCGTTTGTGTTCCGTCCCATTAAGATTGATACCATAATTGCTTATGACGGAGGTATTTATGATAATTTCCCCGTAGATGTAATGGTGGATAATTTTCACCCCGATTTTATAGTTGGAGTGAACGTTGCCAGAACATCGGGAGCGCCTGTGGTGGAGATTCCTGACGAGTATGACCTTATGGGACAGGTCAGGAGCATGATAATGCAAAAGAGCGATTACAGCCTTGACCCTGAACTTGGAGTAAAGATTGACATTGACCTGAGCACCGTAAGCCTGTTGGATTTTCAAAAGATTGACGAGGTGTCGCAATTGGGCTACATAAAGGCGCTCATACTGATGGATTCAATAAAATCACGTGTATCGGAAAGGCGTGATACCACCGATGTACAGATTGCCCGTGCCAACTTCAAGTCCAGAATCCCAAAAATGCGTTTCAGCAGCATCAACGTGGAGGGTGTAAACCGCGCCCAAAGCAGATACGTGCTCAAGGAACTAAATTCATTTGGTGACGAAAACTTTGATTTTGATGACTTTAAGGCCGGTTATTTCAAGCTTCTGTCCGATGAAGCCATAAGTGAGGTACTCCCCGAAACCACCTTTAACGAGGCCGATTCAACATTCGGACTTAACCTTAACGTAACAATTGATGATCACCCTACCTTTAATCTGGGAGGTGGCCTTTCAACCAGCGTCACAAGCCAGCTGTACGGTTCCATGTCATACAATCACATTGGTGAGGTATCGCAGTCATTCCTGCTTGAAGGACAGGTAGGAAAGGCATATAACAATGCCCAGTTGCTTACCAGGATTCAGATGGCCACCAAGGTTCCCATGTCATTCTCGTTGCAGCTGGCATACAACAACATGAACTATTACAACACCGAATATCTGTTTTCGGCAACCGACAAATATACCCCTGCCCTTAACAAGTCCATTGAGTTTTTTGGCAAGTTCAAAATGTCACGCCCATTCCTGAATAATTACAAATCAGTGATTTCGATAGGCGTGGCTCATCATAAGGATTTCTATTCGCAGTCCAGCAATATTGACCTGCTTACATTCAAGTATGACTGCAACCGTCACAATATATTTGGCGGATCCGTTACTTTTACCGGCAACACCCTGAACAGTCAGGTCTTTCCAACGTCCGGTAAGAGTGAAACCATCAGGGCACAGATATTTACCGAGAATGACCAGTTCCAGCCCGGCAAGGGCAGCACCGACGATTATACATCGGTTGAACGTTCATGGCTGCAGGCCGAAGGTACTCTGGAGTATTACCTTAAGATGAACAAACACTTTACCGTAGGATCTTTGTTTGAGGCTTATTACTCCACCCGAAACTTTTCAAACAACTATTATTCCACTGTAATGCAGGCCGGCTGTTTCCGTCCTACATCAAACAGCAAGTTCGTATTTGATCCGGAGCTGTGCGCAAACGCTTTTTTTGCAGCCGGAATCAAGCCTATATGGATAATAAATGACATATTCCATCTGCGTTCCGAATTCTACATATTCCAACCCACCCGCCCCATTTATAACGTTGACGGCAGGGCTGCTTACGGCAGGCCGTTGACAGGATTCCAGGTGCTGGGTGAGCTGTCGTTCGTGGCACAGTACAACAGAGTGTCTTTCAACGCTTTCTTTGATTGGTCAACAACACGTAATAACGCAACACTGTTTGGCGTGACATTTGGAATTCTCATGCCAAACGAATGGTTCATAGAATAATACATAAAGCATTATGGAACAGTACCCTCATTACCTGCAAAGGCTTCAGGATGCAACACGCAAATACTGGGACAAGCCTGCACTGAACAATATTGGCGGCGAGACATTTACTTACTCTCAGATGGCCACCTCAATTGCCCGTTTTCATGTCATTTTTGAGAATGGAGGCATAAAGAAAGGCGACCACATATCACTCTGTACGCAGAACGGAGCCCGTTGGGGATTTGCTTACCTGGCTGTAAATACCTACGAGGCCGTTATAGTTCCTATCCTGGCCGATTTTAAGCCGGAAAGCGTGATGGGTCTGGTCAACCATTCTGAAAGCGTAATGCTGTTTACCGATCAGGTGCGTTGGTCCAAGATGGACAGCGCCATGATGCCTGGAATAAGAGCTGTGTTCAACGTAAATGATTTTACGCTCCTGTACTGCAATGACCCAAAGATACAGGATGCTTATGACCATCTGGATGAACTCTTCAGCAAAAAGTATCCAAACGGGTTCAGCAAGGACGATGTGGTCTATCCCACCGACAACTGGGACAATCTGTCCACAATTAACTATACATCGGGCTCAACAGGTGATCCCAAGGGTGTAATGCTTACCTACCGTAACTTTTCGTCAATTGTGGATTACAGCCAGCGACATGTACCGGCTGGAGACAAGATGGTTTCCATGCTGCCTATGGCCCATATGTACGGACTTGTAATAGAGTTCCTGTATCCATTGAGCAACGGCACATCCATCTACTGGCTGGGCGCCGCTCCCACTCCCGCTGCACTCATGAAAGCTTTTGCCGATTACAAGCCCTATCTGCTTATCACGGTTCCGCTTGTAATGGAAAAGATATACAAGTCCAAGATCAAGCCCATGATTGATAAACCAGCCATTAAGTTCGCACTTAAGGTGCCAGGTGTTAATGCGCTAATTTACAAAAAGATAAAGGATGGACTTGTAGGTGCTTTCGGAGGTAAGGTTCAGGAATTTATCATGGGTGGCGCACCGCTCAACCCCGAGGTTGAAAGAATCCTTAAAAAGATAAAGTTCCCGTATCTGGTTGGTTACGGCATGACCGAGGCATGCCCTCTCCTTGCCTATGAGCATTGGACAAAATATGTACCGGGTTCATGCGGCAAGCCTGTCGATGTGGCTCAGGTTCGTATTGATTCGGACGATCCACAGCATACTGTAGGCGAAATCCAGGCACGCGGTGAAAACATAACCATAGGTTATTACAACAACCCCGAGGCAACTGCCAATGCATTTACCGATGACGGCTGGTTAAGGACAGGTGATCTTGGAATCATGGATGCCGAAGGCAACCTGTTTATCCGTGGCCGCTCCAAGAACATGATCCTGGGGCCATCGGGCCAGAATATCTACCCTGAGGAGATCGAGGCTGTAGTAAACAATCAGGAGTATGTGGTTGAATCGGTCGTAGTGGATCGCGGCGGTAAGCTGGTGGCTCTGGTATATCTTGACGAGCAGGCCATTGCAAAGGCTCTTCTTGACGCCGAAGCCAAGGATGCCATTCCTGACAACATACGTCTTTCATCAAACCGTCAGCTTCCGGTTTACAGCCAGATAGCCAAGGTCGAAATCCAGCCGGTTCCGTTCGAAAAGACTCCCAAGATGTCTATCAGACGTTTCCTGTATAAATGATAATGTCATTTTTTAAATACATTTAAGCAGATTATAAAACAAATGATTAATTTTGGGGCGCGAAAAGATATTAACCAACAATCATTAATACTTTATCTCATTAAATGAAAAAGCTTTCAATTATTGCACTCATTGCATCAACTGTTGTAATGAGCTCATGTGGTGCCCAGGACCCAGGTCTTAAGGACGCCTACAAGAATTATTTCAAGATTGGCGTTGCAGTTACTCCCCGTAACGTAACTGATTCACTTCAGGCATCAATCATCCTTAAGGAGTTCAACAGCATAACAGCCGAGAACTGCATGAAACCCGGTGAAATTCACCCCCAGCCCGGTGTTTGGAACTTTACACAGGCCGATGCAATTGCAAACTTCTGCCGCGAGCACGGCATCAAGATGCGTGGTCACTGCCTTGTATGGCACAGCCAGTTCGCTAACTGGATGTTCAACAAGTATGACGAGAACGGCAACCAGGTTGTAGAGCGTGACGAGAATGGTGATACCATTTGGGTAGAGCAGCCCGCTCGTGGCGGATTCGGCGGCTTTGGCGGCGGATTCGGTGGTTTCGGTGGCTTTGGTGGCCAGCGTCCTCAGGGTGCACCTCAGGGAGCTCCCCAACAGGGTCAGCGCGCTCAGGGCCAGCGTCAGGGTCAGCGTCCCGGCCAGCAGGGTCAGGCACAGGCTCCTCAGATGACCAAGGTTCCCAAGTATGCTAAGGCAACCAAGGAGGAGTTCTATGATTCACTTCGTGCTCACATCCAGGTTGTTGTAAACCGTTACAAGGATGTAGTTTACTGCTGGGATGTTGTAAACGAGGCTATGAGCGATGCTAACAACCCCGATGCTCCTTACGAGCAGTCATTCCGTCAGTCAACCGCTTATCAGCTCTGTGGTGACGAGTTCATCCTCAAGGCTTTCCAGTTTGCTCATGAGGCTGATCCCAATGCCGGTCTGTTCTACAACGACTACAGTGCATGGACTCCTGCCAAGAGAACTTACATCTACAACATGGTTAAGAAACTTCAGGCCGAGGGTGCTCCTATTACCGGTATCGGTATGCAGGGTCACTACAACATCTATGACAACCCCACCATCGAGGACTTTGAGAAGGCTATCCAGATGTATCTTGAGCTGGTTGACGATATCCAGATCACCGAGTTTGACGTTCGTATTAACCACGAGGCCGGCGGTCAGCTCCAGTTCAGCCGTGGCGAGGGTCAGGTTCTTACCGATTCTATTGCTCAGATGCAGATGGCTAAGTATGACGAGCTCTTCAAGGTTATCCGCAAGTACAAGAAGAACTTCTCTTGCGTAACATTCTGGAACCTTGGTGACCGTGATTCATGGCTGGGAGCCAACAACTTCCCGCTCCTGTTTGACGGTGAGTACAATCGTAAGGCTGTTTACTACACAGTTCGCGACTTCAAGAAATAATCCACTCGCTCAAGAGGCGCACAGAGGGGCACAAAGGGGACGGTTCTTTTTGTGCCCCTCTTTTTTGCTCTAGGAGGTGTTGTAGAGAGGGGCACAAAAAGAACCGTCCCCTTTGTGCCCCCTTTGTGCCCCTATTTTAGGCGGATGATGTCGGTCCAGCGGGTTGTGGGATTGGGACTGCGATGATCGTGCTTGATGGCGTTGGCAAAGACGTTGGCCTTTCCCGTAGCGTTACCGTCTTTATCTCTTGAGGTGTATTGCTGGGCACCTAAGACTATGGTTTCGGAGCCTTGCAGGCGGTTTATGCGGTCAACAACCTGATCCAGGCGGCGCATTTTTTGGAACTGCTCTGCGTTGTGGTCAAAAAGGTCCTGCTGAATGGGACTGTTGGGGCCGATGCCCATTACTATTACTCCGGCACGCTTGTATTGGTAACCCTGATGGTATATCTGCTCCAGAAGCGATGCCGCAGTCTGCACTATTGTAGTGGTGGCCGATGTAGGCGTAACAAGACGCTGCTCCCGTGCGCTCCAGCACTGAGGCAAATCCTCACGAAAGGGATTGGTGCTCAGGAATATACTTACTATACCGGCCACACTACCCTGCTGCCGCAGTTTCTGCGCACACCGTGCGGCATAATTGCTTATGTGGGTCCTGAGTTCAGCATAATCCGTAATCATGTCGGGAAATGAACGGCTGGTGCATATGCTCTTTTTTGCGGCAAGCTGCTCATTTGGCACGCAATCATCACCGTTCAGCTCACGCCAGGTACGTTCAACCACTATGTTGTGGAATGTAGCATGCAGCCAACCAACGGTATGCTGGGCCAAGTCATAGGCTGTGTTCACGCCGTATTCCTTTAAACGGGCAGTATATCGGCTGCCAATGCCCCAAATATCTTCTATCGGAAACAGTTTAAGGGCCTTGATACGTTTCTCATCAGTATCAATCAAACAGCAGTGGCGATAGCCGGGATGCTTTTTGGCAAAGTGGCTAGCCAGCTTTGCAAGTGTCTTGTTAGGGCCGATGCCTATACTTACGGGCATGCCTACACTCTTAAAGATACGGCGGTGCAGGTTCTCACCCCAAGCTTTGAGGTCTATGCCGTCCATACCGTCCAGATATACAAAACACTCATCTATGCTGTATCGGAAATAATCTGGAACCTCCTGCCTGATTATCTCAATCACACGGCCTGTCAGCTCTCCATATAACTCATAATTGGACGAAAAAACAGCTATCTTTTGGCCTGTGAATTGCTCCTGGAGTTTAAAATAAGGCATTCCGGCTTTAATTCCCAACTGTTTAGCCTCATTGGAACGCGCCACCACACAGCCATCATTATTACTGAGCACAACAACAGGCTTTCCCTCCAGATCCGGACGGAACACCCGCTCGCAGGATACGTAGCAGTTGTCACAGTCAATAATGCCGTACATCAATATTTACGCCAGTTGTGGATGGTGTAGATAATTACTCCCCACACGCGGAAAGCATCGGGATTGTCAATGAGGATGGTGCTGTACGCTGGATTGGCGGGATGAAGCTCTATATAACCGTCTGGCCTATGAGTCAGATCCAGGCGCTTTATTGTGAACTCCCCGTCAATATAGGCTACAATGATATCACCGTCATTTGGATCCAGACTGCGGTCTATTACAGCTATATCCCCTTCAACAATGCCGGCATCGCGCATGGAGTCACCATCAACGCGGGCATAGAAAGTGGCTTCACGATGATGGATCATATCCTTGTTAAAGTCCAAAGTATCATGCAGGTAGTCCTGCGCGGGACTAGGAAAGCCGGCACGGATACCGGGAGCTAACGGTAGCGGTTGCTCTGTGCTGAAATCTGCTTTTATTATGGTGATATCGGATGACACTCTATGCTATAACGCCTCTATCTGTTCCCTCTTTGCTCTATCTCTGTCATGTTGGCAAACTTACATCTTTCCAGGAACTTATCAAAACCTTTACCCTGAAATTCTTTCGGGATCTCAGTCATGGGGTTTGACCGAATGGTTTGCAACCGGGTTGCAGGTTTATGGGAGTACCTTTGTACCGGAAAAAGGATATGATAGTTACCGATATGATATACAATCTGGGAAACAGGGTGGTAAACAATTACTTGGTCAGCCTGAAAGGTGGCGGATATGTGTTGATTGACACTGGGTATGCTGAGTATTATGAGGCTTTCAGGAAACGGCTGAAAAAGGCTGGTGTTGAGCCTGAGGAGATTAGGTATGTGTTCCTGACCCATGCGCACGATGACCATGACGGATTCCTGAATGATGTGCTGGCCATTACCGACGCCAAGGTTATTCTGCATCCTAAAGCTATTGAAGGTTTGCTTAAAGGGCAGAATTCATTTGAGGGAGGTTGTTCAAGCAGGTTGGCCTGGCTGTTCTGTCAGGTTCTGGCGCTGTTTGGCAAAGGTGAGCACAAGTACCCGCCACTGAAGGAGGAATACCGGGACAGGCTGATTACCATTGATTCGGCAGAGTTTAAGGAACTGAAGTTGCCTTTCAGCGTGATTGAGACGCCAGGCCATACGGCCGACCATATTGCGATGATGATGGACGGCATCCTGTTTTGCGGTGACGCGGCCATGAACGATTTCCCAAGCATTAAGCGTACTATCATCTGGATTGAGAATCTGGAGGAGTACAAGGAGTCATGGAAGAAGATGATTGCATTGAACCCACGGATGGTGTATCCTGCACACGGGAAACCTTTTGCTGCTGAAGACTTGAAGAGGTTTGAAAGTCATCTTGAAAAGATTAGGCTGTACCCATTGTGACACAGGGAACTGATACTTTTGTGTCAGGAAAGCGTTATTTCTATGCCATTCGTCTCGGTTTTATCAAATATCCGGTAGTTTTTCGTCTCGGTTTTATCAAGATGTACTATAATAGCCCACTTGCGGAACTGCACACCGCGATTGCTCTTAACGCGACAACCAACGGAAGAAACCATCTCAAGATTGAAATATTCAACTTCATGAGTTTGAGTTTTCCCCTCCATAGCACCATGTTGAGTGGTATTCGCAAATTTTGCGACTACCTCTTCGCCTTCCAGTTCCTCCTTAAGAGCATTATTGATATGCTTACTGATAGTTTATAGGAAACGCTCGTATTGCTCTCAAGTTTATTATAATAGAGGCCGGAACCATTATTAACATGTATATAAGACTAATGTAAATCAAATCGTCTGCAATACAAATAAATTCAGTAACTTTATGCTCGGTTTATTTTTCGTTGAACTAACCTTATTTCAGCTATGAGAAAGTCAATTACATTTTTCACATTTTTCTGCATTGCTATGGTGACCACCAGCTCTAAGGGCTATCAGAACAACCCGGATGAGAGTTATGCTAAGATAGAAACCAAAAAGCTCGAGTATTCCATCCCATATATTCCGGTGGAGAAGCGCTCCGCCATCCTGCCCAAACACAATATCTGCTCTATCGCCCCCGCGGGAGAGTCATCGGACAATTTCATCACAGGCAGCGGCACACTACGCATCCAGACTTCCGGTCAGCCCTATAACGATGTGGTGACCTATACCCATGAGATGCTCTATGAGCCCAAATGGGCAGAGACTCCCCTGCCTCCAGACTTGCGCCCCTACCTGCCACGCATCCGCCAACTCCTGCTGGAGGGCAAGCCGAATGAGGCGAACGCCCTTGTGGACGAGGCCCAGAAAAAGGCCGGCTTTGAAAAGTACATGAATTTTGACAACGATATTCTGTACCCCGTAGGCGGACCGTCCAGACACACAGCCTTCACGCTCAGATTCCGCCGTCCGGAGCAGCCCGATACCCGGGACTATTTGCGCTTTCTGGACATGCAGAACGGCATGATTACCTCCATGTGGACCGATGCGCGCGGTTCTTTCCGTAACGAATGCTTCTGCGCCTATGACGGCGACGTCACCGTGAACCGCTTCACTGCGCCCAAGGGACAGCTGGACCTGGACGTGGAGATGCAACTGCCAAGATTGAACGGCAGCACCCACCAGCTTAATATTGAGGACGGTGTGATCACTCTGGCCACAGCGTACAATCCGGAATTCGGCCAAAAAGGCTACGCCGTGGTAATCCGCTTTCTGCCCAAAGGCGGCGCTATGAATAAGACCGAAAGAGGTATGCACATTTCCGGCGCGGACGGTCTGACGGTCGTCGCTAAGATAGAGAGGTTTGATAGTGACTTCACCTTTGAATGCGTCAAGCCCATCCGTGACGGACTGATGGCCATGAAGGTCGATTTCGACAAGCTGCTCAAAGGCAACGAAAAGTACATCGGCCAACGCATGGACCGTTCCCGTATCCATCTTAGCCCCGACCAGGACATGCTGCTTTCCGGCGAGGAACTGCTCCGGCGGGCCCACAGCAGGAACGAGCTGGATCCCGCCCTGCTGGAAAAACTCTATGACATGGGCCGATTCTTCCAGATTTACGAGACTGGCAAGTATATTCCTCCTTTTACGGGCCAGCACAACATCAACACTAACCTTCAGGTATGCGCGGGTAACAACACCGGCCTCTTTGACGAGATGGACGTGTATTTCAAGTATTACGAGACCAAGTTCGATGACTTCCGCACCAACGCGCAGCTGCTCTACGGTGCCCGCGGCCTGCTGGCCAGCGTCCACTGCGACCCTAATTCCGGCCTGTACTATCATTTCTCGCACACCTATCCGCATTACGGCTTTACAGGTGTCCTGGGTTGGATTTACAACGAGCTTTGGGGCTACTACCTCGTTACAGGAGACAAGGAATTCCTGCGCACCCGTGTGATTCCGGCCTACAAGGAAATGGCCCTGTTCTACGAGGATTACGCGTGTGACCGTGGCCCTGACGGCAAGGTCATCTTCTATCCGTCCTTCTCTCCGGAGAACCCGACCCCGAATCCCGGCTATGAGACAGTCACCAGCAGAGACAGAAATCCTACCAGGATAAACTCTGTCATGGATATAGCCATCTGCCGCGAGATCCTGATGAACCTGATCGATGGCTGCAAGACACTGGGCATTGAGCAAGACAACATCCCTCACTGGGAGGCCCAGCTGGCAGACCTTCCAACCTATCTCCTGGACCTGGACGGCGGCCTGAAGGAATGGGCTTGGCCAACTATCGAGGAGAACTACAACCACCGCCACGTGTCCCACCATTATGACGTATGGCCCGGCCGCGCGGTCACACCCGAAAAGGACCCCGAGCTGTCTGAAGCCATCATAATCTCCAACCGCAAGCGCGCCCAGCAGGACGATTCTGCCCATGGCATCATCCACCGTGCCTTCACGGCCATCCGTCTGAAAGACATGGAAGAAGCCGAGCAGAACCTTAGCCAGCTACTCAACCACGGCTTTGTCCGCCGCACGCTGCAGACCAGCCACTTCCCATACAGGGGCGTATTCCCGGACCTGACTGGCGCTGTCCCGGCGTTCCTGGTTGAGATGTGTGTCTTCAGCGAGCCCGGCACAGTGGAATTCCTGCCGGTCATGCCCGACAACTTGATGAACGGTGCCATTGACGGCGTATGGCTGTATACCTTTGCCAAGCTTAATCATATGGACTGGGACGAGAAGGGTATCCGTGCCTCCATCACCTCCAATCAGGCCCAGACCCTGACGCTTAGGAACCGCCGGGAAGGCTGCCGCATCCTTGTGAATGGCAAGGAGCTGACCAAGGACGGCGACCATGTCCAGTACACCTTCAAGGCAGGCGAGACCGCAAAGATTGAAATCATCCTCTGATTAAAAATTGACACAAAATGACGCGTTTGAAGTGAACCACAAAAGTTTTTTGTCTAACTTTTGGGGTTTACTTCATAGAAGTGGTATTTCTATGTGCCGATTTTACTTTGCCAAAATGTGCTGATTTTACTTTGCCGAAAATTGACGGTTCAAATTTACCGATTACACCTTCGTTCAGGTGCCGTTCCGCTGGGTCTTCCGCAGCCGCCAGTGGCACCTGCCTCGACTTCGAGATCTAACTGATCCTACGCAAGAAGAGCCGCGAAACCGGCCACCGCGAGGAAAGCATAGACGACTTTCCTCAGTCTTTCCGCACGAAGGCGGGCATAGACTTTCTTCCCCAGCCAAAGCCCCAGGAACACGCCGGGCAGGGCGAAGCACCACATCCGCAGGACGGTAGGTGTGACCAGCCCATTTCCTGCACGGAACAGCGACATCGCCGCGTTACCGATCAGGAAATACCACTGCGTAAGCGCGATATACTCATCCTTGCTGTCTGCGCAGCCGAGGAAATAAATGACCGCCGGAGGGCCCTGCATCGCGAAAAGGCCCCCCATCAATCCGGACAGGGCTCCCATTCCCGCCTGTACATCCACGCGGGGCGGAAGATGGATCCGGCCGCTGATAAAAAAGAAATACAGGCTGACCGCGATCAAAACCCCGCCCAAGATGTGGCGCAACAGGTCACTGTCCACGCCGGTCACCATCCGAACCGCAAAAAAAGACACGGCCAAGAACACCGGCAGGATCACGGCCAGTTTGCGCCAATGCAGCAGACCTCGCATCCGGATCGCCGGGATGAGTGCCGTGAAGATTGCCAGCAAGCCCGACAGGGCCGTTGCCTCACCATACGACGGGAGCAGGTATGGGAGCATCGTCATCGCGATGATGCCGAAGCCAAACCCCGTGACCCGTTGGGTGAAACTCGCGGCTGTCACAAAAAGGAAAAGGAGAAACAGCGTCCACGTCAGCATTGCGACTGCAAAGTTAAGGAATCTTTCACATTATCATTTAGATTAACCGGATACTTAAATGACAACGATTCTCTTATCTTTATAATTCGCTCGAGGGCGTGATCGCCGATGAGATTGAGGTTACGGTTACGCCTGACAACGGCTTCCACTTTGTGGGCTGGAGTGATGACATGACCAACACCAATCCTGTACGCCGGTTTGTGATGACCGAGAACTTTGACTGGGATATCTACCCGGTATGCGAGAGTGACGAGACCTATACGCTGGAAGTGT
>CACWIN010000013.1 GCA_902760965.1 uncultured Bacteroidales bacterium | reverse complement strand
TCTTCGCAATAACAGCTCACGGCCGTATTGCCGTGCCAATGTTACCGGATCTTTCACCTAACGAGGTTGAGAATATCCTGGTTCACTCTGAGGCGAAAGCCATATTCGTAAGTCGGAAACAGCTTCCAAAGATTAGTAAAGAATCATATAACCGCCTGAATATCATAATAGATATCAGCACCTTTGACCTGATAAAGGCCGAGGATGAGAGCTATACGTGTGACGGACGCAGTAAAGTGCCCGATGCTACTGATATTGCCGCCATCATATACACATCGGGCACCACCGGCAACGCCAAGGGAGTGATGCTGAGTCACCGCAACTTCTGCCACAACGTGCTCGAGGCATGGTATGCGCACAAGGTTTATCGCCGCAAGGACGTATTCCTGTCCATCCTGCCGCTGGCCCATACGTATGAGATGAGCATCGGAATGCTCTATCCGTTCTCCACCGGCTGCCCCGTCTATTACATCCAGAAGCCCCCCACTCCCACCATACTGAGTCAGGCGCTGCTCAAGATACGTCCCACCACGATACTGTCGGTACCTCTTATCATCGAGAAAGTAATCCGTGGCAAGATATTCCCAACCATAGCCGGCAGCAAGTATCTGCGCTACCTCAAGAAACATTTTCCGCACATTCTCTATTTCCTGGTGGGCAAAAAAGTCAAGCAGCAGTTTGGCGGCAGGGTTCGTTTCTTTGGCATAGGCGGCTCCAAGCTGGACCGCGATGTTGAGGAGTTCCTGCGCAACATCAAATTCCCCTACGCAATAGGCTACGGCCTCACTGAGACCGCCCCGCTAATATGCGACGCCGGCCCCAAGCGCACACATCTGGGCACCACCGGTACCGCATCATATGAGGTGCAGGT
This sequence comes from uncultured Bacteroidales bacterium, assembly GCA_902760965.1. Taxonomy (GTDB): domain Bacteria; phylum Bacteroidota; class Bacteroidia; order Bacteroidales; family Bacteroidaceae; genus Colenecus. The sequence goes on along the minus strand of CACWIN010000013.1, from coordinate 37,039 downwards.
ACGTCTGGCCGATGTCAACCCTGAAACCGGTCAGGGTGAACTGCAGGTAAAAGGCCCCAACGTAATGCTGGGATACTACAAGGATTACGCCCGTACCCGTGCCGTAATGACCGATGACGGCTGGATGCGCACCGGCGATATCGCCACCATGGACAAGAAGGGCCGATACTCAATCCTGGGCCGATCAGGTAACGTAATCATCGGAGCATCGGGCGAGAACATCTACCCTGAGGAGATAGAGAGCGTAATCAATAAGATATCGGACGTTAATGAATCACTCGTTATAAGCCGAGCCGGACAGCTCGTAGCGCTGGTTCAGTTTAACGACGGCGCCATTGACTGGAACCTTGAAGGCCAGGAAAAGTTCCTTGAGAACATAGAGCGCCGCAAGAAAGAGGTTATGGAATTTGTAAACTCCAAGGTGAGCCATTTCCTAAAGATCAAGGACGTGGAGGTAATGAAAGAACCGTTCAACAAAACCGCCACGCACAAAATCCGCCGCTTTCTGTATCAGGACAAAAAAACAGACAAAAATAAATGAGTATGAAAAAGATAATTAACCCATGGATTGGTACCCAAGGGTACAACTGCTTTGTATGCTGCCCCACTAACCCCATCGGACTCCATCAGGAATTCTGGGAGGATGGTGACTACATTGTAACCAAGTTCCACCCCACACACGATTACGAGAGTTGGCAGAACACGTTTCACGGAGGTCTTCAGGCCCTGCTCATTGACGAAACCGCAGGTTGGGTCGTTTGCCGCAAGCTGCAGACCAACGGCGTGACCTCAAAAATGAACATGGAGTACCTAAAGCCCGTCAGCACACTTCTGGACGAGATTACCGTCCGCGCCCGCATAAGCAAGATGATGCGCAACGTAGCATTTATCGAGGCCGAAATCATGGATGCCGACAATACAGTCCTTACCCGTGCTGAACTCATCTACTTCTGTACCCCCAAATTCAAGCTTGACGAAAACTCATTCCCCGCTTCAGGCTGCAAGGTTGAAGGCGAATAAATATTAATGAATAAATATTAAAAAGACTACCAGCATATTTCATGTTGGTAGTTTTTTTATAATTTCGCGCCAATTTAATTTTAAGCAGTATACAAGTATTGTTTGGTTAGAAGTAATTGAATAGTCCTTTTACTCTAACTTTTTAGTCCTATTCCAATTATTGATTGAACCATTATGATGGTCAAACAGTTGCTTTATTCCTGTTCTGGTCATATCCGGAACTTGCTATTTTTGATTGGCTTGGTCCTTTTGGCGGCCTGCAGCACTCCTGCAAATATTGTCTATTTTCAGGATGCGCCTCACAATGAGGAGCTCTCTCCTCTTAAGATTGACTACATCCGTCTCCAACCCACTGACCAGATTTCGGTCGTAGTCAACAGTCGTGATCCTCAAGTTGCGTCCATGTTTAACCTTCCGTATTACGGTAAGCGTTTGGCCGAATCGCAGTCTCTCACAGGCTCTGGCGGCAACATGAATGCCAGTGCGCAAAGCATTTCCGGTTATACGGTCGATTCCCATGGAGATATTGATTTTCCCGTTTTGGGAAAGATTCACCTTGCCGGTCTTACACGTGAGGAGGCCGAGAACCTTATCAAATCACTTCTTATTAATAGCCGTCAGATCAAGGATCCTGTTGTAATTGTTGAATTCATGAACCTGGGATTCTCGGTTCTGGGCGAGGTCTCCAGACCCGGGCGTTATAAGATTGACCGTGACCGATTTACGCTCTTTGATGCACTTAGTCTGGCGGGCGACCTGACCATAAACGGCCAAAGGGAAGATGTGGCTCTGGTGCGTCACGAAGTTAATCACGATGTCCTGTATAGGCTTAACCTGCTTGATATCCAACAGATTTATGATTCTCCTGCATTCTATGTACAGCAGGGCGACGTAATATATGTTACGCCCAACGATAAACGGCAGCGTGAATCAACCATTAACGGCAACAATGTCCGCTCCACTTCATTCTGGATATCTGTCAGTTCTCTTGCTACATCAATCACTACACTACTCATCAGCGTTATACTATAAACAATATGGATTCCAACTATTCCAACTCCTTAAACACACAGACCGATACCCTGGAAGGCGACAACGGGCTTACGATTCGTGATATCGTGGCTATCGTTCTGAACCATTGGAAATGGTTTGTCCTTTCGGCCTTAATATGCCTGTTGGCCGGAACTCTATATGTCCTGCATTATACACCGGTCTATAGCCGCAGTGCATCCATCCTGATAAAGGAAGACATGAAAAGTTCATCGGCACTTGATGTCACCTCGTCATTCTCGGATCTGGGCTTTGGCGTGAGCCGCGTGAATGTTAACAATGAACTTGTCAATTTCCAGTCACCGGACCTTATGATGTCGGTTGTTCGTAATCTTGACCTTGACGTAAGTTACAGTTCAAAGGGTACGTTTCACAATATTCCGCGTTACGGAAATTCCCTCCCCATCAAAGTCCGTTTTCTTTCAGTAGAGTTCAATGAATCAGCTTCACTCACGGTCTCTCCTGCCGATTCCATGCATGTTATCCTGTCTCATTTTGTCAGGGGTAAGGAAAAGTATCATGAAACCGTTCTTATGGTTGCTTACGGAGATACCGTTGATACGCCTGCGGGCCGCATTCTGGTAGAGCGTGCATTCACGTTTGGACAACAGGATTTTACCGAGCCCATCTTTGTTAATCGTGTAGGCTATCGTACCGCCACAGACCGATGCATGAGCAGTCTAACGGCATCCCTCTCCGGCAAGAACACCACAGTTATAGAACTCACCTATAAGGATGTTGTCGTACAAAGGGCCGATGACGTGCTGTGGATGATCATTAACGTATATAACGAGAACTGGATCAAGGATAAGAACATCATTTCCACATCGGCCAACGAATTCATTAACGAACGTCTCAGTATCATTGAGCAGGAGTTGGGCTCGGTCGACAAGGCCATCGTCTCTTTCCGCAGTTCACACCGCCTTCCTGACAACAACACCGTATCGCAGGATATGCAGCTTTCCACCGAGGCCGGCAAACTGCTTATAGACCTGAACAACCAGTTGTCAATCGCCCACATCCTCCGTTCCGATGTCCTGGGTGCATCGGCCGGAGCACTTCTCCCCGCCAACGTTGGCCTGAGCGATGCCAATACCCAATCGCTCATTACCCAGTTCAATAACGATATGCTCCAACGCAACCGCCTTGCCGAAAATTCCAGCGAGGATAATCTGTTGGTTAAGGATCTGGACGGACAGATGGCGTCCCTCCGGCAAGCCATTCTTACATCACTTGACAACTACATCAAATCACTCAACATTCAGATAAGTTCAACCGAGCAGGTACAGCATGATTTTGATGCCAGAGTCATTGCCGTGCCGCGCCAGGCTGGTGAGATACTGTCGGACGAACGTCAGCAAAAGGTAAAGGAGGCGCTCTATATATTCCTGCTCCAAAAGCGTGAGGAAAATGAACTGTCTCAGGCGTTTACAGCTTACACCACCCGCATCATCTCTTCTCCCGGCGGCTCCAACTCCCCCGTAGCCCCCAATAAAAAAATGATTCTTCTGGTGGCTTTATTCCTTGGACTTGCCATACCTTTCGGTTTCCTGTATTTGCGGGAAATTCTTAATACATCGGTCCGCGGCAGGAAAGACATGGAAAACCTCTCCGTTCCTTTTCTTGGCGAAATCCCTTCGGTTGCTCCCAAAAAGCATTTCCACGAAAGAGCATTGGAATGGATCCTATTTATTGCCGGAAAGAGCAGCCATGAGGAAAAGAAGCGCGAAATAGTGGTTAAAGAACATAGCCGTGACGTAGTCAATGAGTCTTTCCGCGTGGTGCGTACCAATATGGAATTTATGCGCAACACAACCGATGGCGGCAGTCAGGTAGTAATGGTTACTTCATTCAATGTAAATTCCGGAAAGACATTCATCTCAACCAATCTGTCCGCAGCCATAGCACTCAAGAACCGTCGTGTGCTGGTTATAGACCTTGATTTAAGAAAGCTCACGCTGAGTCTTCTGGTAGGCAAACCCAAGAAAGGCGTTGCCGATTATCTGAGTGGAAAGACCGATGATTTTGAATCCCTGATTGTACACAATGTTGACGGAAGCAAGATGGATATCATGCCGGTGGGTATCATGCCGCCTAACCCGGCTGAACTTCTGGCTGAGCCGCGGCTTGGTAAGATGTTAAGTTCACTCCGTTCACAGTATGACTACATATTCCTGGATTGCCCGCCCATTGGAATCGTGACCGATCCTGACGTGGTGGCTCCGCTGGCCGATTCCTGCATCCTTGTGGTAATGGCAGGTCTTACTGAGCGTTCCATGCTACCTCAGCTGGACCATTATTACACCTCCAAGCGATACAATAACATCAGTGTAATTCTTAATGGTACCGAGCGTATCGGCCATTATGGATACAAATACAGTTATAGCTACGGCAAGTACGGCTATGGCTATCACACTTACGGATTACCCCAAGAAGCATAGCGTATGTGGTCCTTTTTCCATCATTACTCGTTTGATGAGATAGGTTTCCTGAATGGAGCTGTTGATTATCATTGCCACATTCTCCCGGGTGTGGATGACGGCGTACGTAACCTTGATAAGTCACTGGCAGCTCTCTCCTACTATGAGGAGGCCGGTGTGACCGAGGTTTGGCTTACGCCGCATATCATGGAAGACTACCCCAATTCAACCTGTCAGCTGCGTCAGGGATTCAATAAGCTGTGTGCCGCTTACAACGGGCCTATCATCATGCATCTTGCATCGGAAAATATGCTGGACTCAACATTTGAACAGCGTTTCCACGATAATGATCTGCTCACTATGGGTCAAGGAACGCATCTGTTGGTAGAGACTTCATATTTTAATCCGCCCATACAATTATACCAGACTCTTAACGAGATAAGCAGGCGCGGACTTTTCCCTGTTCTGGCTCATCCCGAACGTTATCTTTACATGACGCTCAAGGATTATGACAGGCTCAAGGATATGGGAGTAAAGTTCCAGTTGAGTATAATGTCGCTGGCTGGCGTGTACGGCGATGGAGCTGCCGCAAAAGCCCGTCATCTGCTTTTGGAAGGCAAGTATGATTTCTATGGATCCGACCTTCACCGCCTGTCTGTTTTCCGCAAGGCCCTATCGGCCAAAGTCCTGACCGGCAAAGACGTGAACGCCCTCCAAACCCTAAAACAAAAATCCCTCACCGAATCCTTCGAATACGCTCAAAATGTTGGTTAGTTCCACCGGGGCTCACTGGGACCCAAAGAGGGGCACAAAGGGGACGGTTCTTTTTGTGCCCCTCGCTACAACACCTTCTAGCGCAATAAAGAGGGGCACAAAAAGAACCGTCCCCTTTGTGCCCCTAATCAGCGCCAGTTGAAGCGGACTCGGGCAAGTTCGCGACCGTCTTCGGCGGACTGAATGCTGTGAAGGGAGGTGTTGGCGTCCATTTGGGTGTGGACAAGGATCTTTTCACCAAAAAGGCCCTCTTTCTTAAAGTTAATGTCCAGACGGGCCGGCTCGTGCTCCAGCCTATACTCCGGCACAAGACTCTCGCTAGCCCAAAGCGAATATATCGCGTTGTTAACGTGATTGTTACGGTCAATATCATCATACCGCACAAGGAACCGCTCCGAATAATCATCGCGTTCCACGGCAGGCAGTTTAGGGAACCGTCCCTCGGTAATCACCTTTTCGCGGATAGGCTCGTACAACGGCAGCCACTCATTAAGATGCACCGGGCGGCGTGACGCAAAATCAATCACAATCCATTGGCTGCAGGCACGGATAATACGCTCCCCGCTCGCGCTCCAAACCTCAAACTCACGCTCCGTATAAAGGGCCGATGTATCCGACGGCCAGCTCTTTATGGTAATCTCCTCCTGCAAATGAGGCATGCGGTCAATCTCAACGTTCATGGCAATAAGAATCCAAGCCTTGCCCACCGTCCTGAGATAATCATACCCTATCCCAATCTCATTGGCGCTGTCATCAGCGATATCCTGAAACAGATTAAGTAGCGTAAGCAGGCGCAGCGTATCCTTACGGTCACATTCAAAACTCTTTACAACATACTTGTGAACCTGTTTTCTGATTGCCATAAATGTATCTTTTATTTGATTTAGGCGCGAAGTTAATAAAAATCACTACCTTCGCAAACAATCCAAAAAAGTAGTGCCAATATGCAGACCAGACATAGTGACCACAAACAATATTTTGACGAGCTTGCAATTACCAGCAACAAATATTTCCTGCCTTACATCCAGAAATTCTTCAATATAGACAAAGACCTGAAAATCATTGAGATAGGCTGCGGCGAAGGAGGAAACCTGCTGCCTTTTGCCCGTAAAGGCTGCAATGTTACCGGCGTTGACATTGCAAAGGACAAGATACAATCGGCCATAGAATATTTTGAACAGGAAGGCGTTCAGGCCCGATTCATTGCGTCCGATGTCTTCAAACTCAAGGAGCTGGAACATGAGTTTGACCTTATTATCTGTCACGACGTGATTGAACATATAACCGATAAAAAGGGCTTCATATCAAAATGTCAGGTGTTGCTCAAGCCCCAAGGCCTAATGTTCATGTCGTTCCCCGCATGGCAAATGCCCTTTGGCGGCCATCAGCAGATATGCAAGAGCAAGTTCCTGTCACACCTGCCCTGGTTCCACCTGCTCCCCCGATTCATGTACAAGGGCATGCTCAAGATGTTTGGCGAAAAACAGCACCTTGACGAACTCCTGGACATAAAGCAGTGCAAATGCCCCATAGAAAAATTTGAAAGGATAATAAAAGAGAGCCCGTTTGTAAAGCTTGACCGCCTGTTCTGGTTCATCAACCCCCATTACGAGATCAAGTTTCACCTAAAGCCCCGCAGACTTTGGCGCTGGGTTGGAGGCATCCCCTGGGTGCGTAACTTCTTTACCACCTCCAGCTTTTACATGCTAAAACTCAAGTAAATAAGCCTTTCCCTCATTAAATGCCACGCCGGCAATATCCCGCACCGACCTCCGTTCAATGGAGTTGCAGTGCGAGCACCCCGGCATATAAAACAGCCACCCCTCCGTGCAGGCCATCACAAAACGGTCCATCCGCCTGTCATAAGCCAGTCCCAAAGGCTGCTCCTCAAGCCGCAGGCTCTCGCGCCCCTCGGTATAATCCAGAGTCCGTTCGCTCCACACTTTCCCCGTGGCCGATGTAAACACCGCAGGCATCCCGTCCCCGAAAGTCCCCGCAATATAAAAGAAATTGTCCGATGCACTTATAGCACAGAACAGCGTAAAATCATAATACTGCGAATATGTGCCGTTAAAGTCAAAACTGGAAAACGAATCAAAATCGGCAGTACCCAGTATCACCCCACCCTCTGTAAGAATCAAAGTGTTGTCCATGGAACATGCAATGCCAACCACATGGTCCGCGCTGTTCTTAAGCTGACTCTTGCACAGACGGCGGCTCTTCCCGTTGCGTTCCACACTATATACACTGCCATCCGGACTTACAGCCAACACGCTGCCCTCACGCACGTCAATCCCCGCAATGCCGGTCCTTATCTTAACGCTGTCCGTAGCATTGCCCTCAATATCGGTCCAGACAATCGTGCCGTTTGCGCGGGCCAATACAAAACCGTCCTGATACGGCTTTACATCGACCGCAACGGGAGTAATTGCAAATAAACCGGAGACTGTCCCCGACCACAAAATCAATGCAGCCAGGAGCAGCCTCCGGATATCAATCGTATGCAAACGCATCAAAAAGGATGCTTACCTGTTCTTTATATGGAACCAGTCAAACCAGGCCTTGAGCGGGGCCGATGCCTGCTGCACCGGAGCCGCACCACCCGGACGCATACCCATGCCCATACCCATACGCATGTTCTGAGCACCCTGGCAAGCAATCAGACCGGCCTGTATATCCTTAAGGGCCACATCGGTCTGACCGGCCATTGACCAGCTCTTGCCATCAACCGAATAGTACGCAGTATATGTGCTGCCGTCTTTTTCAAGCTTGAGCCACAGAGTGTTGTCCTTGACTCCGGCCTCGGCCAGATTCACCACAGCCGTACTCTTGGCGGCACCGTTCTCCTCAACATAAAGCTGCAGACTGCCGGCAGCCGGAGCAGCCCCCTGCTGCTGACCGCGACGCATCTGAGCGCCCGAATATACAAACTTAACAAAATGCGAATCATCCTGATAAGCCACAAGACCCGCATTCTGAGCACCTGTAGGCAAAGCGCTCACCTGCAGTTTTGTATCAATGGTCCAGTCGCTGTTTGCGCTCTGAATCACAATGTTCTGACCGTTATCGGCAGCGGCGTTAATGTCACCGGCGGCAGCGGTAATCTCCAGCCTTCCGTCGGCCACAAGCAGGTTGTCATCGTTACGGCGAACCACGTTCCACTGACGTCCCAGAGAGTTGTTGTTGAACTCATCCGGGGAGCTCTTGGTACCAAAGTTCACCAGATAGGTCTTTTCATCACCGGTCACCGGCTCCACAACCTTAACCACAGTCGTGCCGGGCACCTTAGGAGCCTGCTCCACAACCACCTTAAGCTCCTTTGCCTTGGCGGTAGCCGATACCTGCGATGACAGCTTACCCAGCACGCTGTACTGTGTACGTCCCTTCCTCAAAATAGACTTGCTACCGTTCTTAAGGCTAGCCAGAGTAAAATCGGCATTCACCTTAACGGCATAGCTGTCACTTACCGTCTTGCCTCCATAAAGCACGTTCACGGTAATTGTGGCAATACCGGGACCCACAGCGGTAAGCTTACCAGTAGCATCAACCTTAGCAACGCTTTCATTGCTGCTTACATAAGTCAAAGTAGCCTTGCTAATATCAATGAACGAATCATCGTTAAGACAGGCCGATGTCACCGTCTGCGCAGTCTGGCCAATCTCCAGCACCGATACGCGGCAGTCAGCCACAACAGTCTTAAGCTGAGGAATAAACCTGCCGTTCATGTTGGCCGATACCTTACCGCGGATATCCTGTGATGATGATCCAATCTCAAACACGTACTTGCCGGAATCATATATCATACGGTCAGTCTTAAGATCCCAGAACCAAAGGTCAGCGCAGTCAATGTCAATCTCCACACGGCGCATCTGTCCGCGCGGAATGGTAACGCGCTTAAATCCCTTGAGCCTCTTTATAGGACGCTGCAATGATGCAGGACTGTCAGGAGTGGTCACATAAATCTGAACAACCTCATCACCGTCATAATCACCTGTATTCTTAACATTCAGACTTATAGTAATCTTGTCATTAGGAGTAATGTTGCTCTTGCTTATCTGGAAATCAGAATACTCAAATGTGGTGTAGCTAATACCGTAACCGAACTCATAAGATACGGGCTTGGTAAAGTACCACAGCGTACGACCCGGTTTACCGTTCTCAGCACGCAGTGTATAATCGGTAATAGGCGGCAGGTCCTTAACAGACTTGTACCATGTAGCGTTCAGCTTACCGCCGGGAGTAACGTCACCAAACAGCACCAGCGGAATTGCAGCACCCTGTGCCTGGCCGTTATAACCGGTCCACAGTATGCCCGGAATGTTCTCCAGATTCTTAAAGTCCTCAACCTCAACGCAACCCAGAGTCTGCATAACCACCACGGTATTCTTGTTCTCCTTAGCCACAGCCTGGATCAGCTTGACCTGGTTGCCCGGCAGGCTAAGTGTCAGACGGTCAGCCTCCTCGGTTGCAGTGTTCTCATCGGTTCCAACAAACACAATTGCAACGTCGCTCTTGCGGGCAGCTTCCAAAACATCCTCAGGAATCTCATCATCCTCAGGTGCCTTATAAACCAGATACAGGGTCTGCGGGCCATTGTAACCCAGCTTGTTCACCTTGGCCTCCATGGGGGTGCTTGCGCCGTATACGCCGCCTACACGCTTACCCGATGCACGTGTAGCCTCAATTGTGCTAATCAGGTTACCCTCGGGTGAACCCACATGCACCTCAATTATACCGCCCTCGGTAGGAATATTCGCGCCAATTGTAATCTTTTCAACGTTAATCAGGTCAATGTTCTCATATGCGGTCCACGAACCGTCATCAATAGAACGAACCTGCTCCTCGGTACCCATTCCGGAACCAACGGTAATACCCTGCGATGATGAGCTGTACTGTGTAGCGTCATGGCGGCTCTTGGCGCCGTCTGATTTCTCAAGCTCAAACCAGGCCACATAAAGCAGATTACTCTTGCTCTTGGTGCTTCCGCCCGATGCCAGCATAACCTCAACATCCAGACCCTTGTCCTCAATATACTTGCTGATACCTGCATACGGAGTAGTACGGCTTGACTCCTCAGGACGTCCCGAGTACGGTCCCAGCTCCACACGGTTAGCCTGCGGGCCAATCAGAGCAATGCTCTTAATACCCTCAAGGCTTATAGGCAGAGCCTTATTCTCTTTGCCAACCACCTTCTCGTTCTTGAGCAGCACAGGAGTGCGGGTTGCAACCTGAAGTGCAATTGCCTGGCTGCGCTCCGAGTTCACGGTACTGGCCGGATAATTGGCATACGGCACCTTCATGAGCGGATCAAACTCACCGGTACGCATACGAATGGTAAACATATTCACCAGCGCACGGTCCATATCGGCCTCGGTAATAAGACCCTTCTCAAGTGCGCTCAGGGCGTAACGCTGATAAACGCTTCCGCAGTCGGAGTCAACGCCGGCCTTAAGACCTGCGGCAGTAGCCTCCTCGGCAGTCTCCACATAGTAGTGACCCGTGTAAATATCCTCAATGGCGGCGCAGTCACCTGTTACATAACCCTTCATGCCGTATGTGCGGCGTGCAATAGTATCCAGATACAATGCGCTGGCCGATGTAGGCACATGGTTCACAGCGTTATACGATGACATGATTGATGGCAGGTTATCCTTCTCAATGAGCTCCTTGTAAGGATACAGGTAAAACTCGCGCATGTCACGGCTGTCCATATTGGAACTGCCCACATGACGGTCAAACTCACTGTTGTTGGCAAAATAGTGCTTGGCACAGGGCACGGCCTTAATGTAATCGGGGTCATCGCCCATAAAGCCGCGTACAAAACCGCTGCTCATAACGGCAGCCAGGAACGGGTCCTCGCCGTAGCTCTCACCGGTACGTCCCCAACGCGGGTCACGGATAGGCTCCACCACCGGACTCCAGAACGTAAGTCCCTTGGTCCCGGTCTGGAAAATGGCACGTGCCTCATCGGCAATGACCGATGCCTCCAGCTCCATAAGTTCCGGATCCCAGCTGGAACCCAGGGCCACACTGCCCGGGAACGATGTGGGACCCTGCAGTCCGGCCGATGCATTGGCACCCGACAGCACTCCGTGAAGCGCCTCACTCCAAACATTGTACTGCTTAACACCCAGTCTGGGCACAGCAGCCATGCTATTGCCCAAAAGGGCCTGCTTTTCCTCAAGTGTAAGGCGTGACACCAGGTCAACCGCCCTCTCCTGGAACGAGTAGTTTGTGTTCTTGTAAACAGGAACACTCTCCTGTGCAGCCAGCGGGCTCATAGCACCCAGCACAGCCGCAATGGTCAGTAATTGTAAAGACTTTCTCATATAATAAAGGTTAGTTACAAATAGCAAGTTACTTTATAGTACACTCAGTCTTAAGCACAACATTGCCGGCATTGTGTGCCAAAAGCAGCTCAATCTTGCCCGGCTCCAGTACCCAGTCATGCTTCTCCTCGTCCCAGTACTTGAGGTCCTCGACGGGAATAATCAGCCCCTCGTTCACGCTCTGTCCTGCTGGAACATTGTACTTTCCGAACGCCTTGAGTTCCTTGTACGGCCACTCTACCTTTGAGTCAACACGGTGTACGTAAACCTGCGGAACATCCAGCTGGTCAAACTTACCGTTATTCTTCAGAGTTATGCTGAACATAATCTTGTCACCATCCTTGTAAGCCTTCTGCTCGGGAGTCTCGGTAACCAGACTGAAATCGGTATACTCAATCTCCGAGTATCCCAGACCATAACCAAACGGATACATAACCGGCTTGTTCTTGGTGTCAAACCAGCGGTAACCAACCAGAAGATCCTCGCTGTACAGGGCTGTACCGCGACCTGTTGCACCCTTAAGCATCTCCTCGGCCTTGTCATCCTTCTGAACCAGCGATACAAACACATCCTGGTTTACAGGGGCATCGGTCTGCGGGAAACTGCCGGTAGCATATGCCGGGCTGTCCTCAAGCTTTATTGGATATGAGAACGGCAGACGGCCGCTGGGTGATATCTTACCTATAAGTATGTCAGCCAGTGCGTTACCGCCCTCGGTACCGTTAAACCATGACTGTACTATTGCGGGGCTGCAGGCCTGAACACGGTTCAAATCAACAGGAGCACCTGCTACAGCAATGAACACCACATTGGGGTTGACCTGAGCTACAGCCTCAAGTACCTCCTTCTGGTTGTAAGGCAGGTCCATGTTCCTGCGGTCACTGCCCTCGGTCTCCCACTGACGGTTGTCACCACCTATAAACAGAACAATATCGGCACCCTTTGCGGCCTTAACAGCCTCGTCCTTAAGTTTCTTTGCGGTATCATCGGGCTTTGAGGCAGTCTGTGTTGTACCGCGACTGCGTCCAAATCCGCCAAAACCACCAAATCCGCCAAATCCGCCGCGTGCCTGCTGCGATGTATAACCCTGGGCATATACAATCTTTGCCTTATTGCCAACGCGGTTCCTGAGTCCTGCCAGCGGAGTAATTTCATACAGGGCCTTAACGCCTGCACCTACGCCGCCGTTTGACATCTTTTTGTCGGCATTATCGCCAATCACTGCAATGGTCTTTATCTTGTTCAGATCCATAGGCAGCAGACCTCCCTCATTCTTAAGCAGGCAAATTGACTGAGCTGCAACACGATATGTAATCTGGGCATCCTCCGGCTGAGCGGTCATTACCTTGTTGGCCTTCTCGGCAGGAACCGGCTCAACAGCCAGACGTACGCGCAGAATTTCACGTACACGCTCATCAATCACCTTTTCTGATACTATTCCGGCATTTACGGAATCCAGCAAGGCCTGTCCCATGTAATCCTGACTGGGCATCTCCACGTTAAGACCGGCTGTAACCGATCCTACTGTACTGTGAGTACCACCCCAGTCCGATATAACCATACCCTTGAATCCCCAGTCCTTACGCAGAATCTGGTCCAGCAGGTTGGGATTCTCGGCGCACCATGTACCGTTAATCTTGTTGTATGCAGCCATCACGCCAAACGCATTTCCCTCAACTACAGTTGCCTCAAACGGCGGCAGGTAAATCTCACGCATGGCACGCGGGCTTACAATCACGTTCACGCTGCCACGGTTGGTCTCCTGGTTGTTAAGCGCAAAATGCTTTACGCAAACTGCAACGCCATTATCCTGAACACCCTTGGTATAGCCAACCGATAAACGTGAGCTCAGGAACGGATCCTCGCTCAGATACTCGTATGTACGTCCTCCGGTAGGAATACGCTGAATATTGATTGCCGGGCCCAGAATCATATCCTTACCGCGCAGACGGGCCTCACGGGCCATACCTGTGCCGTACTGATATGCAAGGTCCTCACTCCATGTGGCGGCCAGGGCCGAACCGGTGGGAAAAAACGTAGCCGAATCGGTTGACCAATGCAGCGGATTCCATGACAGCGGCTCCATCTCCTCACGTATTCCAAACGGGCCGTCGGCATAGTTCATCTCGGCAATACCCTGGCTGGGAACGCCCTCCGATGTAAAATAGTGCTTGCCGTGAAGCATAGCAATCTTTTCCTCAAGCGTCATCTTGCCAATTATGGCACTGATCTGTTTCTCATTCTTAAGGAGAGGGTCATCATAACTCTTTTTGTCACGTGACAATGTTGGATCACTTTTGCATCCGCAAATCAGGACTCCCGCACCAATCAATGCGGTCAGTAATAGGTTTCTTTTCATATTAAGTCAGTTATCAGTAATTCAATTCTCAATTTTCAATTCTCAATTCTCAATTTACTAATATTCCGTATCCATACTCCACTCCGTCTTCCGGTACTCCGCGTTAAGTCCCATATTGTCAAATTTCCTGACAGGCACAAAAACGCTCAGACCGCAATAGGAATTCACCTTTATCTCATCCATATAAGATGATTGCAGGTGCTCACCCTTAAAGATATAATCCGTTGATTTGCTGAACAGAACACAGTCGTCAAGAGCCATATTGAATTCATTCAGCAGCTGGGCGTCGTTGCACATGTAACGCGCCACATCGCCCAGGTCATAAAACACATGATGCCTAAAACAGTCAAAACGCTGAATGTTATCGGCATTCATATCCGGGATTGTATCTTTTGAGTTTGCGACTATCTTCTTGAAACTCTCCGCCAGAGCCTCCAGTTTATTGGTCTTTACAAGCGCCACACCACCCATCTGTTTCCAACCGGACTGCAGTTCATAGTAGGAATTGAACTCACGGCATGCCTTGAGCAGACGGCCGTTAAGCAGGTCATTTGTCATTGACGCATACGGAAATCCCTCACTTACAATCTCATAGGCCGAACCTATAAAGTAACGGCACTTGTTCCTCAGCGCATATGCCACCTCGACCGATGACATAAAGCAGGCGTCAAACAGTATAAAGTCAAAAGTATTGTCCGGAATGGCGTTGGCCATATCCTTTAGCTCCATAAATCGGTACTCACCCTGCACGCCTTCCAGACCGAATGTCTTTGTATATCCGGAATAAAGGTTGTACAGATTCCCGGCATAAGGTTCATACGGGTCCATGCGAATCTGGGCGTATCCCATATTGTCGGCTACATTATGAAGCTTGGAACCAGGCAGCCACCCCATCCCGTGTGACCACATAAGCAGGCCGTATGTATCGGACTCAAACCTGTCCAGAACCGTCTCTATGACCATTTTCAATACGCTGGGGTCGGTTGAATCGGTCGTTGCCTTATCATAAACTTTCAGGGTATCGGTACTGTCACCTTTTATCTGTACAAGACACGGAGTCTTGCCCTTTACGTCCATAAACAGCACCAGGTTTACATTGCTGCCGGCGCTTTTAATTGACTGCCTCATGCCGTTCACATTGCCTGTCACCCTGGAGCTAAGGTCGTTGTCGGCAGCCATATATACAAGCAGAGTAGTCTGTGAGGGGTCGTCATTGACCTGTTCTGTCTTAACACAGGAACAAGGCAATACTGAAATTGCAACAAGCAACAGTATTACCTTGAACAGGTTTAAGCTATGACTCACAACTCTACTTTTTTTCATCAGCGTGATCAATATCTATTAGTCTGTATGCGCTGTTAAAGCACAGTTCATCACCGTTATCAAGCGTAAGGTCAAACAGTTTGCTGTCATGTTCAATTCCCACAACCGTCCTGTCGGGGAACTCCTTTGACATAAAAGTGCGTATCTTTTCCGGGATAAGAATCGGCGGAACAGCCCCTTTGGTACAAACGCACTCGGTAAAGGTACCGTCCTTATGGAACTGCAGTTTTACGCCGCCGGTCAGCATTACCTCATACTGGATAAGACTGGCTCTGCGCTCAATCACAGCCTCCTTAATCTTTGCCTCGGGAAAAGCCTTTTTTATGACCTTCATGGCTTTTTCGGGCAGTTGTTCCGGCTTTATCTGAATGTCCTCGGCCATAACCGGGATACTCAGGAACAGAGCCAGAATCAAATACAAAGTCCTTTTCATAAATCCTTATTTTAAAGGTTTAAGCATGCCGCCTCCGCCAATCTTGTGCTCCTTTCCTTCCAAAGGCGCATTGGCCGGGTCATTGGCATCGTAATAAACCGTATGTTTTCCCTTAATCTGCTTAAGTCCCTTGCTTAAAGGCTGTTCAAACTGGACCGATGTAAGATACGAGTCTTTCTTTACGTTCCATTTGCCACCTATGCCTAGCACCACCCTGTGCTCTGCAACCATGTTGCCGTCCCTGTTTATGGCGCCGCTCAACACACCTTTCTTGTTGAGCACAACCTTTACGGAACTTATGCTGTCGGCCCATACATTACCTTCAAGACTCTGATTCTGCACAACCAGCACGGCATGGCCTCCGTTCTGTCCCTTAACGCCCCAGTCATCGGACTTGGCAACCAAGACATCGTCATCCTTATGGGTAAAGCTGTTGCGCTCCACATGAATCTCGCCGCTTGCATTTGTCACATAGAACAGCGGGCCCTCATTAACCTGGATCTTGTTCTTGCTCAGCTCGGCGCTTCCGCTGTTAACGGTCTTTCCGGTGCTGTATACCATCACGCCGCAGAACGAACGTGTAACCAGGGTATTCTCCTTAAGGGTCAAATGTCCGCCGTCAACCTGCGCAAGAGCCCATGCGCTGGCAGTCATACGGCATTTCTGGGCCAGAAACTCGCCATGCGAAAGGAACAGCGGCGAACCCACGCCCGTTGACCCTCCAAGAGTCTCAATTGCCTCTACAGTACCACCATTACCGGCAATCATTACCGGACTCTGGCCGCTGGTGGTATTCAGTTCAGTATGTTCAAATCTTATTTTTGCGCCGTTCAGGGCATCGGCCCCGGCCGAACCGCTGCGCGTAATGCGTACAAAACCCTCTTGCATAGTTATGTTTGTGCCCTCACCGTACGCAGCAACGGCATCGGCATATGATACATGGCTGTTTACCTCGCAGCGCTCCATAAGCACCTTGCTGCCCTCATCGGCCAGGATTGCGGAGTTTACGCCCCTTTCCCTACGTTCGTTGCTTTTAAGTTCGCCCGATGTCTTGCTCATCCTGACAGCGGTCAAAATAAGGTCAACCTGATTTGTAGCATAAACCACGCTGCTACCACTACCAATAGCCTCAAGAGTAACATGAGAGCGGTTATCTTCTTTCTGAACGGCCCCGTCAACATAATAAGTTGCGCTTATCTGGCCGTATGCACTAAGGCTCAAAAAGGCAAAGGATAAACAAACAATTCTGTTAAGCATAACTTTAGGGTATTAATTTGGGGTAAAGATAACATTAATTTTATAACAAAACAAAACCCTCACGAGTTACTCGCAAGGGTTTTTATTTTTCTTAAGACGCTTTTCTTAAGCCGATTTTTCTTAAGCCGCGTTTTAGAAGCCGCCGCCAAAGCCGCCCATGCCGCCGCCAAAGCCGCCGCCTCCCATGCCGCCGCCGAATCCACCGGCACCGCCACCAAAGTCACCGCCGCCAAAGCCGCCCATGCCGCCGCCGCCAAAGTTCATCTGACGCTCCTCAACCTTATAGTCGGCAGGAAGTTCAAACAGTGACGGATCAACGCTTGTCTCTTCAAGCTTTTCAACTGTCTGGCCCATGGTTCCAAAATCGGTAACTGACTCACTCTTCATGGTCAGGTTCTTGTAAATCCAAACGGTCATCTGTGTTGAATAGCCCTGATTGCTCTGGGTAACCGAGTACATCTTGCACTTTACGCCTGCAACTTCCTCCTCGCCCAGTTCCTTGATCTTATTCTTTTTAATGGTCTTGGCATCCAGGTTTTCCCAGTCAAACATAGGAGTGGTCTGGGCGCCCATGCCCATCATGCCCATTCCCATGCCCATGCCACGGCCACCGCCGCCCTGGCCACCGCGACGTCCGCCAAACGACGGCATCTTGGTTGCAGTCTTCTCGGCATCGTTAATGGTATAGTTGTCCTCACCAATCTGGAGTGAACGGGTCGAACCGGCCTCACCACGAGTGGTAACGGTAACTGTCTTTTTGCCGTAATCGTCAAAATAAATCTTGGTAACCATTGTGCTGGGGTCAAAATTCATCTGACGGTCGCCACGCTGACCGCCCTGACCGCCCTGGCCACGCTGACCGCCCTGGCCGCCTTGACCCTGAGGACGCATGCCCTGGCCTCCGCCAAAACCGCCCATCTGGCCGCCTCCAAAGCCACCCATCTGGCCACCGCCAAAGCCACCCATACCCTGGCCACCGCCGGTAAAGTTGCCCATATTGTTGGCCATTGTTATAACACCCGATTTAATACCAAGAACAGGCTCTGATGCCTCTTTCTTATCTTTCTTAGCCGCATTGACTGACAGACTCACAGCCGCAAGCATCATGGCGGCCAACATAAGTTTTCTCATTTGCATTAATATATTTAAGGTTTATAGTTTGATTCTTTACCTACTATAAGGTTTAATCCCAAAAGTTAAAACCTTAGTTTATAATCTTGGCCTTTGCCGAACCCACCTTGAACTTAATGTCCATCTGGACAATTGTACGCTCAGCATCGTTGTTCACGTAAATGGTAAGAATATCGCGATCCTTAGTCTTGCCTTTCTCAACATAAGGTTCCACTAGTCTGAATACCAAGCAGTTATACTTTTTGCCCGATATCTTTAAAGTCTCCTTTCCCTGATAAATCAAAACCTCGTCAATAATGTCGCAGGCATCGGCCAGGCGGAATTCAATACGCTTGCCTTTGTACAGGTCATCGGTATTTATGGCGCGTGCAAAACCAACCACGCTCACCATATCGTAAATCTGCGTGTCGCTGGTCTCGCGACACTCCTTTACGCGACCGTCCTTGTAGTCCTTACGCATTGAAGCTGTGCACATTCCATCGGCCGAAAGGCTAAAGTTCACCTTTTCACGCACAATGTCATCGCCCTCAAAACAGTGCTTCTGGAAATAGACCGGAGCGCTGTTCTTTGGATCAACTATTGTTGTAAGAGTATCGTTAAGGCTGAAAATCTTTTCCACCGTGCTGGTTGTGCGCGCAATCAGGTCCATCTGCACCCGTTTCTTGCCGTCACGAACCACGTTCTTGGTCACCAAACTGGCCTCGCCCGCCTTAATGGGACCCAGATACATTACATAATTAAGCTTTTCGTCCCTCCATATATCCTGCGCAAACAACATGTTGCCTGCCAGAAATGTCATTGCTGCTATCAAAAATAAACGTTTCATACACTCAATCTTTTAGTTTTTCGTAGCCCTTCCTTGACAGTGATTCAGTTTGTCCGGTTCAGGGTTTGTTCTATCATTAAGATTCCAAAATGTTTTAAAAGTTAAAAGAACGGGCTTTTGGGCGGGCCTGGTGCCTGTTTTTAAGCTGACGCGAATTTACTATTTTACTGGAATATTTTGGCGGGGGCTTGGGATAAAAAATTGAACAAGTTTCTTTTTTCTCCTCTCGACTTGCACTATCTTTGTTTCATACTAACTAATTATTGAATTATGCTGTTTGATGTTAAGACATATGTTGAGCGCCGCCGCGTTCTCAGAGAGAAAGTAGGAAGCGGCCTGATTATCCTGCTGGGAAACAACGATACGCCCTGCAACTATCCCAAAAACGCCTACACCTTCCGTCAGGACAGTTCCTTCCTGTACTATTTTGGTCAGGACCACGAGTCATTGGTTGGCGTAATCAATGCCGACAGCGGTCAGGAATGGCTGCTTGGTAACGACATTGACCTGGACGACATAATCTGGACCGGCTTTGTGCCATCGGTTGCCGATATGGCAGCTGAGTGCGGCGTAAATAACAGCGCCCCTTACAACAAGCTTCAGTCCCTTGTAGCCCAGGCACTTAAGTCCGGCCAAAAGGTGCATTTCCTGCCCCCATACCGCCATGATCACATGATTCTGCTGGCCGATATGCTTGGAATTCATCCGTCCCAGACGCCCGATGCGGCATCGGTCCCGCTCATCAAGGCTGTGGTTAGCATGCGCGCAGTTAAGTCCGATGAGGAGGTGCAGGAAATTGAGCGCGCCATGGAGATTGGTTACCAAATGCACTGCGCCGCCATGAAAGCCTGCAAGCCCGGCGTGACCGAGAAATACATTGGCGGACTCATTGAGGGAATTGCCATGTCGTACGGCGCAAAGGTTTCGTTCAACAGCATTGTGACCCAGCACGGCGAGATTTTTCACGGCAGCCCGTCTTTAAAGCCTCTTGAGCCCGGACGCCTCCTCCTGGTCGATGCCGGCGCCGAGACCGTGAACAACTACTGCAGCGACAACACCCGCACCATGCCCATTGGTGGCAAGTTCACCACAAAACAGCGTGAAATTTATTCAATTGTCGAGGCCTGCCACGACCTGGTTATTGAAAAGTCGCGTCCCGGTTATAAGTGGCTCGACATGCATATGGACGTTTGCCGCCTCATGGCCGAGCGCCTTACGGAGCTTGGACTCATGAAAGGCGACCCCCAGGAAGCCGTCCAGGCCGGTGCCCATACCCTTTTCCTTCAGCACGGTCTGGGTCACATGATGGGTATGGATGTGCACGATATGGAGGGTCTTGGCCAGCTTTACGTAGGTTTTGACGACGATGTCCGCCCGTCCACACAATTCGGCACCAGTTTCCTGCGCTGCGGCCGCCGTCTCCAACCCGGATTTGTAATGACCGACGAACCCGGCATCTATTTTATCCCCGCCCTGATTGACAAATGGAAAGCCGATAAAATGTTCCCCCAGTTCATCAACTACGACAAAATTGAACAGTACCGCGATTTTGGAGGCATCCGCATAGAGGACGACATCCTAATCACCAATAATGCTTGCAGAGTATTAGGAAAAAACATCATCCCCTACCATCCCGCTGATCTGGAATCTTTCCTGAAATAGGGGCACAAAGGGGACGGTTCTTTTTGTGCCCCAGTGCCATTGGGGACGGTTCCGTTTGGCTCGTTTTTAACAAATGAGCCAAACGGAACCGTCCCCAATGGCACTATTTTTTGCAGCAGTCCCTCATAGAGCAGCCGCAGCAAGAGTTTCCCTTTTTGCGTTTATTAATGGCGCCGATGACAGCAAGCACGACCGATGCTGCAATAACGATTACTGCGATTATGGTTGCGGCGTTCATAGTACAGCTTGAGCGATTAAGTATCCGAACCAGGCCACAATCCAGGCAATGACGCACTGGAACAGCACAACGTAGATTGCCCACTTGTCACCAAGTTCGCGGCGCACGCTGCTGATTGCAGCAACGCAGGGTGTATAGAGCAGGCTGAATATGAGCATCGGCACAGCGGTAATTACGGTAAGGGACTCGGTTACGCCAAGCACTTCCATTGTTGCAACCACGCTCTCCTTTGCAAGAAAACCGCTTACAAACGATGTTACGATTCGCCAATCGCCAAGGCCAAGCGGACGGAACAAAGGTTCCAGCACGCCGGCAACCCAAGCCATCATTGAGCCCTCGCCGTTCTCCACCATATTGAAGCGGAAATCAAAAGTTTGCAATAACCAGATTACGATTGTTGCTACGAATATTACGGTGAACGCCCTCTGAACAAAATCCTTCGTCTTATCCCAAAGCAGATGACTCACGTTCTTGAGGCCCGGCATACGATAATTGGGCAGCTCCATCACAAACGGCGCAGCCACATAATTCTTGCGGAACAGCTTGGTCACAAGCGCCACAATCACACCCACCAGAATAGACAACAGGTACAGCCCGGCCAGAATCAGACCGCCCTTGCCCGGGAAAAACGCATTGGTAAAAAATCCGTATATTGGAATCTTGGCGCTGCAGCTCATGAACGGAGTCAGCAGAATTGTCATTTTACGGTCACGGGCCGATGGCAACGTCCTTGTAGCCATCACAGCCGGCACCGAACAGCCAAAACCGATAAGCAGCGGCACGATAGAACGGCCCGACAGACCAAGTTTACGCAGCAGCTTATCGGTCACAAAAGCGATACGTGCCATATATCCGCTGTCCTCAATCAGACTCAGGAAGAAGAATAGGATGATGATGATAGGCACAAAACTAAGCACGCTTCCCACGCCGCCAAAAATACCGTCTTCAACCAAAGATATGATTGCCGGACTTACATCGGCCCGCTCAAGACCAGCCACGCAAATGCCTGCCAGCCACTGGATTCCCTGATCAAGCCAGTCCTGCAGTGGCGCGCCAAGTACGTCTATTGAGAGCCAGATTACCAGACACATCACAACCAAAAAAATTGGAATTGCGGTCCATCGGCCGGTCAGAACGCGGTCAATCCTGCGGCTCCTTATATACTCTTTGCTCTTTTGCGGCTTGATAACTGTCTGAGAGCAAAGGCGTTCAATAAACGAGAAACGCATATCGGCAATGGCGGCCGCGCGGTCCATCCCACGCTCCTCTTCCATCTGCAGGATTATGTGCTCCATCGTCTCTTTTTCATTCTGAGTAAGTTGCAGTGCCTCAAGCACTTGAGTATCACCTTCCGCAAGCTTGCCGGCTGCGAATCGGCCCGGAATACCCGCACGCTCGGTGTGATCCTCAACCAGGTGCATTATGCTGTGCAGGCAACGGTGAACAGCGCCGCCGTGATCATCCTTTGTGCAAAAGTCTGTGCGAGCCGGAACCTCCTGATACTCAGCCACATGAATGGCGTGTTCCACCAGCTCCTTTATGCCCTCACCCTTTGCGGCCGATATCGGCACCACCGGAACGCCCAGAATACGCTCCATCTCATTCACGCGCACCGAACCGCCGTTACCCGTCAGCTCATCCATCATATTGAGAGCCAGCACCATAGGCACGCCCAGCTCCATCAGCTGAACCGTCAGATACAGGTTGCGCTCAATGTTGGTCGCATCGACTATATTGATAATGCAGTTAGGTTTCTGCTCAATAATGAACTGGCGCGAAACCGTCTCCTCCTGAGTATAGGGCGATAAAGAATAAATGCCCGGCAGATCCGTCACAAGCGTATCCGGATGCCCCTTAATCTGCCCGTCCTTTCGGTCCACAGTCACGCCCGGAAAATTACCCACGTGCTGGTTAGACCCCGTAAGCTGATTAAATAAGGTAGTCTTACCGCAGTTCTGCTGCCCCGCCAGCGCAAACCTGAGCACCGTTCCCTTAGGAACCGCATTCTCATGCGCCGGATCATGGTACTTGCCTGCCTCACCCAAACCCGGATGCGAGTTGTGCTCGTGCAACGACAGGTTGTACCCAAAATCGGTACCATTGGGGACGGTTCCGTTTGGCTCGTTTTTAACAAACGGGCCAAACGGAACCGTCCCCAATGGCCTCATTTCGATCTTCGCTGCCTCTTCAAGACGCAAAGAAAGAGTATACCCGCGAACCAGCAGCTCCATAGGATCGCCCATCGGCGCATACTTCAAGAGCTTAACCTCAACGCCCGGCAGCAGTCCCATATCCAGAAAATGCTGACGCAGAGCGCCTTCACCACCAACAGCGGTCACCACCGCACTCTCACCAATCTTAAGTTCGCGTAAAGTCATACCTCGCTAATTTTGCCCGCAAAATTACTGCTAACTACAAAACCAATCAATACTTATAATTGAGTATTAAGCCCGATATTGATCGGGAAATTTTGGGTTATTGACGGCAAAACTACGCGCCTAAAGGCGCTATCCCTCCCACGCCCTTTGGGCGCGGGCCGCTCCCTCTAACGCGCCGAGGGTGGCGACGGTTTTGCCTGCCAACAACCCAAAATTTCTAAAAAACTCGGACCAAGGCCCGAGTTTTTATAATCACTCCCACTCTATGGTTCCAGTAGGTTTCGGAGTCAGATCATAAAGCACCCTGTTCACACCCGGCACCTCAGTGATAATCCTCTGAGTAATATGGTGCAGCAGCTTGTAAGGAATCTCCTCAATAGTTGCCGTCATTGCATCGCGGGTATTCACGGCGCGGATAATCACCGGCCAATCCCAGGAGCGCTGCCCGGACTTAACGCCTGTTGATTTGTAATCGGGCACGATGGTAAAGTACTGCCAAACCTTGCCCTCCAGGCCGTTCTTGGCAAACTCCTCGCGCAGGATTGCATCGGACTCACGCAATGCCTCCAGGCGGTCGCGAGTAATAGCGCCGGTGCAGCGCACGCCCAGACCCGGACCCGGGAACGGCTGCCTGTACACCATGTTGTCGGGCAGACCCAGCTCCTTGCCAACCACGCGCACCTCATCCTTGAACAGCAGCTTTATCGGCTCCACAAGCTCAAACTTAAGATCCTCAGGCAGACCGCCCACGTTGTGGTGCGATTTTACGGGGCCCGATTCCACAATATCGGGATAAATTGTGCCCTGAGCCAGGAACGAAATGCCAGATAATTTCCTAGCCTCCTCCTCAAACACGCGTATAAACTCGGCGCCAATAATTTTGCGCTTCTGCTCCGGATCGGCCACGCCTGCCAGCTTGTCCAGGAATCGGTCAACAGCATCCACATAAATCAGGTTGGCATTCAGCTCATCGCGGAAAACCTTAACCACCTGCTCGGGCTCGCCCTTGCGCAGCAAACCGTGGTTAACATGCACAGAAACAAGCTGTTGCCCCACAGCCTTAATAAGCAAAGCCGCTACGACCGATGAATCCACGCCGCCGGACAGCGCCAGCAAAACCTTCTTGTCACCAATCTGAGCACGCAGCTCCTTAATCTGTTCATCAATGAATTTCTTGGCCAGAGCCGGAGTCGTGATGCGCTCCATATCGGCCGGACGTACGTTACCTTGAGTCATATCTGTAATTATTTTTCAGTAAATATTTTTTATTGGTAACAAATATAAAAAAAAAGCTCCAAAAAACTCCCCCTTAAGGCAATCTACTTTTCAACAGCCCGATTCCCCAAAATACACAAATACTTAATTTTTGCGCAGTCCAAGTTTCCAAATTAAAACTATCAAATTAAATAATTCACATCTTTATATTATATTCGCAACTGTTTTTTGAAAACCGTATAAATCAATGAAATACTACATCTTATTTGGCCCTCCCGGTGCCGGAAAAGGCACACAGGCCGGTGCAATATCAAAAAAGTACAACCTTAAACACATCAGCACAGGCGAAATGCTTCGTGCCGAAATAGCCGCGGGCACTGAACTCGGTCGTCAGGCAAAAGAGCTGATCGATGCCGGAAACCTGGTCCCCGACAGCGTAGTGGAGGGCATGATAGAGAACACTTTCAACTCCAACAAGGACGTTGCCGGATTCCTGCTCGACGGATTCCCCCGCACAGTAGGTCAGGCCGCCGATCTGGATCAGATGCTGGCACTTCGCGGCGAGAAAGTGAACGCAGTCATTTCCATAATGATCAAGGATCAGACCATCATAGAGCGCATCCAGCACCGCGCCGAGATTGAAGGCCGTGCCGATGACGCCAACGTTGAAACCATAAAAAACCGCATAGCAACCTACCACAAGCAGACCGAACCGCTTATCACATATTATAAGAATGCCGGCAAATATCACGAGATTGACGGCGAGTGCGGCGATATTGAAGCAGTCCGCAAGGAGATGCTCCGCGTATTCCGCGGCATAGACAAACTGCTTGAGCGTCAGGTAGTTATTGACAACGCCCTGCTTGACAATGTGCAGATGCTCGCTCACGAATCACCCCGCCTGCGCATGAACTATGACCTGCGCAACTCCGAGGATGACCAGTCACAGCGTATGCTCAACGTGATGCTTCCCGGCACAAAGACGGCAATACATCGTCACAACTATTCCACCGAAACCATCATGCTTCTGCGCGGTCAGATGGACACCGTATTCTATAATGATAAAGGCGTTGAAAAGGAGCGCATCCATATGGGAGGCGACACCGGCGTGCTTGGCGTAAACATCCCCAAGGGCCAGTGGCACACATTCGAGGTAATCGACCTGAGCATCATCTTCATGGCTCAAGACGGTCCCTGGAGCCCCCTCTCCAAAGAAAACATGCTCTAAGGGGCACAAAGGGGACGGTTCTTTTTGTGCCCCAGGCCATTGGGGACGGTTCCGTTTGGCTCGTTTTTAACAAATAGGCCGAACGGAACCGTCCCCAATGGTACTACTTTTGCCCGATTAGGCCGAAAACTCCTTAATCCGCTGCTCCTCGCTCCGCCTGCAAACCAGCAGCTGTCCGTTCTTTTCAGATACAATATACCCCTCCAGACCCTGAAGCACCACCTTCTTGAGCCCTTCGGTATGAACCACGCAATCCTTGCACTCGTACATATGAACATTGCCTACCGCAGCATTGTTCTGAGCATCCTTACTCAGTTTTTCGTGTAACGATTGCCAGTTTCCAAGGTCGCTCCAACCAAAATCGGCCGGATATGTAAACACCTTACCGTCCGATGCCGCCGGCTCCATCACAGCATAGTCAATCGATATCTTCTCGCACTGAGGAAATATCTCCTGAACGATGCCATTGGGGACGGTTCCGTTTGGCTCGTTTTTAACAAATGAGCCAAACGGAACCGTCCCCAATGGTACCATTTTGTCCATTTGTTTTGCCAATTCAGGTTTATAAGCCCTGATAGAATCGGTAATGGTCTTAACGTTCCAAACAAATATACCTGCATTCCAAAGATAGTTGCCATCGGCCAAATACTTTTTAGCCGTCTCCAGGTCCGGTTTCTCCTTAAACGCCTCAACTCCCCTAATAGGACCGTTGGGGACGGTTCCGTTTGGCTCGTTTTTAACAAACGAGCCAAACGGAACCGTCCCCAACGGCATCGCTTTGACATACCCATACCCCGTTTCCGGACGATTAGGTTTAATGCCAATGGTCACAATATTGTCATGCCCCTGGGTAAATGCCAGAGCGCCGCTAATTACCCGCTGGAATTCGGTCGTATTCATCACCACTGCATCGGCCGGAGTAACAACCACGTTTGCATCGGCATCCTCCTGCCTTATGCTCCAGCACGCCCATGCAATGCACGGTGCAGTATTTCGCGCAGCCGGCTCAGCCAGGATATGCTCGGCAGGAATCCCCGGAATCTGCTCCTTAACAATATCAACGTAGCTGTGGTTGGTCACAACCCAAAAGTTAGTCTCGGGACAAATGCCCTTAAACCGGTCAACAGTCAGCTGAATAAGCGTCCTGCCACAACCCAGAATATCAATAAATTGCTTGGGAAACTCCGGAGTGCTGAGCGGCCAGAACCTGCTTCCAACACCTCCCGCCATAATCACAACATGATTTGCCATATTTTATTTTTCTGTTTTTCGGAACGTCTGCCAAAGCCACCGCCTTATAACACCACGTTTCTGATTGTCAATAAACGCATCCAGAACCCGCGAACTCCCGTTCAGAGGTTCAATATCATAATCGGCAATCGCCGCCGGAATAAGACAGCTGAACCCCTCGCGCAACACAATCCCGTCGCCGGTTTGTCGAATCTTAATCCTGCAATCACCTTTAAGACACATAGTTATGATAAAACTATCATATTTTTTAAGGTCCCGATGAAAACGCTGCCCGATCTCAGTCACACGAGCGCTAAAGTATGCGGTCTCCACCACCCTATTGGCATGATTTGCCTTGACCGAATAAGCCGTCCTATACCTATTCTCAACTTTATAACTAAGCGCCTTTGCCGCCAATTCGGTGTGCAGTTCGCGCGGCCGACCATCCAATCCCGGCCTGTTATAATCAAATATTCTGTAAGTTACGTCCGATGACTGCTGAATCTCCGCCAATAGAATACCGCCGCATATTGCATGCACGCGTCCCGCCGGAATGTAAAACACATCGCCCGGATGCGCCTCATGTCTGGCCAGTGCATCGGTAATGGTCCCATCGGCCACCATGCGCTTGTACTCATCGGGCGTGAGAGTCTTGCTAAAACCCGAATAAATGCACGCACCGGGCTCAGCATCAATAATATACCACATCTCGGTCTTGCCAAACTTTCCGTGCTCGCGCTGAGCCATCTCGTCGTTTGGATGAACCTGAATTGACAAATCCTTGCGCGCGTCTATAAACTTGACCAGCAACGGCATAAGCCCTCCGTAACGCTTTGCCACCGCCTTACCAAGAATATCATCGGGGGCCGATGCCACCACCTCCGGCAACGTCCGGCCGGCCCAAGCCCCATTGCTCACCACACTAGGCGAGCTCTCCACAGCACTGACCTCCCAGCTTTCACCGATAGGGCCATTGGGGACGGTTCCGTTTGGCTCGTTTTTAACAAACGAGCCAAACGGAACCGTCCCCATCGGCCCTGTTTCTTTCCATTTGACAAGCCTGTCTCCACCCCAAACAATGGTATGAAGATTAGGCTCAAACAACATCGGATATAACTTATCCATCAATCACTGTCTATTTGTCAATTCTTTGCAAAAGTAAGCAAATCCTACAAAATTCCACAAAAATCAAAGATAAACCGCGCCTCATTTGCTGAATATTTATTGTATTTTTATTATCTTTGCGCCCAATTTAAACACATATAAAAATGGACATCAATTTTAAGGAAATAGCAGGAGCATTTGTAGTTCTGTTTGCAATACTTGATATCATAGGCTCAATCCCAATCATCATTGACCTGCAGCATAAAACCGGAAGAGTTCCGGCACTGAAAGTGTCAATAATTTCGTGGGTACTGCTCACCGGAATCTACTTTCTAGGCGACGGAATCCTTTCACTCTTTGGCGTTGATGTTCAGTCATTTGCAATAGCGGGTTCAATCGTGATCCTGGCCATCGGCTTTGAAATGATCTTTGATGTGTCAATATTCAAGTACGATTCCAGCCCTCAAGGCATGTCCACAATCGTCCCGCTGGTATTTCCTCTCATAGTTGGAGCCGGTTCGTTCACAACCCTGCTCTCCCTTAAGGCCGAATACCACACCATAAACATAATGATCGCGCTGTCGCTCAACGTGCTCTTTATCTACATTGTCCTTAAATCGGTCAACAAAATAGAAAAGATCCTGGGGCCCGGATTCATTTACATACTCCGCAAGTTCTTTGGAATCATCCTCCTTGCAATCTCCGTAAAACTCTTCATCTCCAATATCGGTCAAATCCTCGGATAAGACCGATGAGCACAAAGGGGCCCAGAGGGGCACAAAGGGGACGGTTCTTTTTGTGCCCCTCGCTACAACCCCTCCTAGAGCCATATTTAGGGGCACAAAAAGAACCGTCCCCTTTGTGCCCCTCTGGGGCCTCATCGGACCGCCAGCTACTGTTCATTCTTCTTCAACACCCGCTCAATAACCCCGCGGCTAATGCCGGTAATGCGGGAAACCTGCCGAACGCAAGCCCCAAACTCCACCATCTTACGCAGAATCTCATTCCGCATCTTCTTAGAAAGCCCCTGAATATCAACAAGACACCTCACGCCGCACGCCTCTCTGACAAATTCACGGACCTTATCATCGGTCATCCGGATCAAAGTATCGTTATCAAAATCCAGAATACGCTGCGCCTTAGGCATCGGCTCATTAACAAGCTCATTCAGCTCATCGAAAGTAATCTTGTCATACACTGATTCTGTGGAACATACAGCCACATCGCAGGGCAGCTCAAGATTATACTCGCACCAGCTGCTCCATCGGTACCCATCCACATTTTTGCAAAGCATCCCCGCCACAGGATTCTGGTGAATATAGCGCATCAGCGAAATAAAATACGCCATATCATTCACCGTCTCGCTCCTGAACCGGTCCTGAAAAAGGTGCCCCACATGATCGTACTTTTGATTAAAATAATACGCATAAGACACTGTAATACTTTTAATTGCGTCCGATATCCTCACATCCTGCTCCCTAACCAGAAGATGCACATGATTAGGCATAAGACAATACGCAAAAACCGCCAGATTAGGAGGCGAAGGCTTATTGTACTCATCGCGCGGAAACGCCGCCCGCCTTAGCAAATCAAGAAACTTAAGGTAATCTTTCTCACACTCAAAAATGTCTTGTCGGTTAACACCTCTAAGCATTACATGGTAAATGCCGGAAATACTGTTTTCTCTAGCTTTACGTGCCATAATAATAGATTTTTGTAATTAGGTATTGGTTTCATGGCAAAGATAAGAAAAAGGGCCGAAAGGGACGGTTCCGTTTGGCTCATTTTTAACAAATGAGCCAAACGGAACCGTCCCCAATGGCATCAAGCAAACATCTCCTTGATCTTAGGCAAATACCCCTTTCCAAGAACAATGCCGCAACCCAGAATGCCGCCAAAGAACGTCCACACAATAAGTGTCTTGGCACGGCTGTTGGCAGGCTTGGTAGGAACCGACACAGGCTGAACAATTGTAAACACCGGAGTATCTTTCTTAACCTGCATCTTGGACTGCTCAAGCTGCTTTGCAAGCTCGCTGTAAATTGAGCTGGCCATATTGTACTTGGTCTGAATACGGTCACGCTCTATGCGGTCACGGGTACCGGTCAGGCTCTGCTGGCGGTCAGTAATCTTAGCCAGTTGCTCCTGATATGACTCGGTCTCAGCCTTAATCTCGTTATATCGGGCCTGAATATATTCCAACTCACTCTGTGATTTTTCAACACGGAAACGGGTAATCTCATCCTGCAACAGCTGCTGCGCCTTCATTGCCAGCTCGGCAGTCTGAATAGGCTCGGACCCCTTAACGTTAAGAGTCACATATCCCTCCTTCTTGTCAACCGCAAGCGACACGTTCTCACTCAAAACCTTAAGCACCTTTTCCTCGTCCTCACTAATAACCAGCGGCTTTGCAGCAGCACCACCATCAGCACCTTCACCCTCGGGCAAAACAATAGGCTCTTTCTTGCCCCTAATTGCCCCAAGAATCACGCCAGGCAGGCCAATGGTATACTTACCAATAGCCTGAAACACAGCACCTACAGGCCCCGGTTTGGCATAATCACTAAGCGAATAGTCAAACATGCAAATGGCAGTATCACACTTAGAATAATGAAGCGGAGTATACATAAGCTCCTTCTGGAAAGGAACGCTGCTAACAATCTGCGGATAAATAAGCGGTGAAAGCTCGCTTCCGGTATTGACCGATCCAAGATCAAATCCCGCCAACGATGCCAGACTGCTCAATGATGATGCCTTGCTTGAATTCAGCTGAGGCACCATTACAGTGCTCACAGCGTACGAACGCTTCATGGTAAGCGCAGCAATCAGGCCCAGCACCATAAATGCACAGGTCCAGATTATAACGGTCTTACGCCCGTCCCAAAGCTGCTTGACCAGCGCCATTATATCAATGCCTTCCTCCTCTTGAGCCTGAGGCATATTATTATTGTTCTCGTCCATATTATTTACTTAAGTCTGTCAACAAGAATAATCAATGAAATAACCGATGTCAAGGTTGACAAGGAGGTTCTCAACTCATTACCCCAGTCAATCTTCTCCTTGGGCTTTTCAACTCTCTCACGCTTATCTTCGTCAAAACGCATTGTAACCACACCACCCGGCTCAACTTTAGGATAACGGCGAATCCAGAAAAATCCGCGTTTGGTTGATTCGGACTGGTTGTTGGGGAAAGTCACGGTAACGCTGTTCTTATCGGCCATCTTATCAAATCCGCCGGCATAGTGACGTACGTACCATGCAGCATTGTGCTTGCCCTGATAAATGACAGTCTTTTGGGTCGATGAATACTCATCGGGCACATACTGAGCCATACGTGTACCCATTTCACGGATTGTCATTGTATTTTCCAAACGAACAATGTTGATCACATCACCGTCCATAAGGATAGGATCGGCCTTAAGGCTACCCTTGCTGCTCTTTACCTTGCGCAAATCAAGGCCGATGTTACCGCGGTTTTTATAAGTACGGAACAAACGAGCGTACGGGTCAGCATCGTCAAGCAGACCGCCTGCCTTCTGGATTACCTCCCAAAGCTGGGTGCGGCCATCCTCCAGAACATATACGCCCGGATACTTAACTCGGCCGTTAACCTCGACAGTACGACCCATGGTAAAGTTAGGAACCCTACGAACCACAATGTGGTCATAAGGCTGAAGCTGGAAACCGCCAACCGGATTGTAGTTCTCATCAACAGTCAGAGTAATCATATCCAGTTCGGTCTCATCCTTCTTGGAAACGTTTACGCGGAACACCTCCACGCGGTCATAAGCTGCGCCAACCTCAAAACCGCCTGCCATCTCAATCAGGTCATGAACGCTGATTGAAGGATCATACTCGGTACCCAGAGGATTCTTAACGGCACCGCTAATCCTTACCTCACCTATATTAGTATAAGTGGTGTTGTCATAAATCTTAAGTTTATCACCCGGCTGCAGCAGAGTATCACCGTCCTTATCAAGCAGAATACGCAGGTACTCTTTCTTTGACGGATTGGTCAAATCGGTACGGAAAATATAAGCAACGGGGAATACGCTGGGCTTAAGACCACCTGCATAACCAATAGCCTGCTCAACTGTCATGCGGTCGTTAATGCCAAACTGACGTGAGAACGGCTCTCTGACCTGACCGCTAACCTCAATGGTACCCAGGTCACTGTATGTTGACTGCTCCAGAACGCGAACTGCATCACGGGGCTCCAGGTCAAAATCGGGATTGCCGTTAACACCGGGGAACGGAATGGTAAGAACCTCGACTGTCTCATCGGGACGCGTACGCTCCACAAACACATAATCCATCATGGCTGTGTATCGGGGCTGAGCCTTGTCAATGAGAGTCTTAAGGGTCTTATTGTTGTCAAATGAGTATCGGCCGGTATAGAATACATCACCGTTTATAGAAACGTATTTTTCAAGAGGCTTGTTTGACTCACGCACGCGGACAATATCACCGTTGTTCAGCTCAATCCTCTTGGAACCCTTAATTACATCTTCAAGCTTGTACTCCAGGTAAATAACCTCATCGTTGGAGTAGCGCTCAATCTGCAGATATTCGGCATATGCGTTGTACTTAACGCCGCCGGCATAACGGAGCAGGTCCTTAACTGTCTCGCCTGCAACCATTTCGTAACGCATGGGGCGGTTAACTGCACCCTCAAGGGTAACAATTTTATCGGCCACGGGAACAAACATAACATCGCCGTTCTGCAGGTCATAATTAATTCCGGTACTGGGCTCGGTCATATATTTGTAAAGGTCCAGACGGTTTGTCTTGCCGCCGCGGCTCATCTGGATGTTACGGATAGAACCCATTGCCGTAGGACCGCCGGCAGCTGCCAGAGCGTTGAAAGCCGAGTTCAAGGCCGATAACGTAAAGCCGCCCTGAACGCCAACCTCACCGTAAATGCTTACTGTAACCGTACGTGCGGTAGTGATTGTAACTGCAATCTGGTCGGGACGGAATGAGTAGTGACCGGCCAGTTTGGAACGGATAGCCTCCCTACCCTGAGCCATAGTCATACCTTTCAGGAATATCTTGCTTGAACCGGCAGGCTGAATTGAACCGTCGGAACCAATGCGCTGATGAATCTCGGTCTGTGACGAACCGAAAATTGAGATATGAATTTCATCGCCCTCACCCAGCACGTAGGTGTCAGGTGCCTGAGCACCGTCGGTAGTGCGGAACACATCCATCGATGTGCCTGTAAAGAGCGAGTGACCGTAAATGTTGTCGCCGGCAGTGGTGGAAACGTGATTCTCCTTGAGAGCTTCTTCAAGTGCCTGCTCGGCGGCAGCCTCACCTGTGGTGGTCTGAGGTGCATCCTCGGCGCTTACAACCACTTCTTCACCGCCTGTTGCAGGAGCGGCGGGAGTAACATCGGCCGCATTCTTTTCGGCAGTCATCTGGTTGATGATACTCATAACCCTGCTCTGGTAGTTGGCATACTCCGTGGGCGGAATATTATCCACGTCAATGCCGTTTTCCATAAGACGGGCACGTACTTCGGTCTCATTCAGACCGCGTTTCTGTAGCTCAGACTGAGCCATGGCAATCATGGAAGCTGACTGCGCAAAACCCATAACGGGCAGCAGCACAGCAACAAAGGCCAGAATTTTCTTCATATCGATATTTTAAAAATTGTTTCCGGACTGCAAATTTACTAATAATTTTTAACACGCGCAAGACAGGGGCACAATGGGGACGGTTCTTTTTGTGCCCCGCGCCAAAGGGGACGGTTCCGTTCGGCTCATTTTTAACATTCGCGCCATTAGGGACAGGGGCACAATGGGGACGGTTCTTTTTGTGCCCCTATTTTTGGGGAGGAAGAGAACTTTTGGGTTATTATCTCAGGGGCACAAAAAGAACCGTCCCCTTTGTGCCCCTGTCCCCTTTGGCCTCGTTTTTTAGCGGAAGCGGTTGATTGTATCTATAATGTAGTTGATATTATCGGCCGAAATTGTGGGGCCGATGGGAAGGCTAAGCTCTTGAGCTGCAAGTTTTTCTGTGATGGGAAGGTTTAGTTGCGACCTATTCCATTCCTCAGTGGCATAACATTCCTGTTTGTGCGGCGGGATTGGGTAATGGATTAGGGTTTCTATTCCATTTTCTTTCAGATAGGATTGGAGTTCGTCGCGTTTGTTTTCGCTCACCAGAATCGGGAACAGATGATATACGTTTTGAGCATCGGGCAAACACTCGGGCAGCGAAATCAGGGGATTGCGCAGCCCCTCATAATACATTGCCGCAACCTTTTGCCGATGCGCATTATCTGCCTCCAAATGCTTGAGTTTTACATCCAGCACCGCAGCCTGAATCTCATCCAGACGGCTGTTTCGGCCCATATATTTAAATACGTATTTGGCCGATGACCCATAATTTGCCAGCGTCCGCACGGCTGCTGCAAGATCCGGATCGTTAGTTATAACAGCGCCGCCGTCGCCCAGCGCGCCCAGGTTCTTGCCGGGGTAGAAACTGTGGCCCGATGCATCACCAATCGAACCGGTTTTGCGACCATCGGCACATATACATCCGTGCGCTTGAGCATTGTCCTCCACCAGCTTAAGCCCATACTTGCGACAAATTTCACCAATCCTGTCGGTGTAAGCGTTCCGCCCGTAAAGATGAACAATGCAAACCGCCCGGGTCTTGGGAGTAATTGCCTCCTCAATTTTTGAGTCATCAATTTGGAGCGTATCGGCCTTGGGTTCCACCAGAACCGGCTTTAACTCATTCTCCGTAATTGACAGAATAGTAGCGATATACGTGTTTGCAGGAACAATGACTTCATCGCCCGGTTTCATCACGCCCAGCTCAATGTAAGCCCTGAAAATCCAGATCAAAGCGTCAAGCCCGTTAGCGCAACCCACGCAGTACTTAGAGCCAATAAACTGAGCATAATCCGCCTCAAAGCGCTCATTCTCAGCGCCCTGCAGATACCACCCCGAAGATACCACACGCTTAACGGCCTCCTCAATCTCGGCCCCGTGCAGCTCCGTTACCTCCTTTAAACTCAAAAACGGAATCATATTGCAAAGATAGAAAAAGATGCCATTGGGGACGGTTCCGTTTGGCACATTTTTAACAAATGAGCCAAACGGAACCGTCCCCAATGGCATCATTCCCAGTGAACAAGCAGCGGATTTACCGCAATTTTACGCGGGCAACCGTTGTACCCCTTAATCTGATAATCGCCCGCAATCCCCTCCGGAAGCAACTCCTCCAACCGCGCATTCAAGACCGATGCCTTCTCGCTGAAAGAATTGTCCTCCAGATCCACCAGACGCGCAATCCTAGCCTTTACATACTCCCTAAAAGTATTAGGATTAATCGTGGAATAAATCTCCTCCAGCTCCGTCCTAAAACTATCACGCTGTTTAAGTAAAATCCCCTCCGGATGCCGTAAAAACAAGATAAACAGAGTCTTAACCAACGGCCGCAGCTGGAGCATCGGACCATTTGGATCACCCATTCTAATAATGTAGCGCTTGTCAATAAACAATTCAACCGGAGGATTCACAGGCTCAGCAAATGACTCTAAACCAATAACTTTAAGCCGCTCCTGCACCATTGTCATAAGCGCCATCAGCTCGGCAGCCTCCATACCATCCAGCATCCCGCTGTAATCAACCGCCGGCTCCTCCAGCCGCCCGCCCGCTCCATGATAGAGCAACCGCCACAAAAACTGCACCTCAATGTTTCCACGTATTATCATACCATAAAGGTACGCAAAAAAAGCCAACCACCAAGCCCAAACGCCATTTTTTCCATATTAAAACAATCAACTTTTCCAAACAATTACAAGCTTGTAATCACTTTGAATTGCCGATTTCCAACAGCACCTTTGTCACAAAAATCAGTCCGTATGAACAACAAAAATCTAATCATCCCAGGCCCCCATCCAGGCGAATTTCATCTGCCCGATGACAACACCATAGTGTACCTAAATCCAACAGAACGAACACTATACCAGTTCTTTATAAATCACCCCGAAGGCATCCAGGCCGATGCCCTCCCCCGTCACTGGCAAGAACTGTACCTCCTGTATGCCCACGAATCAGTCTTTGACAACAAAGACCTGATGCTCAACACAATACAAAACCTTTGTGGCGAATCCAAAATCGTTTTCTACACCAACATATCCCGAATTAAGCGCAAGTTCATCAGCACCCTTGGCACCCGAAAAGCCTCCATCTACATCATCAAAAGAGACAAGTTCGGATACTACAAAACACGCGCAACACTATAAATACATCATCTCATGTGTTAAAACCTATTCTGCTACTACCACCATGCAGTTTTTCTTCGTGGCAGAGCCTCTTAAGATCCTGAATCTCCGGCTCTTTACCACCAAGAACTTCCATGATGGTAGCCTTACGGACAATGTTATCTATTTCACCACCACTAAAATTAAATGAAGTAGCCAATATCCCAGCGTTATCATCTGAGAGTGAAGGCATCTTGGAGAGCCATATGCTTTTCCTTGCTTCAAGTGTAGGTTTATCAAATTTAATCTTAAACAAAAAGCGCCTTTCAAATGCTCCATCTAGGTTTTCGGCCATATTGGTAGTAGCAATCAATATACCGTCCAAACGCTCCATCTCTTCCAGAATGATGTTCTGAATCGTATTCTCAGTCTGTGCTACGTTAGAGGAATCGGTGTCTTTACGCTTGGAAAAGATACCATCGGCCTCATTGAATAGAAGAATTGGCCGCTTTTCACTATGCTCACATATATCTTCATACCTTTTAAACACCTCCTTTATGAGTTTTTCACTTTCTCCAAACCAGCATGACTTTGTTGAACTGATATCAACATGATAGATGGCTCTACCTGTAGCCTTTGCCACCTGCATGACACTCTCCGTTTTACCTGTGCCCGGTGGTCCATATAAAAGCGCGGCTATTCCTTTCTGCATCCCCTTCTCTTCCAGTTGTCTTCGCAACTCCAAATAATTATTCTCCTCCAGACTTTTTTGCAAAAGACTCAGTTGTGTCTGGAGTTCATCGCTAAAATAGAGTTTCCTTTCTACTATCTTTTCCGGCAG